>CANLGQ010000069.1 GCA_947490265.1 Pseudomonadota bacterium | reverse complement strand
TGAGCGACACGCTCTCGAACGAGGGGTTTCTGCGAGAGGGGTCGACCCTGATCCCGGTCATCGTGAGCGACGAGGGCGACGACTCGGCCCGGCTCCCGACCGCCGAGGAAATCCCGCTGAAGTACGAGGCCCTGTTCAACACGTTTCAGCACCGCATGGCGTGGGTCGCGATCGCGCCCACCCTCGACGAGGACTACACGGTGGTGTGCCCCGGCGCGGCGGTGGAATGGGGGGTGATCCGGTACAAGTACATGGTCGAGCAGACCAACGGGCTCTACATCCCGATCGACGATGGCGTCATCCACGAGAACGGGGCCGGCGTGCAGGACGATGCGTGCAACACCGCCGACTTCGGAGAGGCCCTCGAACAGCTCGGCGACCTGCTGCAGAACCTCTTCAACGCGTTCCCGCTGCAGTCGGTGCCCGACGAGGACACCATCATCGTCTTCGTCGACGGCCACGAGGTCCTCGAGTCGGCCGACGTTCACACCGACCAGTTCGGCATCGAGCGCTTCTCCGACGGCTGGACGTACCGCCCGGAAGACAACTCCGTGGTGTTCCACGGCGCTGCCGTTCCAGGCTTCGAAAGCGACGTCCAGGTCTACTACCAGCCCGTCGACGGCATGCCGCGCGACCTGCCCTTCTGACCACCCACGATTGCACGGATCCGACATGCCTCGCCTCGCCATCGCACTCCTCGGCGCCGCCGCCTTGCAAGAATCGGCGTTAGCGGCTGATACGCTCGACATCGGCGTGCTCAAGAACGAAGACATCAGCGTCGTCCAAAAGATGCTGTACCCCAAGCATGAGCGCTCCGAGTTCGGCGTCCACCTCGGGATCATCCCGTTCGACGGCTACGTCGTCAGCCCGAACGTGCAGCTCAGCTACGACCGCCACGGGTCGGACTCGCTCGCGATCAGCGTGATCCTCGGCGGTGGCTATGGCTTCAAGAACGGCGTGACGAAACAGCTCGAGTCCCCGACCTTCGGCGTCGCCCCGTACGCCTACCGCTACCTCGGCTCGGCCCTCGCCGGGGTCCAGTGGAGCCCGATCTACGCCAAGCTGAACTGGAACGGCGCGCGCGTCATCCACTTCGACGTCTACGGCGCCGGCCGGGCAGGCGCAGCGATCGAGCAATCGGTTTTTCCGGATGGAACCCTCGCGTTTGGGCCCACGCTGTCCCCCGCGCTCGGCGCACGGATGTGGCTCGGCGAGAAGACCACGCTGCGAACCGAGCTTCGCGACGACGTGATCCTCGAGCGGCGCGCCCTCACCCAGACCTGGAACCTCAAGCAGAACGCCAACGTCCAGGTCGGCCTCACGTTCTTCAGCGCCGCCCCCCCGCCCCGCCAATGATGGGCTCCCTCTCGCTCCTGCTGGCTGGCGCTGTGCTGGCCGCGTCGCCCGCGCCGGCCTCGCTGACCGCCGAACAACGCGCGGCTGCCTTCGCCTCGATCGACGCGGAATCCGACGCAGGGTCCAAGGCCGACCTGCTGCTCGCGATCGCTGAAGATCCTGCACGAACGCCGCTCCATGCCGAGGCCTGGGCGCGGCTTGGGGTCATCCTCGACCAGGCAGGACTCGACATCGCCGCCGAATCGGCTTGGACGCGGTCGATCAAGCTGGATCCGACCGCCATGGGGCCGCTCGTCGGAATCGCCATCGATGTCGCCCAGCAGCTCGGCGACGAGGGGCCGCTGGGCGAGGCCCTCGCCCAGGCCCCTGGTTTCCCGGTCGATCCCCTCACCCGCGGCCGCATCGCCGAGGTCGCAGGCCGCTGGGCGCTCCAACACGACCACCTCGGCGACGCGATGGGGCTCCTGCAGCTCGGCAACCCCGACGGCCCGAATTGGCCGGAGGTGCTTTCGCTCCTCGGAATCACCCTGGCCAGCCAGAACCGGAGCCTCGACGCGGTCGCCCCGCTTCAAGACGCGATCCGGGCTGGCGAGCGGGCGGGTCGCGACGACCGCTGGCTGCGCACCCAGCAGCTCAACCTGGCCCGAACCTATTACGCGGCCGACAATTACGGGATGGCGATCTTTCACTTCGCCGAACTCCCGCGCAGCAACGAGTACTGGCCCGAGGCGCAGTTCGAGCGGGCGTGGAGCCACTTCCGAGCCGACGACATGCCGGGCGCGCTCGGCATGCTCATGACCCTCGAATCTCCCTTCTTCGACGACTGGTACTACCCCGAGGCCGACCTCTTGCGGTCGTACTCGTTCTTCATGATGTGCAAGTTCCCCGAGGCCAAGAAGCGAATCGACGCCTTCGGAGCTCGCTACCAGCCGATCGCAGCCGAGATCGATCGCACGCTCCCCGGCATGGACGATGTCGCCATCCTCGACGACATCCGAAAGCTCCGCGCCGGCCAGCCGACCACGTTGCCGGCGGCGATGGTGCGCACCTACAGCCACGATGATCGCTTCGCCGACGCGCTCCGATTCGTCGCCGAGGCCGACAAGGAAGTGGCCGCGCCTACCTTCGCAGGCAAGCGGATCGCGACCGTCGCCCACTCCTGGATCGAGGCGCGAAAGGCTGCCCGCACCGCGGAGGAGGCCGCCCGGGTGCGCACCCGAATCACCGAAGCCCGCGCCGACCTGCGGTCGATGCTCGAGGGAATCCAGATCACCGGCATCGACATTACCACGCTCGAAGCCGACCTGTACCAGCGCGCCGCGGCGACCGGCGACCTCGGCTTCGGCGACCCGACCGGACGTTTGAAGAAGCTGCGAAAAGAGAAGGTTGGCTTCACGGTGTGGCCGTTCCAAGGCGAATACTGGCAGGACGAGCTCGGCTGGTACCAGATCGACGATCGCCCGGACTGCCCGAGCGACGTGCAGGTCGGAGGGCCGGCCCGCTGACCTCCGAGCACACGCTGGACAACGGCCTTCGCGTCCTCGTCGAAACTGCCGACGCGGCAGTGGCGGCCGTGCACCTGTGGATCGAGTGCGGCTCGGCGGACGAGGAGCCCGGGGAGGAGGGGCTCGCCCACTTCCTCGAGCACATGGTCTTCAAAGGCACGGCCAAGCGCGGCATCGGTGGCTCAGCAGCAGCGATCGAGGCGCTCGGCGGCGAGCTCGAGGCGTTCACCTCCGAGGACCAGACCGAGCTCGAGGCCACGGTGGGCGCCGAGGGCTGGGCCGACGCGCTCGAGGTTCTGGCGGATCTGGCTCAGGCCCCCCGCTTCGACGCGGACGAGGTGGCGCGAGAGATCCCGGTCGTCATCGAAGAGATCCGTGCCGACCTGGATGATCCGGCCATGATCGCCGGCGAGGCCCTGGAACACCTCCTGTTCGACCGCCATCCCTATGCCCGGTCGATCCTCGGTACGCCCGCGAGCGTGGCGGCCTTTACGGCGGCTCGGACGGCCCGATTCTGGGAGCGCGGCTGGGGGGCCGGTCGGGCCTGGCTCGCCGTGGTCGGGCCCGTCGATGCCAGCTCGGTTCTGCCGATGGCACAGCGGCACTTCGGACAATGGCGGCGTGGTTCCAGCCGCGCTCCCGTGTCGGATCCCGGCCCTCTCCCGGCCGACCGCGCCGCCGTCGTGACCCGGCGCTCGCTCGAGACGTCGGCGGTCCAGCTCGGTTGGCGGATCCCCGGGGTGGAGCACCCGGATCAAGCCGCGCTCGACGTGACCTCCGCGCTCCTCGGTCACGGGGGAGGCGCGCTGTTGCCGGTCCGCCTCCAGGTCGAAACCGGATTCGCCGCCGGTGTCTGGTCGGACACCACCTGGCGCCTCCACGGATCCCAGCTCTCGATCGGCTGGTTCCCCACCGTCGAGCACGTGGCCGAGAGCGTCACGGCGGCGGTGGACGAGGTCCTTGCCGTCGCCCGGGGTCGCACCGCGGGCCGACTCGTCGCCCAGGCCCGCGATCTGATGGCGGCAGACCTCCTCTTCTCGCACGAGACGGTCGAAGGCCGGGCGGCTGACCTGCTGTGGCATCGGATCCGGACCGGGCGGTCGGACGGAGCGGAGCACTGGCGACGGTCAATCGCCGCGACCACTGCCGACGACGTGCAACGCGCAGCCGCGACGTGGCTCCAGCCGGAGCGGGCGGTCGTGTCGGCGGTGGGTCCGCGGGTCTCGGCGAAGGCGCTCGGCAAGGCGCTCCGGCCGCCGCGCCCGGTCGCCCACCCGACAGGGCTGGTCGAGCGAACGCTGGCCGGCGGGCTCCGCGTGCGCATCCAACCCGACGCCCAGCGAGTCGCCGCGATCCGCGTCCTCGGTCTCGGGGGCGGCACGCGGGAGGTGCCGCGCACCGCCGGGAGCACCCGGGCTTGGGCCCGGATGGTCACCTCCGGAGCCGGCGAGCTCGACACCGTCGGGTGGAGCGAGGCGGTGGACGCCCTCGGGGGGGTCGTCGAGGCGAGCTGCTCGCGCGGATCCGCCGGGATCTCGGCCAGTTTTCCAGCTGAAAACCTGCTCGACGGGGCCGACCTGGTCGCCGACCTGCTGACCCGCCCGCGCTTCGACGCCGAGGCGTGGGAGCGGGTGCAGGCCGAGCTTCAGGAGGAGGTCGACACGCTCCCCGACGAGCCCGATGAGCTGGCCTGGGAGCGGATCTGGGCCGCCCTGTGGCCCGGCCACCCGTGGCGCCTCCCCGGTTGCGGGACCGCCGCGAGCCTCGCCGCGATCACCCCCCACCGGCTCGCCGAGGTGCATGGTGCCTGGGCCCAAGCGGAGAACCTGGTCGTCGCGGTGTGCGGGCGATGCGACCCCGACGCGGTCCTCGCGGCCCTCGAGCCGGTTGCCGCTGCGCTGCCGACCGGTCTGCGACGCCCGTCCGAACTGCCGCCGCCGGGCGCCCCGGCGCGGGGCATCCGCGAGGCCCGCGCCGGCCACGCTCAATCCCACGTGTTCGTGGCCGCCCGCGCGCCGGGACTGGGCCACCCGGATCGCGCCGCCCTGGAGCTCGGAACCGCCATCCTCACCGCGCAAGCGGGCCGCCTGTTCCTGGCCCTTCGCGAGGTGCGGAGCCTCGCGTACAGCGTCTCGGCGGAGTACGCCTGCGAGGCGGGCGGGGGGATCTTCGCGGCGACCCTGGCCACCGCGCCGGGCCGCGCCGATGAAGCCGCGGACGCGCTGCAGGCTGAGCTCGCTCGGTTTGCCGCCGACGGGCCTTCCCGCGAAGAGGTCGATCGCGCTCGGCGACAGGCAATGGGATTCCTCGCCGCGAGCCTCCAGCGCGTCGCCAGCCGAGCCGCCGATCTCGCCGCTTCGGCGGTGTTTTCCCTTCCATCGGGCCTCGCGGGGCATCGCGCCGCGCTCGAGGCCGTGGGGGTCGCCGACATTCGCCGTGCCTTCTCCGCCCTCGCCCTGGCCGACCCGCTGGTCGTCGTGACCCGCCCCGGATGATCTGGGGAGCCTACGTCCACGTCCCATGGTGCAGGGTGATCTGCCCGTATTGCGCCTTCGCCGTCGTCCCAGACCACCCCGGGGCTGCCTACGATGCCTGGGCCGACCGGATCGCGTGGGAGTGGGAGCGCCGCCCGCCCGGTTTCGACGGCCTGGCCGAGACGGTCTATGTCGGCGGCGGAACCCCGTCTCGCCTCCCCAACGCGGTCCTTCGGCGGGTGCTCGACCTCCTCCCTCGACAGCCCGGCGCAGAGGTCACCGCCGAGGTGAACCCCGAGGACCTCTCCGCCGCATCGCTCGCCGGCTTGCAGGCTGCGGGGGTCAACCGCGTGTCTCTCGGCGTCCAGAGCTTCGATCGGCGCCACCTTCGGCGACTCGGGCGGCCGTCCCCGATCGCCGCCCTGAGCCTGATCCAGCGCGCCGGGCTCACCACCTGGTCGGCCGATCTGATGTTCGGCCTCTCGGATCAGTCGATGGCCGATCTCGACCTCGACCTCGACCACTTGCTCGCGGCAGAGCCGCCTCATCTCTCGGTGTACGGGCTCACCGTCGAACCCGGAACCCCCTTCGCTCGCGCGGCGGCCCGCGGTCGACTTCGGCCGGCCGACGACGACCTGTGGCGAGAGATGTACGACCACCTCGTCGTTCGCCTCGCGGCGGCCGGACTCGCCCGATACGAGGTCTCGAACTTCGCGCGTCCAGGCCACGAGTCGCGCCACAACCGAGGCTATTGGCAGGACATCCCCTACCTGGGTCTCGGTCCGTCGGCGCACGGCCTGGCCCCCGACGGGTCGCGATGGGTCAATCACCGCGACCTCGACACCTGGCTCACCGCCCCGGACGCGATCGCGGTTCGGGAGCCGCCCGACCCGGATCGAGAGGCGCGCGATCGATTGATCAGCGGCCTCCGCGGTCGGGAAGGCATCGACTTCGACGCGTTCGCTCAGCGCTATGCGATGCGGCCTGCGTCGGCCGAGGTCCGGCGCATGGAGGCCGCGGGCTACCTCGAGGTCGTGGGCCCGGTCGTGCGGCTCGGCCCCGCCGGGTGGCCACTCGCCGACGCGATCGTCGCACGCCTCGTGTCCGGGCTGGAACCGCTCCGAACAGGTTAAGTCCTCAAGCGATCGAGGAAACCGGCGTGGCTGCCCGCGACTACTACAACATCCTCGGCGTCGAACGCAGCGCAAGCGCCGACGAGGTCAAGAAGGCGTACCGCAAGCTCGCGCGGCGCTGGCACCCCGACCACAACGGCACCGACGAGGCAGCCGGTCGTTTCAAGGACATCGCCGAGGCCTATCGGGTGCTCTCCGACGCCGAGCGCCGCGCTCGCTACGACCGCCTCGGGCCGCTGTACACCGAAGACGGCCGGCCGCCCCGACCGGAGGAGGTGAACGAGGTCGTCGGCACGATGCTCGGCAACCTGTTCCGCTGGCGTAGCGCGGAACGAGGCGAAGACCTTCGATACACGATCAGCGTCACCCTCGAGGACGTCGCCACGGGCGGGGAACGGGAGATCCATGTTCCCCGGCGGATCCGGTGCCGCACCTGCACGGGGGCCGGTGCCGAGACCAACGCCCGCGCCCGATGCGACGTGTGCGCTGGATCCGGAAAAGCAACCGGTTCTCGGCTGTTTCGCACGAGCTGCTACCATTGCAGCGGCCGCGGGTGGGTGCCCACCGCGCCCTGCCCGGCCTGCCGGGGCGAAGGTCGGGTGTCCCTGGAAGACGTGCTCCGCGTCAAAGTCCCGGCTGGCGTCGGAACCGGGCAGAAGCTCAAACTGGCCGCGAAGGGCAACGCCCCTCGGGGCGAAGGCGCGGAGGGGGACCTGTTCGTGATCGTCAACGTGGCGGATCACGCGCTGTTCCGGCGACGGGGCGACGACGTGGTCATCGATCTGCCGGTCACCTTCAGCGAGCTCGCCCTCGGCGGAGAGCTGGTCGTCCCGACGCTCGAAGGCAGCACCGCGATCCGCATCCCGGCCGGAAGCCCGCCCGGCAAGGTCCTCCGACTGAGCGGGCGCGGACTCCCCGCCCTCGGGGGCGGTGCAAGGGGCGATCTGCACTTTCAGCTCGCGCTCGAGGTCCCCGAGGGGCTCGACCCGTCGATGCGCGCCGGGCTGTCCGGGTGGGCCGCGACGCTTCCGGTGGGTGCTCACCCGCGCCGAGCGACGTTCGATCGGGCAGTCGAGGCAAGGAAATGAGATTTGTACTTTGTTTTCTCCTGGCAGCGCTCGGGCTGGCCCCCTCCGCGGCAAGCGCCGGCCGGCGGCCCGAGGCGATCGACGACGCGCTGGCGTGGGCGACGACCGATCGCGCCAAGGCGATCGCTGTGCTCGAGGCCGCATGGGAGTCGCAGCAGAGCACCGAAGGGGCGCCCCTCCTGGCGGTCTACGCGGGAGAACAACACCGGCTCGCCGGCGACGAAGACGCCGCCCACCTCTGGTTCACCCGCGCCCTGTCCGGAGAGGCCGCAGCGGCGGCCGAACTCGGGCTCGCACTCGTGACCCCCGGTGGGGCCGGCCCGATGAGTCCGCACACGGTCGACTTACTGAATCGACCCACCGAAAAACTAGTTCCCGCCACCCAGAACGCGGACCGGTTCCTCCTCCTGGCCCGGCGCGCAGCGGCGGAAAACGACCCCGTGCGCGTCGCCCACACGAGCCGCAAGGCCCTGGCCTATGCGCGCGAAGACGCGGTGGTCTTCGCCCGGGTCAGCGCCGACCTCGCGTTGCTGTCCACGGGTGCCGCGGTGGGTCCGGCGGGCACCTCGCTGGAGAAGGCCGAAGCGGCACTCGGCGCTGGCCAGCGCGACGAAGCCCGACGGCTGGCCGAGTCCGCGCGCGCCGGCGCGACGCCCGGTTCGACCGATGCCGAAGCCGCGAGCTGGCTCCTTCGCCGGATCGACGCCGCGCCGGTCGTGCCCGGCCGGATCGCGGTCCTGCTCCCGCTGTCGGGAAAATTCGAGGCGGTGGGCGGGCAGGTGCGCGAGGCCTTCGAGTACGGCTGGAAGCAGGGCGGGGGGACGACCGGCCTCGTCTTCGTCGACTCCGGCGCAGAGGCCGGAAAGGCCGCAGCGGCCGTGGAGAAAGCGGCGCTCGTCGATGGGGCGATCGCCGTGGTCGGGCCGCTCCTGGCCGATGAGGCGGAGGCTGCGGCCACCGTTGCGAACCACAGCCACCTCCCGATGGTCGCCCTGTCGCAGGGACTCGACCAGCCGGCCCGGTTCCCCTGGGTGGTTCAGGCCGCCGTCACCCCTCGAGAGCAGATCGAGGGCCTCGTCACGTGGCTCGTCGCGACGAAGGGCATCGCTCGCTTCGGGATCTTCGCGCCGAGCGACGACTACGGAACCCACGCCGCGGCGGTCTTCGGCGAGGTCGTGAAGGCCGCCGGCGGAAGCATCGGGGCGGTGGCCAGCTACGACCCAGAGGCGAACGTGGTGACCGAGGCGGCCGCGGCGTTGGCCCTCGCTGACTCCCCCAAGAACAACCTGGACTACGACGCGCTCTTCCTCCCCGACAACGCCCGGCGCATCCCGCTGGCCTGCGCCGGCCTGGCGTTCGAGGAATTCCCGCTGGGTACCTTCGCTCCGCACCCCAACATTCGGCCGATCCCGCTGATCGGGCTGAACGGGTACAACAGTGCCCAACTCGTCACTGCGGGGAACGAGTACGTCCGCGGCGCGATGTTCACCGACGTCTTCCTCGCCAGCGGCGCCACGGATCGCCCCGTCATGGCGGAATTCAGCGCAGGATTCCGGTCCGCCCTGGGCCGGACGCCGACCAGCCTCGAGGCTGCGGCAGCCGATGCAGGACGGATCGTGGCCTCGGCTGCGTCCGGCCGGCCAACCACCCGCGACGCGTTCCGGGCGGCGCTCCTGTCGGCCCACCCGAGCGGCACCGTCACCGGGGTCACCGGCTTCGATCCAGTGGATCACACCTTGTCTCGCGAGATGCTGCTGCTGACGATCGGGCGCGGGGGCATCAGCGTGCTGGCCACCCTTCCGGCGCGGTAGGCTAGGGTATACTCAGATCAGGCCGGCGGAGACGCGCACTGGAACCCCCACATTCTGCCGAAGACTCGGTGATCCGCATCCTGACCTCGCGGATGCCCCTCGCCGGTGATGTCCGCCTGGGACCTGGCGACGATGCAGCCTTGCTCGCAGACGGAACGGCGATCACCGTCGACACACTCGTCGAAGGCATTCACTGGAACCACCGCCTCTCCCCCGAGGACGTGGGATGGAAGGTGCTCGCCGTCTCGGTCAGCGACCTCGCGGCGATGGGCGCGAGGCCCACCTGGGCGCTCCTCGCCCTGTCGCTCCCGGAGCCGCTCGAGCTGGGCTGGGTCGAGTCCTTCGCCGTCGGGTTTTCCGCTGCCGCGCGCCGCTGGGGGGTCAGCCTGGTCGGCGGCGATACCACCCGGTCTCCCGGCCCGCGCTTCGCATCGGCCACGCTCGGCGGCCGGGCGCCCGCGCGGCCCCTGACCCGGTCGGGCGGCAGGCCCGGCGACGACCTCTGGGTCACCGGCCCGATCGGTCTCGCCGGCGCCGGCTGGTCGTGGGAGGCGCCGGGTCCGGCGGCGTTGGCTGCGCTCCGGCGGCCCGATCCACCGCTCGACCTCGCAGCCGACCTGGTCGGTCTCGCGTCGGCAGCGATGGACCTCTCAGATGGCTTGTCGCTGGATCTTCGCCGACTGTGCGCCGCATCCGGGGTCGGCGCCGACGTGCAGCGCGCCGCCTTGCCGGGGCACGCGGAGCTGGGGCCCGACCCGTGGGAGATCCAGGTAGCCGGC
Source organism: Pseudomonadota bacterium (assembly GCA_947490265.1). GTDB lineage: Bacteria > Myxococcota_A > UBA796 > UBA796 > CANLGQ01. Next base: position 6,898 of record CANLGQ010000069.1, on the reverse strand, counting down.
GGAGAAGACTACCAGTTGCTGTTCAGCGCGCCGGTCGTCAACCGAGACGCCATCGCGCTGGCCGCCGGCCACCACCGGCGGGTCGTCGCTCGGATCGGGGCCTTCACGACCGGCGACCTCCGTCTCGACGGCGAGCCGTGGCCCCGACTCGGCTTCGAACACTTTCGCCGAGGCGACGCATGAACCTCCCGGCGATCGGGACCGGAGCCGTGCTTGGCCTCTTAGCGGTTTCGTCTTTCTTCTCGGGGACGGAGACCGCGCTCTTCATCCTGGCCAACGACCGCCGCGCCGCCGGGCGCAGCGAGGATCTCGACCATCGCGTCCGGGCGCTGCTCTCTCGGCGCCATGCGCTCCTGACCACCCTGCTCCTCGGAAACGTAGGGGCCAACCTGGCGCTCGCCATCGGAGGGGCGGTCCTCGTCTCTCGCTGGTGGCCCGGCCAGAGCTGGCTGAACGTGTTGGTGCTGACGCCGATCATCGTGCTCGTCGCCGAGATCATGCCGAAGGCGCTCGCCACGGCATGGCCGCGTCCGTGGGCGAGAGCGGCGCTCCCGTTGCTCGCGGTGTTCGGCTGGATCGTCGCGCCCATCCGCATCGGCTACGCCGCCGTCGTGGGGTGGCTGGCCCGGCGCCTCGGTGCCGACCCAGACCGCTGGCAAATCGCCCTCGGAACTGCCGATCTGCTGGACCTGATTGGCACCGGGGCGGCTTCGGGCGCACTCGACGAGATGGAACGGGAGATCATCGAGGCGGTGTTCGAACTCGACGACAAGACGGTCGAGCGCCTCATGACCCCGCGAACCGAGATGTTCTCCCTTCCACTCACCCTTCCGTGGGACGACCTGGTGAAGCGCTGCCGGGAATCCGAGCGGGCGCGGGTGCCGATCCACGGTTCGCGCAACGACGACATCGTCGGCGTGTTGTTGCTGAAGGACCTCCTGAAACACAGGCATGCGCCCCCCGCGGGGCCCCGTCAGCTCCGATCGCTCCTCGTGCCGCCCATGTTCGTCCCCGCCAGTCGACCCGCCGACTCGATGCTCAGGGAGTTTCTCGAAAAACAGTTCCAAATGGCGTTCGTCGTCGACGAGCACGGCACGCTGCTGGGCCTCGTGACGCTCGACGACCTGCTCCAGGAGCTCATGGGCGAGGACGAGGCGATGGCGCCGGAATCCGCTCCCGAGCCACGCAACGGCTCGTGGCTCCTCGACGGCTTGACCGACGTCGACGACTTCCGCGACGCAACCGGCGTCACGCTGCCCGCCGGTGAGTACCACACGCTCGGCGGGTTCGTGTTTTACCAGCTCGGTCGCCTGCCTCGACGCGGTGACAGCGTGACCTGGAGCGGCCAGTCCTTCGTCGTGCGCGAGATGGACGGGCGCCGGATCAGTCAGGTCGCGATCGAGCCAGTCACCGCGCAGGGGGCCAATTGATCGCCCCAATCGCCGGATGGATGTTCGCAGCCGTGCTGGTCGAGGGTTTCTTCGCCGGCAGCGAGATGGCGCTCTTGACCGCCAATCGCACCCATCTCGCGGAGCGCGCCGAGCACGGCGAGGCGGGCGCGGCTCGGGCGATCGAGGTGCTCGCTCGCCGGGATCGGCTGCTGGCGACGTGCCTGCTGGGCACGAACCTCGCGCTCGTCGCGGGGGCCACGCTCGCCGTGTCCGCGTGGCTCCAAGGCCCGATCGGGGTCTGGGTCGCGGTCGCCTATGTTCCGTTCGCCCTCGTATTCGGAGAAGCCGTTCCGAAGCTCGTCTATGCTGCGCATGCCGACACTCTCGCCCCGGTCTTGGTCTACCCGATTCGGCTGGCGGAGATCGCCTTCACGCCCGTTCTCGGCATCCTGGCTGCCTGGGCGGCGATCTTCCGGCGCCTGGCCCCCCCGGAGCGCCCGATGCGGAGAGACGAGATCGTCTCGCTGCTCGACGACCGGAGCGCCCGCCTCGACCCCGACGATCGACGGCTCATCCAGCGGGTGTTCCAGCTCGGAGACCTCCCGGTCGAGGAGTCGATGACCCCCCTGATCGATCTGTGTGCGCTGCCCGAGACCGCCACGGTCGCCGAAGCCGTTCGGGTCGTCATGGCCGAGGGATACAGTCGGATCCCCGTCTTTCGTGACCGGGTGGACAACCTGATCGGCATCGTCGAACACCGCGACCTCCTCCAGGCCGCCGACGAACAGAAGCTCGCCGAGATCGTGCGCCCCGTTCGGCTCGTGCCCGAAGCGAAGAAGGTCGACGAGCTGCTGCGCGAGCTGCGCTCGTCGGGCGAGCACCTCGCGGTCGTTGTGGATGAGTATGGCGGGTCGGCCGGAATCGTGACGACCGCGGACTTGCTCGCCAACCTCCTCGGGAACATCCGTGATGAGCGCGACGAGGAGGAGGTCGTGGTGCGGCGGATCTCCGACCGGGAGTGGCGCGTCATGGGCCGCGCGACCGTGGAGCAGGTTGCGACGGCGATCGGGCGGAAGCTCCCCGACGGGGACTACGAGACCGTCGCCGGCATGCTGCTCCATCTGACCGGCCGGATCCCTCGTCCTGGCGATCAGATCCGGGTGGGACGGTGCCTCTTCTCGATCGACGCCGCGACCGACCGCGCGGTGGTCGGCCTCCGAGTCACCATCACTCCCGAATAAGCGCTCTCAAAGCTTTTTTCGAGCCGACGGGGCTGCCCCCGAAGGGAGCTCGGCCTCGGCGGGCGCCGTGTCCGGGTCGGGAAGCCCGAGCGCCTTCACGAGCAACGCAAGGAGGCCCTGGTCAAACAGCGGGAGGCGGTCCTCCCGACCCCGGCGGCTCCACGCCCACACCCAGCGCTCGCCCAGCAGGGCTTCCCGATAGAGTCGATGTTCGTCCTCCGAGGCGCCGTCGAAGCGCACTCTGACCGCGTCGGCGTCGCCCACCGGCTGGAAATGGACCCACGCGTCTCGCCAGCGCAGGATGACGCCCACCTCGTCGCGTGTGGCGGTGACAAAGCCTGTTTCCTGCGCAAACGCGACCAGATCGCGGAACAGCTCGTCGCGAGCGATTGTCGCGGCCTGGCGGGCCCGTTCCCTTGCGGCTTCCTCCTCGCCTTTCTGAGCGGTCGCTGCAGCGACTGCCCGGCGAAAACGCGCTGCGAGACCCGCGCCCTGGCGCTCCAAGCCGTACCTCCCGGGACCCCGTCGTCGTAATCCGTCCGTCCTCCGTGGGGCAACCGAGCCACCGGGATTGCGTTGACCCGCAAGATCCCGCCGTGCTATGCCGTCGGCGTGCGCCGGGGCGCCGTCACAGCGCTGCGCGCAAGGAACCACGTCGATGGGAAGAGCGATCGGGATCGACCTAGGCACTACGAACTCGTGTGCCGCCTACGTCGAGAACCGAACACCGACGGTGATCACCTACCGCGACGGCTCGCGGACCATCCCCTCCGTGTTCGCCATCGACAAGCAGGGGAATCGGCTGGTCGGCACCGAGGCCAAGAAGCACGCCGAGCTCGACCCGAACGCCACGGTGCAGGCCAGCAAGCGCTTGATCGGCCGACAATACGGCTCGAACGTCATGGAGAAGATGAAGCAGGTTTTCACCTATGAGCTGATGGAGGGCGAGTCCTCCGAAGTGCTCATCAAGGTGTCGGACCAGGTGTTCACCCTCGAGCAAATCTCCGCCGCAATCCTCCGCCGCATCAAAGAGGCCGCCGAAGAGGCGATCAACGAGGAGGTCGATCAGGCGGTCATCACGGTCCCGGCGTACTTCAACGACCGGCAGCGCCAGGCGGTTCGCAGCGCCGGAAAGCTCGCCGGGTTGAAGGTGCTCCGGGTCCTGAACGAGCCGACTGCGGCGGCCCTCGCCTACGGCCTCGGCCGCACCCTGAACCAGCGCGTCGCGATCTACGATCTCGGCGGTGGAACGTTCGACATCTCCATCATTGACATCAAGGACAAGATCTTCGAAGTCATCGCGACCGGGGGCGACACGTTCCTCGGAGGGGTGGACTTCGACGATCGGATGATGCAGTTCGTACTCCAAAAGTTCGTCGATGACACCGGCATCGACCTGTCCTACGATCGCAGGGCGGTGGCCCGCATCCGCGATGCCTCGGAACAGGCCAAGATCCGCCTCTCCTCCGAGACGAGCACCCACGTCAAGCTCGAAGACGTGTGTGTCGACGACGACGAGACCCACCTCGACCTCGACGTCGTCGTGGGCCGCGACCAGCTCGAGAAGCTGACGGAAGACCTGGTCGATCGCTCGATGGCCACCTGCGAGCGCATCCTCCACGAGGCGGGATCGTCGCGCGAGCAACTCGACGAGGTGCTGCTCGTCGGCGGTCAATCGCGCATGCCGATGGTCCGGCGAAAGCTCGAGCAATTCGCTGGAAAGCCGCCCTCCCACAAGGTGCACCCCGACGAGGCGGTGGCGATCGGCGCGGCGATCATGGCGCATTCGCTCTCGAGCAAGGCCGGCCCGCAGGACATGACGCTGCTCGACGTCTTGCCGATGGCGATCGGAATCAGCAAGACCGATGGGTCGATGCACGTGCTGTTCGCCAAGAACCAGCCCCTGCCCGACTACAAGACCCGCACCCTGATGACGAGCAAGGACAACCAGCGCTCGATCATGCTGCGCATCTATCAGGGCGAATCTCGACAAGTCGCTGAAAACGATCTCCTCGGAACCTTCGTTTTCTCGGGCCTGCGCGAGGCGGTAAAAGGCTCGGTGAAGGTCGAAGTGACCTTCCACATCGACTCCGAAGGCATTCTGAACCTGACCGCTCGCGACCTCGAGACCGGGCAGCTGGTGGAATCCCGTCTCAAGCTAGGGAAAGACCCGGGGGAACCCGCCGGAAGCGGCGGTGCGGCGAAGAAGAAGGTGGTGAAAAAGAAGCTGGGGGATCCCGAAGGCGAGCCCGACAGCGTGGTGTCCCCTGCCCCGCTGGCAATGCCCGTCTCGTCCCTCACCGCCAAGCCCAAGCTGGGCACCGCTCGCAAGCAAGCCGACGAGGAAATGCCGGCCCCGCTCGACGACGCGACCGCCGCCCCTGCAGGGAAAACCCGTGGACAAAGCGGAAAGAAAGCCCCCACGCCGGTGCCCGCGCGGCCAGCCGCCGTAGTGGTGGCAGCTCAAAAACGCGGCATAATTGTGCGCTTTTTTGCCTGGCTGGGCCGCCTCTTCGGCGGAGGGTCCTGAAGCCAGTCCGGCAGTCGCCCCTCCGGTTCGTGCTCGTCGCCCCCCAGCATCCCGGCAACGTCGGCGCGGTGGCCCGCGCGATGCACAACCTCGGACTCACCGACCTCGCGCTCGTGGCGCCGGAGGCGTGGGATCCGGAACAGGCGCGCTGGATGGCGCCGGGGTGCGAGGAACTCCTCCACCGGATCCGCGTCTACCCCACGCTCGACCTGGCACTCACCGGGATCACCCGGGTGGTCGGGACGACCGCCCGACATCGCCGCCGGGGTCGCCCGGTGATCGGACCCGCCGATCTCGCCGCCCGGGTGTCGGTCGAACCAGGCATCCCGACCGCGATCCTCTTCGGACGCGAGGACAGCGGCCTGACCGAGGCCGAGCTCGGCCGGTGCGAGGCGATCCTTCGGATCCCAACGGCCGAACACGCTAGCTTGAACCTGGGACAGGCCGCGCTCCTGACCGCGTGGACGCTGTTCGACCCCGATGCGGCAACCGGGCGGCGGCTCGGGGGAACCCCCGGGGCCGAGACGTCCACGTCCGACCAGGATCGCCCCGATCGCCGGGACCACCCGGCAGACGTGGCCACGGCCGAGCCGGTGATCGCCGCGCTCTCCGAGCTGCTGGGAACCGTCGGTTACCTGCGCGGCGTGGACCCGCGTCGGGTGCAGCTGACCTTTCGGCGCCTGCTCCAGCGCGCCGCGGCGAGTGTCCGGGAGATCGAAGCGATCCGCGGCATGGTGGCGCGCATCCGATGGGCACTCGACAACCCGGGAACCGACTGGCGGTCCAAGCGTCTGACCCACGGTGGCCAGCGACCAGACGAGTGACGGCCGGCCGGGTATGGTAGGGATCGTCTCCCTCATCGCTCGGAGCCCTCGTGGACAAGATCGTCGTCGAAGGAGGCAGGCCCCTTCAGGGCAGCGTCCGCGCCTCGGGCGCGAAGAACGCGGCGCTGCCCATCCTGATCGCAACCCTGCTCGCGCCCGGTGAGCATCGCCTCGCGAACATCCCGCAGCTCGCCGACACCTCGTCGGCCCTGTCGCTGCTCGGACGCGTCGGATGCCCGAGCCTGGTGGAGGGAAACCTCGTGCGCCTCGACACCAGTCGGATCGCGTTCTGCGAAGCGCCGTACGACGTGGTGCGGCGAATGCGCGCCTCGGTCCTTGTGCTCGGGCCCCTGCTCGCCCGGGCCGGCGAGGCCAAGGTCTCCATGCCAGGCGGCTGCGCCATCGGCACACGGCCGATCGATCAGCACCTCAAGGGCCTCGAGGCGCTCGGCTGCCGTTTCCAGCTCGACGGCGGCTACATCCACGGGAAAGGCGGCGACTTGCGAGGTGCTGACTTCCGGTTCGACATGCCCACCGTGACCGGCGCCGAGAACGTGCTGTCGGCCGCCGTCCTGGCGCGGGGCACGACCACCCTCCGAAACGTGGCGCGGGAACCCGAGGTGAGCGACCTCTGCCACTTCCTGGTCTCGCTCGGCGCCCGGATCGAGGGCATCGGCACCGACACGTTGATCATCGAGGGAGTAGCCCGTCTATCTCCTCCTTCTCGACCCTATGCGATCGTGCCGGATCGGATCGAGACCGGCACGTTCCTCGCCGCGGCTGCGGCGACCGGTGGCTCGGTCGAGGTCACCGACACCAATCCGTCGTTCTTGACAGCGGTGCTGGAAAAGCTCCGTGCAACCGGTTGCACCGTATCGACCACCCCGACGAGCGTGCGGGTGTCGCGCGACG
>CANLGQ010000068.1 GCA_947490265.1 Pseudomonadota bacterium | reverse complement strand
CTCGGCGTTCGGACAGCTCCCCGCGAGCGGCACGGTGGCCGGGTCGATGGGCCCGTCGGTGTCAGTATCGGTGTCAGTGTCGGTGTCGGTGTCGGTGTCGGTGTCGGTGTCGGTGGCCACATCGGTGGCTTTGTCGCCGCAGGCGACCATCAGAAACAGGACGGTGACGAGACGCATGGCCCCTCCGGAGAGTGTGGCCGCCACTATGACACGGATCCGGGGCATCGTCTCGGGCGACCGGCCAATCGGACCCGCGCCGGGTCTCGACAGCTTCCCGTTGCCGAGACAACCTCTTGCCGAGGAGGTTCGGGATGGAGCGGTTTGCTGTGGTAGGGGCGGGCGGGGTCGCGCTGGGCTTCATCCTCGCGTGTTCGGGAGGAGAAGGCACCGGAGACAGCGGTCTTACCGGAAACCAAGCCGCCGAGCAGGCCGTGGCCGAGTACGTGGAGGTGGCCGAGGCGCTGGAAGCGAATCGCACCGAGGTGTTGGACGAGAGCGCGCAGGGGTTGGCCTCGTTCGGCAATCGCCTGTTCTGGACGGGGTCTACGTTCGACCCGATCCTCCACAGCCTGGACCACACGACGAGGGAGCAGGTGCAGTACGGTTTCTCGATCGGCAGCGGCGACCTCGCGAACTATCGCGCGAGCAAGGAGGCGATCGTCACGGCGATCTCCACGGGGGCAGCGTCGCCTACCACGTCTACGACATCGCGCGGGAGAATGCCCAGATCGACGTGTTCGAGCTTCCCAAGCCGTCCTACGCCCAGTGGTGGGCCTACGCGGTGGACGGCACCGACGCCTACTATGTCGTCACCGACAGCGACAGTGTGTTGTGGAAGAAGGTGGCCGGGCAGGACGCCGTGCGGGTGGTCGGTCTCGAGGCCGACTGCGACCTGCCGGTGGCCGAGTTCTGGGATTTCACCGTGGATGGCGACATCGCGTTGGTGCTGGAGAGCGGGCGCCTCTGGCGGGTGGACCTGACCGGGGGCTGCGAGGCCACCTGGGTCGGGAATGAGACCGAGGTTCAGTCGTTCAGTTGGGACGACGAGGGAATCCTCTACTCCTGGGCGACCGGCCCGTTCTATTGGGACGTCGCGACCGGGGCGACGACCGACGTGGGCGCGCAGATCTCGGCGAGCGCCTACCAGCTGAACGAGACGTTCGCCAGCGCGCACCTCTACAACGACGGCACCGTGGCGATGTGGACGCACTATGCGATCTATCACGCCAGCTCGGGGATCTTCTGGCTCGACCTCGACAGCGGAGACGTGGGTCCAGTGATCCTCGATAATCCATATTCGACCGAAACCTTCGTTACGTACCGCTATCCGACGGTGCTCGACGACGGAGCGACCTACGTGCAGTCTCTCGAGAGCACGAGCGGGGCGGTCGGGGCGGATGGTCCCATCTACGAGGTCACGTGGTCGCCGTGAGTCCGGGCGGACGTTTTCGTTCGGCCGGACACCATCGGCTGGGCCCCTCGACGAATTAACACGTTGTAACGTCTGCCGGGTCGTCCTGGGCTGGCACGCCTGCTGCAACACTTTCCCGAGAGGAACGCGAACCTTCGGGGAGGTATCCGATGTCCATGGCGATCCACCTTGCACTGGGAACGAGCGTTGCGGTTGGTTTTGGGGCCCTCGGCCTCGACCTCGGGTATGCAAACCTGGCCGCAACCCAGAGCCAGACTGCGGCGGATGCGGCTGCATTGGCCGGCGCCATCTCGCTGGCGGCCGGAAGCGACGACCTCGTGGCGCAGGCTCAGGGCTGGGCCCAACTGAACCAGGTCGGCAGTCTTTCCATCATCGTAGACGACGCCGATGTTCGGCGTGGCGACTTCGATACCGCGCGCGGCGTGCTGACCGAGTCCGCCGGCGGTTCCGATGTCTGGGTGCGGGCCCACACCGAGGGCAGCACGGCCTTCCTGTCGCGGATCTGGGGAAACGACACCCTCGACGTAGAGGCCGTCGCCGTCGCCCGCGTCCTGCCCGCGTCAGTGTGCACGCTGATCGGGCTCGAGGAGGCCACCGTGAACGGTGGATCGAACCAGATCATCGGGTATGACTCGTCCATTCACCTCGATCCGCAATTCAGCGCGGACGAAAGTGCCGCGGTGTGCAGCAACGGCGACATCGCGCTCCACGGAGCGCCCGGGGTCATCGGGAGCGTGCGGGCGGGACCGGGCGCGGACATCGACGGCGACACGTCCAACGTCACCGGTTCGACCGCAGACCTCGCCCGGCAGCTCGATTACGACCCGAGCGGCGCGCCGGTCGGCTCGGTTGCCTGGCCGCTCCCCTACGGCATCACGCGCGCCATGATCCTGCCTCCAGGCGACTATGTGCTGGCCGCGCCGCTCCGGGTCACGGGGCGCGGGTCGATTGCGATTGCCCCGCGTGGTGCGGTCTCCCTCTACACCGCGTCGTCGGTATCGATCTCCGGGGGAGGCATCGCCAATCCGAGCCGCGATCCTCACGATTTTTCCATCAACGTTACTTCGGACGAGCGGGTCACCATCGGGGGTACCGCGACTTTCTACGGCCTCGTCTACGCTCCCACGGCTCAGGTTCGCCTCGACGGCACCGCCGCCTTCTATGGTGCGGTGATCTCCGACGACCTGGTCTTCAACGGAGGGGGACGCGCCCCCATCTACATGGACACGTCGTTAATCGACGTCGAGCAGGCGGGTGGCGTGTTGCTCGTGCGATGAGCTACCAGGTGAAAGCCTGGTGGGAGCTTGTTATCCGGGAGCCAACGCGCTCCGTCGAACAGCACGTGGGGAGCAGTCGGGTGTCCGATCGGACTCAGGTGACTCACGAGGCCAGTTGGCGACCAGAGGTGGAGCATGCAGGCGGGCGGCTCCATGATCACCGCCAGGCGACGCTCGGGCCCCAGATCGAGCGCGATCTGATGGGCGGTGGAGGGGCAGACCGTCGCCACGGTACCGGCCACCCGCGCGGTGATCGGCCGATGGATGTGCCCGCACAGGATCCGCTCGACCTGGGAATGCCGTCGAAGCACCGCCGCGAACGCCTCCTTCCCCGACAAGCCCATCTCGTCCATCGCAGCGATCCCCGTCGCGAAGGGCGGATGGTGCATGAGCAGGATCGTCGGTCGGTCCGGTTGCTCAGAGAGGCGTTGGTCGAGCCAGGAGAGCCGCTCCGCACACATCTCGCCGCTGGCCTTGCCAGGGACCGTGGTGTCGAGCGCGATCACCCGTACGGGCCAGTTCTCCAAGGTGTAATGCAGGAATCCGCCCCCTTGCGGGAGCCACGGTTGGTCGGCGAACGCCGCCGCGAGCGTCTCGCGTCGATCGTGGTTGCCGGGGATCACCAGGACCGGCATCGGGAGCCGGGCCAGTATCGAGCGGAGCCTCGCGTACTCTTCGGGCAGGCCCCCGTCTACGAGGTCGCCGGTCGCCACCACCACATCGGGTCGGCGCGGCAGCCCGAGCAGGTGGGTGACCGCCGCCTCCAGGTGGTGTGCCGTCCTGTAGTTTTCGTCCTGCGAACTACCGATCGGGCCGATGTGCAGGTCGCTGATTTGGGCGATGAGCATGCGGCCGAATGTAGCACACCAGCGGAGCCGAGCGGTCCGTGGTCCCTCAGGTCGCCCTTCGTGCGCAACCCGCGTGGTGGTCCGCGCCGCGATGGGATACCACCGCAGCCCCTTGGCATCGGTTGCCCCCGCGCGCCCCGCGAGCAATGGAGATTCACATGATGGAAGCACCGCTCGAAACTCGCCCAGTTTGGTCCGAGATCCTCCCGCTGCTCGAGACCGAGTCCATCCCCTCGGTCGCGTCGCGCTTTCAGCTCTCGGCCGGGGCGATCGCCTCGGCGATCAAGCGCGTCGGGGTGGCCCGTCGTCCCGTGCGCGACGCCTCTGCCGAGGCGATGGTCGAGGCGAACAGCCTGCCGCCCGAACCAGCCGCTCCGGTGTCGGTGGTGGCCTTCCCAGTCGCCCAGCCGCCCAGAAAACCGTCCGCGATCGAGCAGTTTCGTCAACTTCTCGGGGTGGAGTCCGACCGCGAGGTGGCCCGCCGGGCCGGGGTGAGCCGCAAGGCGGTTCGCGCCTTCCGCGCGAGGCAAGGGATCGCCAGCGCCCCCGCTTCCGCCCGGGCGGTTGAGCCGGAAAAGCAGGTGCCCAGCCAGGAGATCGGCTCGCGTCCACATGGGCTCAAGTCCCCGCTCGACGCCTTCGTCGCGCTCATCGGCACCATGCCCGACTCTGAGCTAGCTCGGAAAGCCGGCGTTACACGCGGTGCATTGTATCAGTACCGAATTCGTCGGGGGCTGCCCGGGTATGTCCGTCCGGTTGCACCGGCGGTCGCGCCTTCCCGGGTGTCCGCAGCGGTGATCGTACCGGTGTCCGCACCGGTGATCGTACCGGTGATCGTACCGGTGTCCGCACCGGTGTCCGCACCGGTGTCCGCACCGGTGTCCGCACCGGTGTCCGCACCGGTGTCCGCACCGGTGTCCGCACAGGTGTCCGCACCGGTGATCGCGGTGGCTGAAGTCCCGCCCCTGCCGACCGCCCAGCGGCGCTATGCGTTCGTCGTCGCCGTTCGCCGAGGCGAGGTCGAGGTCTCCTACATCGTCCTCGGGGCCGACATCGCCGAGGCTGCAGCCACCGCGGTGCGCGCGGTCCCTCCCGGTGGGGAGATCGCGTCGGTCGTTCGGACTCTCGAAGCGCTGGGGTAGGCCCGCTTATTGAAGCTCTTCCTCCACGATTGAGCCGTCGATCCGCTCGAGCTGGTGGAAGGCGAGATCGGTCTCCAGGCGACCCGGCGGGTCGCCGACGCTGACCTCGAACCGACGCTGAGCCACGATCGCCGTCGTCCCGTCGCGGAGGCAAGCGCTTCGGACGACTACGGCGTTCGAACCTTCTGCTGCGGCTTTTGCGTTGCCATAGCCCTCGCAGATCTGGACCCTCGGACGCATCGCTCCGCGGACCCAGATCGCGTCGACGACTGCGTCCGCCACATCGCGCAGCGGGCATCCGCCGTCGGTCGTGAACCGCACCTGACCCCGGGGCGTCGCGAGCGACCACCGCCCGCTCGCGTCGACCTTGGCCACCCCGTCGAACCGGCCCCGGAAGCGCCCGACCGGGGCGCGGAGGGCACACTGCGGCTCGAGGTACGCTCCCGTGCCCTCGATCGTCGCGAAGACGTGAATCGACTCGCCGGGCATTGGGGTGCCGAGGGCCGGCTTCGCGAAGAAAGCCCGCCCCTCGACGACCAGATCGTCCGGCCCGCTGCCGGCTTGGCATGCGCTGATCAGCGCGAGGAAGAAGAGGGACCGCCACATGGAACACCCCCCGTTGACTTGGGCCCATCGGGGGCCTGCGGCGACTACAGCGCTCCTACAGCGGGCCTGTTGCAGAACGCGATCGCACTTGATGCAATTCCGTCACCTGTTCGTCACAGTTGGGATACGCTTCCCCTGTCCGCCGAACCCAGGAACGTCGAATGGTCCATACTCCGCACCTCGACAGCGTGTACGAACTCGAACTGGGAAGCATCTCCGCCCAGATCGACGCGATGGCGCGGCTCGCCGAGCAGATGGTTCGGGGAGCCCTGCGCGTGCTCTCGGAACAGGACCCCGTGCTCGCTGAGCAGATCTGCAACACCGACCGAGAGCTCGATCGCATGGAGATCGAGAGCGATCGCCTGTGCGTGAGCCTGCTCGCCCGGCGGGCCCCGGTCGCCGGCGATCTGCGCCTCGTCACCGCGGCGTTGAAAGTCGTCACCGACCTCGAGCGGATCGGGGACCTCGCGGTCAACATCGCCAAGCGGAGCGTGGGCGTCGGGGCGACGATCGGGGTCCCGGTGGAGGTCTCGCTGCTCGCGGACGGTGCGGTGGAGGAACTCGCCCTGGCGCTGCGCGCGCTCACCCGGCGCGACACCGACCTCGCCCGTCGGCTGCATGCCGAAGACCAGGCCACCGACGCGCGCAACCGCGCTGCCTTCGATCGCTTGCTGTCGCTCGCGAGTGAGCGTCCCGACGCGTTCGAGGACCTGCTCGCGCTGACCAACATCTGCAGGCAGTTGGAGCGAATCGGAGACCACGCGGTGAACGTCGCGGAGATGGTCGTCTACCTCGTCGACGGCCAGATCGTGCGACACCAGCTGGACGAGCTGGAGCTCCATTAGAAGGCGAGTAGGTACTGGCAGAACAGCCCGAAGTCGTCGGTGAACCTCCGTTCGGTCACGCGGAGCTCGGCGCGGCGGAAGAGGGCCAGCCAGCGGGAGACGTCGAGTTCGTATACGTCGCGTTGCTCCCGGGGCGCGTGGGCCAGCGCGACCTGATCCACGCACCACCGCCAGAGGATCGCGTCCAGGCGGCGCGCCTCCTCCCCCTCGGCCGCCGCGAGGTCGTCGAGCAGCGCGTGGGCACACCGGCGAACATAGGAATCCAGAAGCTGATCTTCGAGAACAGGATCGCCCGGCGCCAGCGCCAGGTCGCAGTACACGTCGGCCTCGTTCAGCACGATGAAGCCCTGGCGAGGGCGAACGCTCGCGGCGAGCTGGCGCAAAACCTCGAGTTTTCCAGGTCCGACCAGCCCATGGTGTTCCCGCTCAAGGGCATCGGCTCCCGCGACATGGTGGAGGGTCAGGCTGCAGACCACGGCGTCGGAAACAGGTAAATGTGCGTCCTCCACCCGGGCATGGATCGGGGTGAGGCGGACCCCGGGGGGGAGCACGCGCGCGACCTCGGCGTGCACGTCGGGCATCGGATCGACGACGACGAGCTCGCCCTCGGCCTCCGGCGGGAGGAATCCCTCCCACAGTCGCCCGTTGCCGCCACCGATCTCCACGATCCGGAACGGTCGTCGGGTGACGACGGGAGCCAGCGCGGCGCGGTTGGCCGCATAGAGCTGGGTCATCAGCGTGGTGCGGGTCCAGGCGTCGAACAGCGACGTAGGGCCGAACCGGGTGTTCCACCCTTCGCCGGTGGGCACGTCGACCGAATGGCGCAGCGCGGAGAGCGCCGCGGCCTGCCGGCGTCGGGGGAGGTCGAGGAGGGCGCGAACCGGATGCATGGCGGAGTCTATGCGGTTGCGCGGACGGGGGCGCGGTGTGAGACGTCGGCGATGACGTGGCGCCCGTTCCCGTGTCGGCGGATCCGGTGATCCTCGTGCTCCTCGGGTGCGCCGTCGAGCAGGCGCTGGTAGTGGCCCCGGACCCGCCGCGTCCCCCGGCCGAGCCGAGCGCCGAACCCTCGGTCCCGAACGCCGACACCGCGGCCCCGCCGCCGGACACCGAGGCGCCCCCCGAGGACACCGGCCCGGTGGCGCCGCGCGCACCGGAGGCGGGCGAATTGGTCCTTGCCGAGCTGATGATCGACCCGGCGGCGGTCGCCGACGCCCACGGGGAGTGGATCGAGATCGTGTCCGTCGCTTCGGATCCGCTCGACTGGACGGGGCTCGAGTTGGCGGACGACGGGGTCGATCTCACGGTCGCCCTGGGCTCGGGCGTCGTGGCTCCCGGGGGCCGGTTCGTGGTGTGCGCCGATGGCGACGCCGCCGCAAACGGAGGCGTTTCCTGTGATGGAACCTGGTTGTACCACGCCTTCGGGGGTGGGCTCGCCCTGGCGAACACCGGGGATGAGCTGGAGATCCGCTTGGGCGGCGCGGTGCTCGACCGGGTGACGTGGTCGGCAGGGTTTGCCGAGGTGGGGGCCGCGACGGGCCTCGAGCCCAGTGCGGAGAACGCCGCCGACAACGACGAAGCGACCCGCTGGTGTGCGGCGGTCGCGGCGCTGCCGGGCGGGGACTCCGGCACCCCTGGGGAGCCGAATCGGCCGTGCCCGTGAGGCCCGAGGGGGGTAGGAGGCACGGCTTCCGAGGGGTGTGTCCTGTTCGGCCTTCTTTCCTCCCTGCTCGTCGCCTGCGTCGGTGAGCCCTTACCGGCCCGTGATGCCGCGATCCCCGGAACGCTGACCCCGCGCGACGAGCACCAGACGTCGCCCTACGGCACGCCGGCGGGCGATCCCGGCAGCACCGCCACCAGCGACTGCCCCGCGGGGGTGGTGTGCGTCGACCAGCTGCCGTTCGTTCACCAGTCCACCACGACGGGCGCCGCGGCGTCGCTCGATGGCTATGCGTGTTCGCCGTCCACCGACGAGAGCGGTCCCGAGGTCGTGTACCGGGTCACCGTGCAGGAACGGGGCTTCCTGGCGGCGACGCTGTCCGGGCTCCCTTCGGGCGTCGACATCGATGTTCACCTGCTCGGGAGCCTCGATCCCGACGATTGCATCGATCGCGGCAACTGGGAGGGCGCCTCGTGGGTCGAGCCGGGCACCTATTGGGTGGTCGCCGACTCCTGGGTCGGGGCGGGCGGCGCGGCCTCCGATGGCGCCTACACCCTTCAGTTCAACGAGGTCGTCCCCGCGGCGCTGGCCGGCGAGGGCCTCGACGCCGAGGTCCTCGGGCGCGGGCTATGGGCCTTCGACCAGGCCTGGAAGGATGGCGACGCCACGCGCCTTCGGCTGGGGGTGGGCGACTTCGACCTGCCGTCCGACGAGCGGCGTTTCTGGCTGGTCGACCTCGCCTCCTCGGACCTGCTGTTCCACGAGTTCGTCGCCCACGGGGCGGGGAGCAGCGACGAGCGGGACCCGGCGATCGTCGTAGAGATGTCGAACATCGACGGCTCGCACATGTCGAGCGTGGGGGTGATGCGCGCGTCCGAGCCGTTCGAGGGCTCGCACGGCCTCTCACTGCGGCTCGATGGCCTGGAACCCGGCTTCAACGACGCGGTTCGCGATCGGGCCATCATCATTCACGAAGCAGATTACGCGACCGAAGACTGGGTCGACGAGTACGGGTATCTCGGGCGAAGCTGGGGTTGTCCGGTGGTCGATCCAGCGGTCTCGGCGGACGTGATCGACGGGATCCAGGACGGCGGCCTCTTCGTCTCGAGCTTCTCGGATCCGGACTGGCTCGCGGAGAGCCGGTACCTCGACGGGATCTAGCCGAGCCGGGCGGCCAGCCCGGAGGCCCGTTCGATCGGCCGGCGGACGGCGCTCGCGATGACCTCTGGGGTGGCGAGCACGGCGAGCCGGTGCTTCGCTCGCGTCGCCCCGGTGTAGACGAGCTCGCGCGTCAGGACGGGCGAGGGTCGCTCGGGAAGTACCAGCACCACGTCGTCGAATTCCGATCCTTGGCTCTTGTGGATGGTCATCGCGAACACCGACTCGTGGTCGGGCAAGCGCGCCGGCGGCAGGTAGGCCACGGTCCCGGACGGACCGGAGAAGGCGACGACGCGGTGGCCGTGCGCGTCGGTCACGAGCATCCCCACGTCGCCATTGAAGCGGCCCGCGCCGGGATCGTTCCGGGTGACGAGGATCGGCCGCCCGACGTACCAGGGGTCGGAGACGTCGGCGATCAGGTCCGCAGCGACCAGCCACGCCTCCATCGCGACGTTCAGGCCTTCGACGCCACGCGATCCTCGGCGGTGGGCGGCGAGCACGCGGAAGCGGTCGAACCGGGCGAGCACCTCGGCGTGTAGCGCTTCGTGGGTCTCGCCGGGCCGCGGCCCTGCGCGGAGGCGCTCGTAGGTCGGGCGCAGGCCGGCGACGGCGAGATCGCGGAGGTCGTCGGTGGTGATCCGGCCGACCTCCCGCTCGCTCGACCACGGCGGGACCGCGGCGACGGCCATGAGCTCGTTTCCGGCGAGCGCAGCGTCGGCGAAGCGGGCGATGCCGCTGTCCGGCCGGTATCGACGACTCTTCTCGAGCACGATCACCGCGTCGCGTCGCCCCGCCCCGCCGCACAGGTCGGCCAGCACGGTCCCGGCCTCGACGCTGGCAAGCTGATGTGCGTCACCGAGTAGGATCAACCTTGAATCTGGCGGAACCGCCTCCACGAGCTTCGCCATGAGCGCGACGTCGACCATGGACACCTCGTCGACCAGGACCACGTCGAAGGGCAGCGGGCGGGACGCGTCGTGTCGGAAGCGAGTGGGGTTCTCTGGATTCCACCCGAGCAACCGGTGCAGCGTGAACGGTTGGAGCCCGGCGAGCCAGTCGTACAGGTCGGCCATCGGCGTGTCGCTCGGCAAGGCGCCTTTCGCCCGCTTCACGTGCGCCGCGAGGCCGTCGCGGATGGCCTCGACGACCCGCGCGGACGCCTTGCCGGTGGGCGCGGCGAGCGCCACCCGCGGGGGGGCGGCGCCGCCCGAACCGCTCGCCCACTGGGCATACAAGAGGGTGAGCACGTTGCGGACCGTCCAGGTCTTGCCGGTGCCGGGTCCGCCGGTCACGACCACCGCCCCGCGGGTGAGCGCAGCAGAGGCGGCGCGGCGTTGCGGGTCGGCGGCCGACCGAGCGCCGAACAGGGCGTCGAGGCCGGTGTCGAGCAGGTGGGCATCGGTCACCGGTCGCGTCGCGGCGAATCGGCGGGTGAATTGCTCCTGAAGGACCGTCTCGTAGTGGTGGTAGCGGTCGGTGTACAGGGCGCTTCCCCGCAGCACGAACGGCGTGCGACCGAGGGTCTCCTCGCGGACCAGGGGGCTCGCCGCCACCCGGGCCCGCCACGCCCGCCGATCGGCAGGCAGGGGGGGGCAGCCGGCGGCAAACTCGGGGACGAGCGGCTCGATCCGAACGTGGTCCAGGTCGATCAGGACGTGTCCGTGACGCGGCGCACGCACCGCGAGGGCCAGGGCGAGGAGGACCTCGGGATCCGCTTCGCCCGTCCGAGCGCCGAGCGCCTGGACCGCGTGGACGTCGACCGCGGCGAGGACCCCCGCTTGGTAGAAGGCCCCGAGATCGGTGCGAGCGGCGGGGATCCAGATCACGGCGATCCCAGCGCCCGGTCGAGCGCGTCGATCGCCGCTTTCGACGGGCGGTCGAAAAAGCAGCCCGCCCCCGGCGACCCGGTCATTCCCCGCAGGAAAAGGTAGTACACCCCGCCGAAGTCCCGCTCGTAGTCGTAGTGCTCGCCCAGTCGCCAGCCGAGGTAGCGGTGAAGGGCCACGACATAGAGGTGATACTGAAGGAAGTAGTCGTGTTTCTCCATTTCAAGCCCCAGGGCCTCGGGGTGGAAGGCCTCCGGGCGACACGCGCCGTCGGCGACCAGGCGGTTGCTCTTGTAGTCCGCAACGTACCAGCGCCGATCCACACGAAAGACGAGGTCGATACTTCCGGTCAGGAACCCGGCCAAACGGAGGGTGTCGAGTCGAGCGAGCGACGCGAGCCACGATCGAGGGAGGGCGGCGTTGCGGAGGGCGGCGGCGAGGGCCCCGCCGGCCACGGTTCCGCGGAGGGGCAGGTCGAACCGGGTCTCGTCGAGTCGCTCGCCCCGAGTCAGGTCGGCAAGCCGGGTTCCGCCGAGCGGGCCGCCGAGCGCGGTGCCGAGCACGTCGCGCAGTCCCCGGCACAGCACCTCGGTCCACTGGCCCGCATCGAAGCCGTGGGCCGACAGCAGGGGGACCACCACGCCTTCCAGGTCGTTCTGCGCCTGGAAGTCGAGATGTTCGAGGATCGCGTGCAGCAAGGTTCCGGCCTCCGCCCCGCTGGGGAACGGGGCGAGGGGCACCTCGACGCCGATCGGCTCTCCCGGGTCGTCGGGAGTGGCGGCGTGCGCGTCGTCGTCGAAGCCCTCGCGACGCGCCTCCACGAGCTCCGGGCCAGCCGGCCCGGCCGACCGGACCATCGAGGTGTAGCTGTGGCGGCGCCAGGTGGCATCGAGCGGTCCACGAGCGAATTCCAGCGTGGCCAGCTCCGCCGGTTCGGACGGTGGGATCTCCACGGGGCACGCGGACTCGGGCAGGGCGACGGTGAGCGAGATGCCGGAACCGGGTGCGGCCAGGGCGTGGAGGTCACTCAGGAGGCCTGCCGAACCCCCCTCCACCCGCGCGAGGCCGCTCGCGAGCCGATCCTCCCCGCGGCCATGGAGGAACGCCGCGAGTGCCGACGTGCCGAGCTCGCGAATGTATCCAGTGTAGAGGATGCAGCGGCTCTTGGCTCTCGTGAGGGCCACGTAGGCGAGGCGGATCGCCTCCTCTTGGGCTTCGCGCTCGGCCAGGGTGCGATTCGGCGTGCGGGCGCCGGGGCCGGTGGCTGGGTGAACGTCGAGGATCCGGCGGGTGGGATCCGCGGGATCCGGGACCAGGAGCGCGTGGCGGTCGGTTGGACGGAGCAGGAGTCCATCCCACAGATAGGGGACGAAGGTCACCTCGAACTCGAGCCCCTTTGCGCGGTGCATCGTCAGGATCTGGACCGCATCGGCGTCTCGGTCCAGTCGGAGTTCGATCTCGTCGGACTCGAGCTCCTCGTCGCCCCGTCGCTGCTGGAGCCAGCCGAGCAGCGTTCCCAGGCCGAACCGCTCCTGTCGCTCGATGGCGTCGAGGATCTCCGCGACGTGGTTGAGGTTGGTCACCCGGCGCTCCCCATCGGGCGCGCCGAGCAAGCGAACCAACACCTCGCCGTCTTCGAGAGCCGCTCCGAACGCCGGGGTAAAGCCTTCGGCGAGGAAGCGGGCCCGCCACGCCGCGAGGCGGGTCAACCACTCGTTCCAGGCGGCGATCGCGACCTCATCCTTGGCGTCGAGGGCCAGCAGCTGCTCGGCGGTCCATCCAAACAGGATGTTCGACGCCGCGAGTCGGCTCGTGCCTCCACCACCCGATGCTGCGAGCGCCGCGAGCCACTGCTGGACCGCGAGCGCTTCATCGGACGCGAGCACGCTCGTCGCGCCGCTCCGCACGGCGGGGATCCGGGCGGCGGTCAGGGCA
This sequence comes from Pseudomonadota bacterium, assembly GCA_947490265.1. GTDB lineage: Bacteria > Myxococcota_A > UBA796 > UBA796 > CANLGQ01. The sequence continues at coordinate 4,383 of CANLGQ010000068.1, read as the reverse complement.
TCCTGGATGGCCTGGGCCTGCGGTCCGGTGCGCACGAGCACCGCGATCTGCCCGGGGTGCCAACCTCCGGCGAGGACCCGCGCGACGTCGGCGGCCACCCGCAGGGGTAGGGTTGCCTGAACCTCTCCCTTTCCGAGCGGCTTGTCTCCGCTCGACCCGACGAGGCCCGGATCGATCCACCGGATCTCCAACGGCTCGCCCGACGGCAACGGGACGTCGGGTTTCGCCGCCGACACGGGGATGAATCCGAACGGGGCGGAGGGCCCGAAAAAGCGCGGGTGATTCATCAGGTGGTCGAGGGCGGCCAGCAGGGCGGGCTCGGATCGCCAGTTGGTCCCCAGGGTGAACCGTCGGTCGCCGGCGCTGCGCGCCGCGGCGGCGTAGACGTGGATGTTGGCGCCACGGAAGCCATAGATCGCCTGTTTCGGGTCGCCGATCAGGTAGAGGTGGTGGGCGCCGGTGCCGAAGCAGGTCGAGAACAAGGTCCACTGGAGCGCGTCGGTGTCCTGGAACTCGTCGATCAGCGCGGCGTCGAACAGAGCGCCGATCGCCGTGGCGAGCGCCGCCCGGCTGGTGGGGTCGCCGTGCTCGGACAGCCGGAGCGCAAGGCCTCGCAACAGATCCTGATAGGTCTGAACGCGTCGGCTCGCCTTGTGAGCCTCGAAGGAGGCGCGGATCTGCTGGACGAATCGCGCCCGGGTGGAACCCGCCGCGTCGGCCTTCGGATCGTCGGGCGCCGGGATCACCGGGACGTCGGGGTCGGCCACCGCCTTGCGGGCGAGCGCGCGCAAGTCGGCTCGATTGAACAGGCAGTCTTCGCGAAGGAAGGCGATCTCCTCCGGATCGATGTCGTAGAAGGCTCGGACGAGGGTGTCGTCGACCAGTTCGTCGAGCAAGGCGTCGGTGTCGGGGACGAGCTCGAGGTCGAAGGCGGCATGGCTCTCGAAGGCCGTCTGCTGGAGCATCCGCTGGCAGAAGCCGTGGATCGTGCTGATGAGCGCCCGGTCGAAGTCCTGGATCGCGGTCGCCAGCCGCCGCGGGGCGGCCGGGTTGTGTCGCAGCAGGTCGAGCACCGGGTCCTCGATCGGCGCCTCGCTCCGTGCTGCGGCCGCCGCCGCGACGAGTCGGGTGCGGATGCGGGCTCGGAGTTCGGCGGTGGCGGCCCGCGTGTAGGTGACGATGAGGATCCGCTCGATGGGGATCCCCTCCTCGGCCACGAGGCGGACGACCAGGGTGGTGATCCCGTGGGTCTTGCCGGTCCCCGCGCTCGCCTCCACGAGCGTGGTGCCCCGCGTGAGGGGTGCGGTGGGATCCCAGGTAGGAGGCGTCACTTCCATACGGCGACTCCGGTTCGGCGCCCGTCGAGCAGCGGGGCCCAGACTTGGCCCGCCAGCGAGGCGAAGGCCGGGTCGAGGGCGCCGTCGGCGTCGAGAAACGGGGGGCGTCCACCGAAAAAGTGGCGATGATAGCTGTCGAGCGCTTCTCGGCGCCAGGCGGTCAGCGCGCGCTCTCGCGCTTGAGCAAGCACGGCCGCCGTCGCCTCGTCCCATTCGCCGGCCGCGAGGGCCACCGGGTCGCGCGCGGAGCCTCTGAGCCCCTTCCGGTCCCACGCGCACCGGGCGAGGGCGAAACTTGACTTCGGAACATAGGAGAGCGCCCGATGCTCGCCCTCCCGGCGGGTGGCGCAGAGGGCCTCCAGGTGCCCTCCCGCCGCGGAAGCGTCGAGGCCGATGACCTTGCAATCGATCTCGCCGCGCGTGGTGATCCTGCCGAAGAAAACCCGAGCCCGAGGCCGGGCAGACGGATCGGTGGCGAGGCGAGCGAGGAGCCGGATCCAGGCCGGTAAGAGGTCGGCCGGTCGTTCGTCGCCGTAGGCGAACCGCACGAGCCCGCCCTCGGTCCAGCCGTCCACCTGGCCGACGAGTCGCCCATGGGGGAGCCAGGCGTCGACCTCCGCCCGTGTCGCAGTGCGCCAGCTCCATCCTCCGCGAGCCGCTTCGGATTCCAGCGACTCGGCGAGGCCGACGACCGTGTCGAAGGCGATCTCACCGGCCCGGCCGAGCGGCAGGGCTCCGGCGGTTCGGAGCGCTGAGCGCGCGGCGTCCAGGTCTCGATCGGCCGATCGGTAGTCCAGGATCGTGCGCAACATCTTGGCGTGGTCGACCCAGCCTAGCTCGATCGGCTCGCGGTCGATGGGCTGGTCGGTGTCGTCCCAGGGGAGCCAGAGCTGGAGTCGCCGCTGAGCGAAGGTGCGCAACGGCTGCTGCCAGAACCGGCAGAGGTCGTCGAGATCCATCGACTCGGCCTCGCCTTGTTGTGGCGGCGCTTCGAGCCCGGGCGCGAGAAAGGGACGCGGGGGGTCGCGCGGCAGGAGCGCCGCCCGGGCGCTGCCGAGTCGTCGCCGGTCGAACGTGGAGGGGGGAGGCGTAAAGTTGCGCGGATCGAACGCCTGAAGCGTGTGGACGCGGGTGAGGGCCTCGCGCGGCCGGGGCCGGGCCTCGGGCCAGGTGAGGTCCAGCGCGTCGAGCAGCTCGCTGACCGGGACGGCGGGGGGGAGCGCGGCGTTGGTGCGCTGGTCGCGCCCCGACCAGCAGACAATCAGGTGATCCCGAGCCGATAGCAAGGCTTCGAGCAGGAGATACCGGTCTTCGTCGCGCGGGTTGCGATCGCCGATCCGGGGCTGACTCGCCATCAAGTCGAAGGCGTGCCGACCGACCGGGCGCGGGAAGGATCCGTCCTCCATCCCGAGCAGGCACACGACGCGGTACGGGACCGCGCGCTCCGGGACCATTCCGCACAAGGTGAGGGCTCCGCCGCTGCCGTGCCCGGCGGCCGCGATCTCGAAACGACCCTCCAGCGCCGCCCGGAGTCCACCCACCGACACGCGGACCCGGCTCCCGGCCCGAAGGGCTTCGGTGGCGAGCAGCGTGAGCTCCTCGCGCACCTGGCGGCTGAGCCAGCTCGCGCCGGGAGGTGGTTGGGTGAGGGCCGACAAAGCGGTATCGAGGTCGGTCGCCCAGCTCGCGAGGGTGCGCGGCTCTCGGAGCTGTTCCACCACGGCGAACAGGCTGGCAGCGAACTCGCAGAGGGCGCCGACGAGTCGTGAATCGGCGCCTTCCACTGCTTCGTACGGCCGCACCCCCGCGACGGGCCCCCCCTCGTCTCGGGCGACCACCCCCATCAGGAGTCGGTCGAGGCCGAAGCGCCAGGTGTTTTGCTCGTCCTCGGGCTGCCCGTGGCGGGCTCGCTGCGCCGCGTCGGCGGCCCAGCAGACGCCGGCGTCCGTGGCCCATCCGCGGACGACGGGCACCTCGGCGGCGGTGAGGCCGAACCGCGCCGCGACGGCCTCGATCGCGAGCAGGTCGAGGACCTCCGACGCTGCGGCCCGGCTGTCCACCAGGGCCAAGACGCGGAGCAGCGCGTCCGCCACCGGGTTCAACCGGCGCAGGGTGCGATCGGCGATCTCGTACGGGATGCGCGGTGCGCCCGACCCGCCCCAGGTGCCATCGGCCCTCGGGGCCCGCTCGCCGACATCGAACGCGGCGGCGAAGCGAGGGGCAAACTGGTTGAGGTCCGGCGTCATCACGACGATGTCGCGCGGCTCGAGCGTGGGATCGGACGCGAGGAGCGCGAGCAGCGCATCGCGCAGCACCTCGACCTGCCGCGCGGCGGAGTGACAGTCGTGCAGCTGAATCGACGCGTCGGCTGCGTCGAACGAGCGGCCCGCGACGGGTGCGGCCCCTCCGTGGAGATCGCTCTGCAGGGTGCGCAGCGCGCTGCGATGGTGACCTCCCCCCGCTGTGAGGTACGGATCCATGAAAAGATCCGTCCCGGATTGAAAAATGGCCTCCGGCAGCTCGCCGAGGGTGAGCTGCAGCTCGCGCGCGACGCGCCCCCAGCTCTGGAGCAGCGGGTGGCCTGCTCCCCGATCGTCCGCGAAGTGCCCCTCGGTCGGACAGAGCAGGTAGATCTCCACCTCGCGGGACACGGCCACGCGCGCGAGCGCATCGAGCCACGCCGGCGCCAGGTTGGACAGGGCGAAGATCCGCAGCGGCGGGCCCCCTTCCGGAACGCGCGCGTCTGCGAAGCGGCGGGCCCGGTGGGGACGACCGCACGCCTGCTGCGCGGCCCGCCACACCGCGGGCTGCCAGCCGACCGCCGGGCCGTCGCTCCAGGCGTTGGCGAGCTCGGGCCGCCAGGTGACGTAGCGGTCAAAGACCTCGGCCAACCTGCGCGCGAAGCCGAACGAGAAGGCGTCGACCGACTCGCGCGGCGCGCCCGCGGACGCCAGGTACTCAGCCAGGGGCTCCCCGCCGGGATGGCGGGCCGCGTCGTCGAGCACCTCGAGCAGCAGCCAGGGAAGCACGGTCGGCGACCAAGGAT
>CANLGQ010000067.1 GCA_947490265.1 Pseudomonadota bacterium | reverse complement strand
GTGGCGGGCGGCGCATCGGCGACCTCGGGCGCGGCGACCACCTGCGGAACGACGTCTGCCGGCGCGATCACGACCGCGAGCCCGAGGTTGGTCACCCAGGCAGCCAGAATGGCCAGGATGGTCGTTGCGAAGACCGCCAGAAGCGGTGTGAGGCGAGCCAAAACGGGACACCCTCCCTGAGGTCGAGACTGCAGCTATCATGCCAAGCGCGGGCAGGGCGGAGTCGGGCTTCGAGCGCCCACCGGAGGCCCACAACCGCCCCGGATCCGACAACCTGTCAAACCGACCCCCATCCCGGGTGCCTTGTTGACAGGTTGTCAGCGCCCGGTCGCCGGAAGCCCGAGCGCAGCGCGCAACGCCGGATTTTCCGTGTTGGCGAGCGCGTCGCGCGCGATGCGAAAGCGATCGGAGTGGGGGCTGGTCGGCTCCCACGCCGCGATCGCGTCGGCCAGCGCCGCGGGCTCCGTCTCGGCCCAGTGGCGAAGGAGGCGCGTGCCGACGCCCATTGTCGCCCTGAGCAGCACGTCGACCCGGGGGCGGTCGAAGGGGACGTCTTCGCGCCACGCGGTCCACACGAGCCAGGTCTTCTCTCGCTGATGCGTGAACACCAACGCCACGGCGCGGGCAGGGTCCACCCTGGGGCCGGCATCGAGGTTGGCGGCCAGGCGCGCCAGGGTGGCCGCCGAGGCGCGGCCCGGCGGTCCGGGCAACTGCACCCGTTCCATCGCGTCGTTCCATGCATCCTGGGCCGGAACGACCCCCGACCACGCAGACTGCCCGAGCGACGCGATCGCCGCGCGGGCCACCGTCGGGTTGTCGCGAACGAGTCGCATCAGCGTCTCGCGCACCTCGGCGACGAACCAGGTCGGGGTCGCCGGGGTCGGACGGACCTCGCGAAGGATGGCCGCCAGGCGTCGGCGGACCCGAAAGTCGGGATCGCGCGCGAGGCCGGCGATCACCCCGGGAGGGATCACCGGCGGCGCGTCGACGGGGAACGGGTCGCTCGCGGTGTGCCGCAGGTAGGGGACCAACCCCTCCACGGAGGCGCGGCGGACCGCCAGGTCGGGGCTTCGCGTCGCGGCCCACAGGCGCTCGAGCAACGCCGGGCTTGGCGGGGGAACGGCATGGTCGCCGGTGGACACGAACGCGGCATAGGCGCCCGCACGCGTCAGGGGGTCCAGTGTGGCGACCACCGCCGGGTCGTCGATCGCCAGCACCCAAGCCTGGCCCGTATCGCCGGGTAGAACTGTCGAGTCACCGACCAATTCCCAGCTGGGCGCGCCGGCCCATCGGAAGGCGACCGGCCCCTCCGCCGGGCAGCTGATGAGGGCGTAGCCGGGCACGCACAGACCTGCGGCCCCGTCCGCCGCAATGGCCGAAAGCACGCCCGCCTCGCGGTGCACCCCCACTTGGAGGACCGCCCATTCGGTCGCGCCCGCAACGGCAACCCACCAGAGCATGGCGCGAACATGACATGGTCCGCTCCCTGCCGCTACGGGCGGAGCTCGCGAACGACCCGCAGGTAATTCCCGGCCAGCACTCCCCGAATGCGATCCGGGGACCAACCCCGGTCGAGCATGTCCTGCACCAGCCGCGGGTGGGCGCACGGATCCGGCAGGTCTACCGGGGGCACGATGAAGCCGTCGTAGTCGGTGCCGATCGCCCCGACCCCAGCGCCTGCGACCCGGTGGATGTGGTCGAGGTGGTCGAGAATGGCGCTGCGCCGACAGGTCCAGCGCACGGGAGCCAGGAAACTCGACTGGTACATGACGCCGACCACGCCGCCTCGGTCGGCGATCGCTCGGATCTGGTCGTCGTCGAGGTTCCGCCAGTGCGGGCGAACCCCCTCCACCCCGGTGTGCGAGACGATCGGCGGGAGGTCCCGCGCGTGGCTGTCGAGCGCCCCCCAGAAGGTCTTCTTCCCCGCATGCGCGAGGTCGACGAGGATCCGGGCGCGATTACACCTATCGACGACTTCCCGGCCCGCCTCGGTGATCCCCGCGTCACGGCCCGCCGGTGAGCTCGTTCCCCCGAGCGTGCTGGTCGTGAGGTGGACCAGCGTGATCCGATGCAGATCCGCACCCAGTGGCCCCTCGAGGACCGAGGGATCGGCGGCCACGGCGTTGCCTCCCTGAAGGGCCAGCCAGACCGCGAGGTGGCCGTCGCGCCGCGCCCGGTCGTAGTCTCCGGCCGACCGACACAACGCCAGATCCGCCGGACGAGAGGCGACCGTCGCCGTCACCCGGGCGAGGTTGCGCCGGGTTGCCTCGAGGCGGTTCCCCGCCGGGCGGAACGGATTCGTCGCCACATCGTAGACGACGCCGGAGAATCCGCCCTCGCGAAGGCGTGGAAAGTCGGTCTGGCCCACGAGCGGCGAGACGCGGGTGGCCGCGCCGTGGTGGCGCAGCGGGTTCAACCCGGTCACCCGCACGGCCACGTCGAGGTCGAGGTGCAAGTCGATCGACCCCGCGTCGATCAACAGCTCGATCGCCGCGAGCGACACCCCCAGACGCGCCGCCGCCGCCGCCGGATCGCGGGCGGGATCGGCAAACGCCAGGCGAGTCGCATCCCCCATGTCAGTGGGTGCGTTTGAAGTACAACTGCGCGGTGCCGGTCTCCTCGGGGTCGACCGCGACCAACTCCCACCCTTGCGCCCCCGCCTCCGACAGATACTCGATCAAGGTGGGGCAGCTGACGGTGTCGCCGTCGCTCCCTCGCTCCACGGTGCCCTGCCAGTGGCCGTTGGCGGTGAGCACGCGGTCTCTCTCCATGTAGACGACGAGGTATTCGAAGCGCTGCACCGGACCCCCAAGCGACTGTGTCCACCGACTCGTTACCTCGGGTGGGGGGTGGATGCACAGCCCGAGATCGGCGACAATGCGAGCGCGGGCAAGGAGGGTCGGGTTGAGTCAGCGGGCGTGGAAGGCAGCCTTGATAACAGCAGCGGCGTCGATGCTCCTGGGCGCATCCGAGCCGACGCCCCGCGATCGCGCGATGGAAGCGCTCCGCCTGGAGTTCCGACGAGATGGGGTCGGGGCGACCCGCGCAACCCTGGACGAGTCGTTCCGAGCCGCCTGCACCGAGGGCTACCTTCCGGTGTGCGACCCAGCGCGCTGGAGACCCGACGACCGTTCGACCTTCGCGTCCTTGGAGGCAGTTTTTGCACCGCCCTGTGCCAAGGGTGATCCGACGGCCTGCACGGTGATGGGTTGGATCGCCGACGCCGCCGCGCGAGCGGCCGCCCCGACCGAACAAGCCTCCCTCTACCGCCAAGCGGCCCGCATGTGGAAGGGCGCATGCGACGTGCAGAAGTTTGCGCCCGCCTGCCACGAGTACGCGGGCCAGCTCTACGAGCAGCGCGGGGTCAAGGCCGAATCCGCGGCGGCCATCGCCCGGTGGGAGCGCAGTTGCTCGGCCGGTTATGGTCCCTCGTGCACCACGCTGGCCGTTCTGCACACGGCGGGGGGCCGAAGCGGAAAGCCTGACGTCAAGAAAGCCTTATCGTACGCCGAAAAAGCCTGCGACGGAGGCGACGTTGCTGGCTGCGCTGCCCGGGACGCGCTCGTTCCCCCGGCCGACCCCCTCGCCGCCGCGTCCGCCCTGTGCGACCGGGGCCTGCTTGCCAGCTGTCGCGCCGCGATCCAGACCGACCTCGACAAGATCACCAACCGGGATGACGATTATCGCACCCTGGGCCGCATGTGTGATCTGGGCGCGGGCGACGCCTGCGGAATGGCCGGGCGAATCGCCATCGCCGGAGCGGATGCCGACGGGGCGTTCGACCGATTCGCTATGGGGTGCCGTCAGGACCACGCCGACAGCTGCGTGCGGCTCGCCCAGGCGACCGACGCGGATCCCACCGCGGTCTTGCGGCAGCCCGACGCGTTTCGGATCGCCTGCTTTCTCGCCGAGTCCGATCAGGCCTGCACGACCTGGGGTAGCGCCATGGTCGAGGGCACGATCCCCCGCGATGGTCCGGCGGCCCGACGCGCGCTCGAGCGGGCGTGCGAGGAGACCACCGGCGGAGGCGCCTGCGCGGCGCTCGCGCTCGGATTCGAGGCTGGACGAGTCGGAGAGCGCGACCGAACGTTGGCCGCTCGCTATTACGGCTGGGCCTGCGCCCAGGATGCTTTCGAGTCGTGCGAGCGCCGAGGCGACCTGCTGATCGAGGCCGTGGGCGTGCGGCGCGACGACGACGTGGCGCTGGCCAGCTTCAGCCGGGCGTGCGAGGGCGGTCGGCCCTCGGGTTGCTACAAGGCAGGCCGGGTCCTCGATCTCGGCACCGACATCGACCGCAACCGAATTCAGGCGCTGGAGCTGTATCGAAGGGGGTGCGCGGGCGGGGTGGCCGACGCGTGCTACAGCCTGGGCCGACTGCACGAGGAGGCCGAGGAGGAGGTCAAGCCGGACTACGGCGCCGCCCGAGAGGCCTACGAACTCGCCGTGTCCGGCGGGAGCCTGGAAGCGCGAAGTGCCTTGTGCCGGCTGCTGTGGAACGGACTGGGCGGCCCACAAAAGCGAGTACGTGCTCGGGATTTGGCCGCTGAAGCCTGCCAGCGAGGGGACCGTCGCGCCTGCCAGGGACCGTCCTTCCTCTAGGATTATTGCCCAGGAACTGGTTGCGTCCATCACCACCACGATGGATAGAAAGGGCGGGAGGAGCGATGATCGGTGGGCTCGGTTGCTGGGCGACGGTGGCGATGGCGGGCTCCGGGCCGTGGATCCAGACCACCGGCGACGCGTCGATCTATGTCGGCACGGAAGCGCAGCGCTTCGGCACGTTCGTCCTCGAGGGCGGAAACTTTAAGCAGCGGCAAGGCCAGGAACCGACGGTGGACGTCGACGATGGGATCTCCGACTTTTACGTGAAGCCGATCGTGACCTATGGCCTCACCCCGCGCTCCGAGATCGAGGTCGCCCTTCCGTTCGGCATTGCCCAACCGAATGATCCGGCGGGCGAGGTCTGTGGCGCGTTCGGGCTCGATGGGTGCGACCCCACGGCCGGGTTCACGCCGCTGACCACCCGGGCCAAGCTGAACTGGCTCGACCAGACGTTCGGCGCCCCCCTTTCGAGTTCGATCGGGCTCGAGCTCCGATTCGGACAATACACCGCTGAGCATCGGGATCGACTGACCAACCTCGGGGAGGGGTCGTTCGACGTGGGGCTGACCACCGCGGCCGGGCGGGCGGGGAGTCTGCCGGGGGGCGGGTACTTTTACACCTACGCCGAAGGCGTGGCCCGGTATCGAACCGCGCTCGGGAAGATCGACTCGCACGCGGCCCCCGGCGCCGAGTTCCAGGGCCACGGAGACCTCGCGCTGGTGCCCGACGGCAAGTTCGGCTTCGGGCCCAGCCTGGCGGCGTTCAGCCGCCCCGGAGGACTCGACTGGGCCGAGACCGATCTGTCTGACATCGACCGGTTCACCGTCCTCCGGGTCCTCTCCTTGCAGGCCGGCGCAAAGGTCTCCCTCGGGGTTCCCGGCCGCACCACGGCGACGCTGTCCGTGCTGCACACGTACTACGCGGAGAACAATCCGCTGACGACCATCTACTCGTTCGGGCTGGGGTTCAACGACGTGTTCAAGACCGCCGACCGAGCGGCAGAGGAAGGCAGGTAGATGCTCGCGCCAGGCGACATCGTCGGCGGCCGGTACGAGGTGGAAGCCTTGGCCGGGCGCGGGGGTATGGCGGTCGTGTATCGCGTGCGGCACCTCGGACTCGGCAGCATCCATGCGCTGAAGCTCCTGGCGCTGAAGCAAAAAGGCCTCTCCCGCCGACTCCAGCAGGAGGGGGAGATCCAGGCGCGCCTGAAGCACCCCAACATCTTGCAGGTGACCGACCTGATCGACCACGAGGGTCAGGTGGGCCTCGTGATGGAGTTCATCGAGACCCCGCCCCTCGATGAGTGGCTCGCAACCCACGGCCCGATGAACCTCGACACGGCCCTGGCGCTCTTTGGGCCGGTCGTGAGCGCGGTTGCGGCAGCCCACGCGATCGGCGTGCTGCACCGCGACATCAAGCCCGGCAACATCATGCTCGCTCAGGGCCTCGGCGGATTCGTCCCCAAGGTGTGCGACTTTGGGATCGCGAAGATGGTGCTCGACGACGCTCCGAGTCGCACCGTCGGCGGGCTCCCGATGGGAACGCCCGGATTCATGGCCCCCGAGCAGATCCGCGACGCCAAGGGGGTAGACGGGCGGTGCGACCAGTTCGCGCTGGGGGCCGTCCTCTACACGATGCTCACCGGGCGCGCGCCGTACGAGTACGACGACGCGATCGACGCCATGGAAGCCACGTTGGGCGGGTCCCATACTCCCCTCGCGCAAAACCTCCCGTCGATTCCCCTCGAAGTGGCTGCCGCGATCGAAAGGGCCCTGTCGACGGATCGAGGCGACCGCTTCCCCGACCTCCGCGCGTTTGGAACGGCCCTGCTGGTGGGCAGGCCGGACCTCCTGCTCCTCCTGGCCGAGCCGGGCACCGACGAGGGCTTCCGCGTCGCACGCCCGAATGTGGCAAGCCTGACCGTTCCGAGGAACGCGGAGAACGAGACGCTTGCCGGGTCGAACCTCACTGCAGTGCCGATCGACGGGAGCGACGCGCCCACGGGGACGCTGGCCCCGGCACGGAGCCGAAGGGCGCTGCCGATCGCCGCCGCCGCGGTGGCGCTGCTCGGGCTCGGCGGCCTGGGCCTGCTGGGCATCGTGGTCACCGCGACCGGCATCCTGCTGGTTCCAGCATCCGTCCCCGAGCCGGCCGCGATCGCGCCACCCGCCGCTCCACCAGAGCCCGTCGCGGTGGCTGGGCTTCCGAGCGCGCCCCCGGAGCCGGTCGCGGCTCCGCCCCCGGCACCCGGCCCGTCGCCCCTTGCGGCGCCCTCCCCCCCGAACCCGGCCGTCCCTCGCGAGGCGGTTCTCGCCGCACCGGCACCCGTTGCACCCGAGCCTGCGCCGGAGCCGGTGGCAGCGCCCGCCCCGCCCCCAGACCCGGCGCCGGTCGCCCCCCCGGAGGCCACGCCTCCCGCGCCCGAGTTTCCCGCGGTCCTCGGACGAGAATGGGCTGGAAAAGCCAACGGAGCACCGTTCAAGCTCAGGTCTCTCACCCAGAGAAGCGAGCGGGTGTCGGCGACCGCGACGTTCCAACTCGGCCCCACCGTGAGGTCGATCCAAATGGGGGGGAGCCTCGGCACCGACGGAACCCTGGCCCTCACCGCAAACGACGGAAGTCCGGTGGTCCTCAGCGGAAGGCTCGTCGGGGGAGAGTTTCGAGGTCAATTCTCGCAGGAGAAGGGCAAGATGCTCAGCTGGAACGCGACCCGCTGAGCACGAACCGACATCCGTCGCGCCATCGATCGCAGCCGAGTGTCGTTCGACCCTGTATGATTCGCCCCTTGCCACAGCTCGGGCAGCCGTCTCCGACCGCGACCGTTGGCGCGGGGGGCGAGGCCGCGCGCTCCGGGAACCAGAAGCTCACCTGCCGCTTCGAGGCATCCCACCAGAGCCCCGCCACGAACGCTTTCCCCGCCTTGCTCTTGAAGCCCTTCACGGCTTTGGTTCGGCCGCCCCCGGCGATCTCCTTCGCCTGACGCGCACTCAGGTCGCGCCCCGCGATCCGGCTCGGGATCGAGAATCCGCACCCGCCGGTACACTGCCACCCCCGGGCGCGCTGCCGCACCACCTGACCACACCCGGGACACGCGCCGATTACCTCCCCTTCGACGGCGACCCCGACAAGGGGTGGCGCGCTGCCGATGTCGGCCACGATCCGCCCGACATGCTCGCGAACAGCCGCCATGAAGGCCGGTCGATCGCCGCGCCCCTCTGCCAGATCGAGCAACTTCCCCTCCCAACGTCCGGTCAGCTCCGCGCTCTTCAGCTCCTCCACCCGAAGCGCGCCAATCACGGCCTTCCCCCGATCAGTCGCTCGCAACTCCCGCTCCCGCCGCTCGATGTATTTGCGCTCGACGAGCACCTCGAGGATGGAGGCGCGGGTCGCGGGCGTCCCGAGGCCGCACCCACGCATCCGGCGAGCGAGTTCCTCGTCGTCGAGGGTCCGCCCCGCCGTCTCCATGGCGCGCAACAGGGAGGCATCGGTCATGGGTGCGGGCGGTCGGGTCTGGCCGCGCGTGACCTCCGGCGCCGTCGCCACCGCAGGGTCGCCAACCTCCACGGGTGGAAGGTCGATCTCGCGACTCGCAGGGGGCGGGTCGATGGCCTGCCACCCCGCCTCCCGGCGCACGCGGCCTCGGGCCCGGAATTGGAGCGCCCCCCCCTCGAAACCCTCCGCCGGCTCGACCGCGGCCATCAGAAGGGTGACGTCGAACTGCGCCGGCGGAGACAGCACCGCCAGGAACCGGCGGGCGACCAAGTCGAACACCCGCTTTTCCTCGGGCTGGAGCCGGTCGGGGTTCGGGGTCTTGCCCGTCGGCAGGATCGCGTGGTGATCGCCGACCTCGGAAGCATCCACGACCCGCTTTCCAGGGCGGATGGGGGCCGACAACAAGCGCTCGGCCACCGCGCGGTACGGCTCGAGTGGGCGGAGCCCGGAGACGATCGACGGCAAGTTCGGCACCTGGTCGGGCGTGAGGAACCGAGCGTCGGTGCGCGGGTAGGTGATGAGCTTGTGGCGCTCGTAGAGCGCCTGCGCGATCTCCAGGGTCCGTGGCGCGGTCAGACCATAGCGCTGGTTGGCTCTCCGCTGCAGGCTCGTGAGATCGTACAGCAGCGGCGGGGGCTCGACCGTGCGGCGCCGGTCCGCCACGGCGACTCTCGCGGGCTGGTTGGCCACCGCCCGGGCGATCGCGGCCGCACCCTCTGCGGTGGCGATGCGCTCGGCCCGCGGAGCGACGTCGACCTCGCCCTCGCCCGGGGCGCCCGGATCGGCGACATAAACCGCCTTCCACTCTCCCGAGTCCGCCCGGAAAGTGGCATGGACCTGCCAGAACTCGGTCGGAACGAAGCGCTCGATTTCCGCGTCGCGGTGCACGATCATCGCGAGGGTCGGGGTCTGGACGCGACCCACCGAGAAGACATCGGCACCGCCGGCGTCGCGCGCCGCGCACGTGAGCGCCCGCGTGGCGTTCATCCCCACCAGCCAGTCCGCCTCGGCGCGACAGCGCGCGGCGTCGGCCAGCCGATCGTAGTCGCGGGAAGGAGCGAGCCGGGACCACCCGTCGCGGATCGCCTCGTCGGTGAGCGAAGCAATCCAAAGTCGGGAGACCGGTTTCGCACACCCAACCAGCTCGATCAGCCACCGGAAGATCAGCTCCCCCTCCCTCCCGGCGTCGCACGCGTTCACCACGTCGCGCACCGCAGAATCGCGAAGAAGCGAGCGCAGGACTCCGATTTGGTCGGAGAGTCCCTTCCGGGGGCCGATGCCGAAGGGATCGGGCAACATGGGCAGCACCGTCGGCGTCCAACGCTTCCACTCAGGGCGATAAAAGGCAGGTTCTTCGAGCTGGGCAACGTGCCCCACGCACCAGCTCACCCGCAGGCCCTCGCCCTCGAACCACCCGTTCCGCTTGCTTGCCGCGCCGAGGACCCGGGCGAGGTCGCGCGCAACCGAGGGTTTCTCCGCAATCACCAGACGCATCGTGAGGCCGTTTAACCGCCCGCCCGAGCGAGGGCGGACAGAGTTTGTCCGCCGCAATACGTGGCGGGCCTCAGGAGCAAGCATGACCGCGTCGCGCGTCCTCGTCGGCGATCTCGCCGTCCCCTGCCGAGAGATCCACCTCACCAACGGCGAGTCGATCCGGCTCTACGACACGGCGGGTCCGGCGATCCTCCCCGAAGGGGGTCTGCCTCCCGGGAGAGCGCAGTGGATCGCCCGACGCACGGGCGATCGCACGCCCACCCAGCTCTGGTACGCCCGACAAGGCGTCGTCACCGAGGAGATGCGCTTCGCGGCCATTCGGGAAGGGTGCGAAGCGGAGAAGGTCCGCTCGGAGATCGCCCGCGGGCGGGCCATCCTCCCCGCGAACCGCTGCCACCCCGAGCTCGAGCCGATGGTGATCGGCAAGGCCTTCCTCTGCAAAGTCAACGCGAACATCGGCAACAGCCGAGTGAAGGCTTCCATCGCCGACGAGGTGGAGAAGCTCACCTGGTCGCTCCGCTGGGGGGCCGACACGGTCATGGACCTCTCCACCGGCCCCGACCTCGCCGAGACGCGCGAAGCCATCCTCCGCCACAGCCCGGTGCCGATCGGCACGGTCCCGATCTACGAGGCGCTCGAACGGGTCAACGGGCGCGTGGAGAAGCTGAACATCGACCTCTACCTCGACGTCCTCCGAGAGCAGGCCGAGCAGGGCGTCGACTACTTCACGGTGCATGCCGGCGTGCGGCTCGCCCACATTCCCCTCACTACCCGGCGCGTATGCGGAATTGTCAGCCGCGGTGGCTCTATTCTCGCGAAGTGGTGCCTCGTGCACCATCGGGAGAACTTCCTCTACGAGCACTTCGATCGAATCTGCGAGGTGCTCGCTGCCTACGATGTCAGCTTCTCCCTCGGCGATGGCCTGCGACCGGGCGCGATCGCCGACGCGAACGACGAGGCCCAGCTCGCCGAGCTGCGCACCCTCGGTGAGCTGGTCGTCCGCGCCCGAGAGCGCAACGTGCAAACGATGGTGGAAGGCCCCGGCCATGTTCCCCTTCACCTCGTCGCGGAGAATCAGCGGCTGGCCGACCTGTGGTGCGACGAGGCGCCGTTCTACACGCTCGGCCCCCTCGTGACGGACATTGCCCCTGGATACGACCATATGGCGTCGGCCATCGGGGCGGCGGTGATCGGCAGCCAGGGCTGCGCGATGCTCTGCTACGTGACGCCGAAGGAACATCTCGGCCTGCCGGAGAAGGAAGATGTCAAACAGGGAATGATCGCCTACAAGATCGCGGCCCACACCGCGGACCTCGCCAAGGGCCAGCCCGGCGCACGCGACCGCGACGACGCGCTCTCCCGGGCCCGATTCGAATTCCGCTGGGCCGATCAGTTCGCCCTCGCCATCGACCCCGACACCGCGCGCTCCTACCACGACGCCACCCTGCCCGCCGAAGGCGCAAAGAGCGCCCACTTTTGCTCGATGTGCGGGCCCCGGTTCTGCTCGATGCAGCTCACCCACGAGCTGCGGGAGGTGGCTGAGAAGGGGATGGCGGACAAGGCGAAGGAGTTCGTGGAAACTGGCGCGGAAATCTACGGAAAGTAGTCACCAGCCGAGGGCGGAGAGCAGCTCCCGCACCGACGCGTGGGTGCCCACCTCCAAGGCGCGGCAGATCTGGGCGTGACCGATGCTCACTTCGGCGAGCCCAGGCAGACCGCGCAGCGCGGCCAGGTTTTCCCGATCGAGGTCGTGGCCGGCGTTCACGCCGAGGCCTGCCGCGACCGCCGCGATCGCGCTCTCCCATACCTTGGCGGTCTCGCCAGCCTGTTGGGGCGTACCCCAAGCCCAGGCAAAAGGCCCGGTGTAGAGTTCGATGCGATCGGCGCCGGTTTCGGCGAAGCGCGCCATGCTACTTGGGTCGCAATCCGCGAACAAGGAGGTTCGAATCCCACGTTCGCGAAGGGGGGAGACCACGGGCTTCAACCGAGCGAGTTGCTCGGGAAGCCGCCATCCGTGGTCGGAGGTGACCTCGCCCGGCGTCACCGGAACCAGCGTGCACTGGTGGGGACCGAGCGCGTGCACGATTGCGAGGATGTCCGGGTGATCCTCGCATTCGATGTTGAGCTCGCGATCCGGCCAATTCACGCGAAGCCAGGACGCGACCACAGGCAGGTCGGCCATCCTGACGTGGCGCTCGTCGCGCCGAGGGTGAACCGTCACCCCGTGTGCCCCGGCCTCGCACCCCAGATCGATGGCGTGACAGAGATCCGGCTGGTGGTGTCCGCGCGAATTTCGCAGCAGAGCGTACTTGTTCACGTTTACCGACAACCGCGCGCGACGCATGGTCCGCTCCGAGAGGCGATTGCTATCCCCTGTCGCGCTTCCAGTCGACGGCAAGGAGGCGGTGGAGTAAGCTCCCCACCGGGTCGGACGATTGTCCGGCCCCTCCTCCGCAACCCAGCAGGTTGCTTCCTTCAGTCCGCTCGGCCGGCCTCGAAGGCTGGTCTTCGCTCGCAGGGAGAGACGCAGTTGGGGACCGCAACCCGAACCGTGGTTTTCACGGACCTCGCCAACTACACCGCGAAGGTCTCCCGCACCGACCGCGAGGGGCTGCACAAGATCCTCCGCGAGCACGAGGAGTTGGTGACCCCGGTGGTGGAGCGAAACGGCGGCCGAGTCGTCAAGAACCTGGGCGACTCGTTCATGTGCCTGTTCCTGGCGGCGACCGATGCGTTGCGGGCCGCGCTCGACATCCAGGACCTCGTCGGGGTGAACCCCCAAGTCAGCATTCGACTCGCGATGACCACCGGCGATGTGGAAGAGATCGAGGGAGATGCCTTTGGCGAAGCGGTGAATCTCGCCTCCCGAATCCTCTCCAAGACGCCCGCTGGGGAGGTCTGGTTCGGGTCGGGCACCCGCGTGTGCATGAACGCCGCCGAGACGCCCTGGGAGAGCGTGGGCCGGTTCCAGCTCAAGGGATTACCCGGCGAAAAAGAGATCTTTCGAGCGATACCCAAGTCACGCTGTTGGCTCCCCGAGCCCGTGGCCCAAGCGGTGAAGGTCGGGAACCTCGTTCGAATCAAGCGGGGACAGCGTCCACCGATACTGCCGCCCGATCCTTGTGTTTTGCTCGAGGGATTCGCCCCGGGCTCCCCCGCCCTCCTGGAGGTCGTCGATTCGCTCCCCGTGCTGAACCCGGCCGCCCTTTGGCTGTCCGGGTACAATATCGCCTCGGAAGACAGGAACGCTTGGGCCGAGTCGGGTCGGGGGCTGGTGGTCGGAACGCCCGAGGCCCTGGAGGCCGCGATCGAGGAGGCCATGAAGGTCGTGACCCGCACCAGCGGGTCCGACACGATCGTCCTCGACGTGGGCCTGCAGGCGGATCTGGAGCTCGTGCTGTGCGGGCTCGCACTCCCCTCGGTGCCCCTGTCGGATGTCGTCTCGTCCTACTTTTATGACCTGTTGCCCGATGGTCGATGGGTGAATCGATCCGATCGGTCGGTCCTACGGGTCGATGTCGGCGCGCAGGGCACTCGTATTCAAGCCCTTGCCCCAGGCGTATCGGTCAACGGCAAGTCGCTCGCCTCGGGGGAGGAGGCTACCGTCGGCGATGGGGCAACGATCCAGACGGCTGGCACGAGTATCCAGTACCTCGCAACAAATGCAGCGAGCGGCTACACCGGCCTGATGTTGTCGGACAGCGAAATGCGCCTCGGCGTGGTGTCCGGTCAGACCGCGGAGCTTGGCCGTGAGCCCAACCATCCGGGCCTCGCCTACCCCGACCGACGCGGGCAGGACAACATCCGTTGGTGTCCAGGCCCTCGCGCGGCGCGGGCGCGCGCGGGGGGCTTCACGCTCGACCGCGCTCTCGCCGGCCGCCGTCAGGCCTCGATCCAGGTGCTGGGCGAGTCGATCCAGGTGACCCCACTCCACCCGAGATGCCCCACCTTCGTGCTGCACCCGGGCGTGAACCAGCTCGAACGGGCGGACAACACGCTGGAGCTGCGCGTTGGCGACATGCTCGTGGCTGGCACCACCGTGGTCGGCCTGCGAGACCCGGAATGACGTTGAAGGCCGGTCAGTTCCTCCGGAGCCTGCCCACCTTCGCTTCGTGGAGCACCGAGGCCATCAACGGACTCCTGCTCCGCGCTCGCAAGCTGCGTTTCTTCCAGGGCGACGTGCTCTTCCGCGAAGGGGAGCCCGGAAACTCCTTGTTCGTAGTGCTCGACGGGGAGATTTCCGTATCGCTGCGCGCCGGCGACACCTCGGTGGTGCTCTCCCTGGAAGGCCCCGGCGCGATCCTCGGCGAGATGGCACTCATCGACCCCGGGCCACGCTCCGCCACCGCCACCGCCTTGAGCTCAGGCACAACGCTCGGACTGTCGGCGGCGGAACTGTACTCGCTCCAGTCCGAGGATCCCGCCCTCGCCTCCGCCCTGCTCCGGGCGTTCACGCGAACCCTCGCCGGCCGGGTCCGCGCGGCCGATACCCGAATCGCCTCCGTGGGCGAGGGTCGGCCCGCCGAACACAGTGCCGCCGTGTGGCGCACGCTGTGGCTGACCGGATGAGCGTCGACCGCGACCTGCTCCGGGGTTTTGCAGCCCAGGCCGAAGCGTCCGGCCTCCTCGAGACGTTCGGCGCCGACGACCTTGCGGCCCTCGCCGCGCGGCTCGACCCGGTCGAGCGGGCGCCAGGCGAGGCGATTCGCGATCCCTCGGACCGGAGCGCCTGGCTGATCTTGTCCGGCGAGATCACCGCGACGTACCTGCCGGAGAGCGGCGAGAAGGTCGACTTGGGCATCCTCAAGCCGGGCACCCTCATCGGCGACCTGGCGCTGCTCCTGGATCTCCCTGAACCGATCGGCCTCGTCGCTCAGTCCCCCTGTCGGTTGGCCCGCCTCGACCGCGCAGATTTCTGGCGGTGGACCGAGTCCGGGGCGCCTGCGGCCGCCCACTTCCACCACCTCTTGGCCCGCCTCCTCGCTCGACGTCTCCGGTACGCGAACTCCCGCTTCGCCGATCTCGCCGCCAGCGAACACGCCGATCGCCGATCGCTGTACTAGAAGGGCGGAAACAGAGCCGCACAATCCTCGAGGACCAACGCCGGATGGGTTCCGACCACAACGTCGGAGACGTACTCCAGGACGAGGACCCCGTCGGCGTCGAGGATCTTGGTCACCCGGCTCGGGTTCACCTGGTCCTGGGAGGCCACCGCGGCGTACCAGGTCGCGAGCTGCCGATCCCCGTCCGTCCAGAGCTCGAAGGAAAACGGAGGGTTCTGGGACGCTGACCAGGCCGAGTTGGCCGCCGGGCTGTCAAACCCGACGCCGACAATCACCACGCCGAGCGAAAGGAACTCGTCCTGGAGGTCGCGGTACCCGCAACCCTCGATGGTTCAACCACCGGTGCCCGCTGCCGGATAGAACCACATCACGGTCGGGTGGCCGATCAAGTCGGCCTGGGACCGCAGCGTCACGTCCAGGTTCACCACCTCGGTGAAGACCGGAGCGGCCAGCGCGACGGCAGGGACCGTTCCGTGCAGTTCGAGCGGCCCCGTCGGTTTTTGCCCGGTGTCGGTCGTCGAAACCGGCGGGGTGTTCGTAGGGGTCGGCGGGGTTGCCCCGACGGTTGGCTCCACGCCAACTGGGTCACCCGAGCAGGCCACGAGGTTGCCAGCAGCCAGGATCCCCAGCGTGAGCATCATTCGCCCTCCACCCCCGGGATACCTTCAGAGGCGGTACACGTCCACCTTGAGGTAGCGGCCCTCGGGAAAGGTGACGGACGCGGGAAAGTCGGGGGACTGGCCGAGCGACGCAAGGAGCTGCGCCGAGCGACCTGCGCGCTCGAAGCCCTGCGCGACAAGCCCCCGAAACTCCCGAGGAGAAATCTCGCCCTGGTTGCACGCGGCGATGACCCAGCCGCCTGCGTTCGTGACGCGAGCGGCTGCGGCCGCCAAGCGCGGCCAGTCCTTCTGTCCCGACCAAATCCCAGAAGGCCCACGGGAGAACGCCGGTGGATCGAGGATCACGCGGTCGAACCCCTCCCCAGTACGCCGGTACCGATCGAGGACCTTGAACGCATCTTCTGCCAGGAACTCATAGCGATCGGGGTCGAGATTGTTCACCCGAAAATTGTGAGTCGCCCGTTCCAGCGCGGCGGCCGACAGGTCCACCGAGACGACGTCGGTGGCCCCGCCGCGGGCGGCGGCAACCGAAAACACCCCGGTGAACGCGAAGAGGTTGAGGACACTGGCTCCACCCCAATAGTCGGCGAGCCAGGTACGGACCGCGCGCATGTCGCAGTACAACCCGACATCGGGCGCGTCGGGAAGTCGCACGTCGACGCGGGTGTCGCCCTCCAAGACCGCGATGTCGCCGGCAGGGGCGTGTCCGGCGATCAACCCAGTGGCCTGCGACGCGGTGGAAAAGTCGCGATCATCCCGAGGATCGGGGCGCCAAACGAGGTAGATGCCGCGCGGCTCGCGCTCGACCTGCAGCCATTCGACGAGGGCGGGAAGCAGCCCGGCAAGGCTGGGACTGTCCAGCGCCACCACGGCGTAGTGGCTCCACCAATCGATCCGGATACCCGGAAGTCCGTCGTTCTCGCCGTTCACGAGGCGATAGCCCGTGGTGCCGGCCGGCACGACGAGATCGCGCAGCGCCGCCGCCCGGCCGAGGCGCCCCCCGAGCAGGTCCTCGTCGATCTCCTCCCCGTCGGAGCGAAACACGCGGGCAGCCAGCCAGCCGTGATCGGCAATCGCCCGGCCGAGGACCGCGCCGCTCTCGCCGCGCACCACGACGCTCTCCCCCGGAGCCGGAGTGCCGGCCACAACCTCCTTCGGGTAAATCCATGGAAATCCCTTAGAAAGCCACTTCTCTGAGTACCCGTTCACCCGGATCTCGCCACTTTCCCCGCGTGCACGTCGCGCTCGCTCAACCATGTCCGTTCTCCAAACCCAGCGTTCCCGGAACCGCCCCAACGTCGACCCACCCACCTTCTGCCCAGGCGACCACGATCCCAGTGGAATCTGCCACGAGGACGTCGAGTTCCTCACCGTCGAGCCCGACCACCCGACCGAGGCAATCGCCTGGATGGAATGACGCACCCGCGGGCAGGTGCGGGAGGAACAGGCCGGCAGCCCGGGCCCGGGGCGCGTTGCCTCGGATCCGGATCGGATCGGGGTGGGCGAGCGGACCGCCCCGAACCAGGCCGAGATGGGCAAGCTGCGCCATCACCGCAGCCACGGCCGCCGCAACCCCGCGCGGGTCGATGACTCGCCGGGGACCGACCTCGAGCGTCACGCTCGGGATCCCGAGGTAGTTCATGGCCGCTCCGGCGAGCGAACGATCGAGGCGGAAGCGCCGATACAACTCCGGGGGATACTCGCGGAGCACGGGCAAGCCCGACGCGACGGCCAGCGAGATGGAGCGCTGCTCGAGGTCAATCGGCAAGGGCGGGGACGCGTTCACCACGCGGTCGACGAGCGCGTACGGGATCGAGGTCGCTGCGTCGGCATGCAGGTCGATGAGCGCGGTGGGACGGCGTGCGACCAGGTCGCGCCAGACCCGGGCCGCGTGGCGCTCGACCGCGGTACCATCGGGGTCGCCAGGAAAGGCAC
>CANLGQ010000066.1 GCA_947490265.1 Pseudomonadota bacterium | reverse complement strand
GCGGGTGTCGATGGCGATCGAGTTCTGAGGTCTCGGGAACGGTCTGCCCCGGCGCGACAGGGAGCTCCAAAGTGGCCTCCAGCCGGACGGATGTCCTGGACCGACCCTTCCCGTATCCGGACTCCAGCTCCCGAGTCGTCACGATCGCACCCTCGGCGCGCGGGCTCAGGGCGGAAGGCGACCGAACGGTCGAGCGCGGGAGGAGGCGCAGGGCGTTGGAGAGGGCTGTGGGCGCCGGGAACCGCGCGACGCGATATAGCAACCGGCCCTGGGGACGACCCGAACACCATGCTGCAGCCCGCCTTTGATCCTCAACTCTCCGGCGCTTCGGTACTGATCACGGGCGGAACCGGATCTTTTGGCCGACGGTTCGTGCGGCGGCTCCTCGCGATGCCGAGCGGACCCGCCCGCGTGGTGGTGTTGTCGCGCGACGAACTCAAGCAATGGGAAATGAGTCGCGATCCGGGCATCGAAGGCGACAAGCGGATGCGCTTCTTCCTCGGCGACGTCCGCGACGTGGTTCGGCTTCGTCGGGCGTTCGAGGGGGCAGACGTCGTCGTGCACGCCGCGGCGCTCAAGCAGGTGCCGGCGGCCGAGTACAACCCGTTCGAGTTCGTGAAGACGAATGTGCTCGGCGCCCAGAACGTGATCGAGGCCGCCCTCGACGCGGGCGTGAGCCGGGTGGTCGCGCTGTCCACCGACAAAGCGGCCGCTCCGATCAACCTCTACGGAGCGACCAAGCTGTGTTCCGATAAGCTCTTCGTGGCGGCCAACGCCTATAAGGGGTCCAGGGACTTGCGGCTGTCCGTGGTGCGGTATGGGAACGTCTTCGGCAGTCGCGGGTCGGTGGTTCCCTTTTTCCTGGAGCGGCGCGCAACGGGGGTGTTGCCGATCACCGACGACCGGATGACCCGGTTCTCGCTCAGTCTCGACGAGGGGGTCTCCTTCGTTTTCAACGCGCTCGGGGCGCAGCTCGGCGGGGAGATCTTCGTGCCGCAGCTGCCGAGCTATCGGATCCTCGACCTCGCCGCCGCCCTTGCGCCCGAGTGTCGGCTCGAGGTCGTGGGGATCCGGCCGGGCGAGAAGGTCCACGAGGAGATGATCACGTCGGGGGACAGCCACCGAACGGCGGTGTTCGGCTCCCACTTCGTGATCTTGCCGCCAGTCACCGGCTGGGACGAGGCAGCTTGGCTGCGGGCGGGCCAGGGCCGTTGGGCGCCCCCCGACTTCTCGTACGACAGCGGCACGAACGACCAGTGGCTCGACGTGCCCACCCTGGCCGCGCAGGTCGCGGACCATGTGTCCTCGAAAGGAGCGAATGCATGAGCGACGTCGCCCGGTGGACCGAGGCCATTGGCCGGCTCATCGAGGAGCTGACCATCGCCGTGGAGGCGTTCGAGGCGGGCGATCGGGAGGCCGGTCGGCCGGCGCGCGACCGCGCCCAGCGCGCCCGGGCAAGGTTGGACCGGGTGATTGGGCGGTTCTCTGGTCCTGAGGGCGCTCATCCGGCGATTGACGCGGTCAGGGCGCTCGATCTGCGGTGGGCGGCAGCGGTCTCCCAGTTCGCTGGCGACCGAAGCGCGGATGCCGTGCTCGACGCCGACCTTCCCAGTCGCTGGGATGCGCAGGTCGATGTCGTGGTGGTGTCCGGCACCGACCAACTCCCGGTCGTCGTCGCCCTGCTGATCCGGGGCCACCGACGCGTGGTCTGGCTGTCTCGTGAGCCGCCGGTCTCGGGCGTCGTATCGGTCGCCAACCTTTCCGAGCTATCGACGGCACTGTATGATTTTGGGGCGGTACCCGTTCCGGAGCGGTTTGTTTACCTCCAGCAGGGGGTGCCCCTGATTCCGCTGCCCGAGGTGAAGGCGCTTGCCGACGGGATCCTGCTGTCCCTCATCCTCGACCGGAACACCCGCGCTGAGTTCCGGGAGTCGTGGGTGCGCCAGTCCATTGCCGCGCTGCCGGTGATGGGCCGCGCCGCGTCGTTGGCGGTGCTCGCCAACGGCTTTCGCGGCCGACCTTTCGTGGTCGTGTGTCCGGGTCCATCGCTCGAGCGAAATGTGCACCTGTTGTTGCAACTCAAAGGGCGGGCTGTGATCTGCGCGGTGAGCCACGCTGCCCGGGTGGTCGTGCAAGCCGGGGTGATCCCCGACTTCGTCGTCGCGGTGGATCCGCAGGACTATGCGCATTTCTTCGACGACGTCGACCTCACGGCCTGCACCGCGGTGGTCTTCCCAGTGAGCGCGCATCCCGCGGTGTTGGCGCGGGCCCAGGGGGCGACCCTGTTGAGTTTCCTGGGTTCCGGCGACGACGCGTGGGTGGCTGGCGTGCTCGACGAAGAGGTGGTTCTTCCCTCCGGGGGCTCGGTGGCGAACACGGCGGCGTCGCTCGGTTTGCTCTTGGGGTGCGATCCGGTCGTCTACGTGGGCCAAGATCTGGCCTATTCGGGGGGCCGGATGTACGCGAAGGCGACCCCGGGTAGCCCGACCTACTTGGAGCCCACCGCGGACGGCCAAGCCGTGGTGGCGCAGTACGCTGCTCGAGCCGACGTCGGCGAACTGGTGACTGCCACGGAGTTGCTGGAGGTCCCGGGCTGGGACGGGAATCCGGTCCGGACGTCTGTGTCGTTCACCCAGTTCAGGAAGTTCTTCGAGACGCTCGGCAGAGCACGGCCGGATGTGACCTTCTTGAACTGCACAGAAGGGGGGGCTCGAATCGAGGGCATCGCGCACCTGCCGCTCGCCGAGTGGATGTCAGGTCTCACGGCCTCGTTCGACGTCCGGGAGGTGGTGGCGGCGGCCGTGGAGCAAGCCCCCGATCGGTGGCCGGCGACTTGTGAAGATGTCGGCAAGCGGGTCGGATACTTCGACACGCTCGCAGACCTGTGCGCTCGGGCGCTTGCGCTGCAGCCCCTGGCGAGTTCGTCCGCCGAGGCGGCCGAACAGTTCGAGCGCACCCAGGCTACGGTGTGGGAGTTCTTGGATATCCTGCTCGAGGCGGCGATCCTGCTCCAGGCGCGCGCACCCTACGCCTTGGCCGAGATGCGTCACGCCCGCACCGACGCGGAGGCGAGTGCGGTGACCCGCGAGCTGCTCACCGAGGCGCGATCGTTGGCGGTGGACCTGGCTGCCTGGTACCGGGAGGCGCAAGTGGGCCTGACCGAAGCATGATCCCCTACGGTCGCCAGTGGATCGACGACGCCGACGTGGCCGCGGTGGCCGCCGCGCTCCGCGGCGACTGGCTCACCCAGGGGCCGACGGTAGCAGCGTTCGAGGCTGATCTCTGCGCGGTAACCGGCGCGCCCTACGCGGTGGCGGTGGCCTCGGGGACCGCGGGGCTGCACCTCGCGTGCCTCGCTGCCGGCATCGGGCCGGGCGATCGCGGCGTCACCGCCGACGTGACCTTCGTGGCCTCCGCAAACGGGATCCGGTACACCGGCGGCACCCCGGTGCTGGCCGACATCGATCCCGCTACCGGCCTCCTCACCCCCGCCCTCGCCGCCGCGGCGGTGGTCGGGGCAGCGCCGCGGGTGTGGATCCCGGTCGACCTGTGCGGCGGCGTCGCCGACCTCCCCGGGTTCTCGGCGCTCGCCGCCCAGAGCGGCGCGCTCGTGATCGAGGACGCCGCGCACGCCTTGGGCGCCACCTACTCGGTCGACGGCCAGACCTTCCGGGCCGGCTCCTGCGTCCACAGCGACTTTGCCGTCCTGTCCTTCCACCCGGTCAAACACATCACGACCATCGAGGGGGGCGCGGTCTTGTGCCGCGACGAGGGCGCCTACCGGCAGCTCCTCGAGCTGCGGTCGCACGGGATCACCCGCGACCCAGCGCGGCTGACCCGGAACGACGGCCCCTGGTACTACGAGCAGCAGGCCCTCGGCTATCACTATCGGCTCGGCGACATTCCCTGCGCCCTCGGCCGTTCCCAGCTCGCGAAACTACCGGCCTTCCTGGCCCGACGTCGGGAGATTGCCCGGCGATACGATCAGGGCATCGCTGCGCGCGGACTCCCGATCCGGGCGGTGCCGGGGGATCGCGACGCCTCGGCCTGGCACCTCTACGTGGTCCACCTCGTCCCCCGCCCCGGAGAGGGGCTCGGTTCGGTGGCCGCCCGCCGCCGCGCCGCCTTCGACGGGCTGCGCGCGCGCGGGGTCGCGTGCCAGGTCCATTACATCCCGATCCACCGCCAGCCGGATTTCGCGCCGTTCGTGTCCTCGGATACCCCCTTTCCGGGCTCCGAGGCCTGGTACGCAGGCTGCCTCTCCATTCCGATGTACCCGGCGATGACCGACGCCGACGTCGATCACGTCCTGGAAGCGCTGGCCCTCGAACTCGGCTGATCCGGCCATCGTGGCGCCTTCGCGCCGCGCGCAAGCCCGAAAACCGCGGGTCGTGCCGATCCCGGCGTCCTTGTAGTGACCGCGTCCAAGGCCGAACAACCGGGTCGCCCTCGCCCGCATCGCGCAGGGGAACCGAGTCGCCTCTATCCTTGCGCGGGGGAGAAGAACGATGTCCCGCACTTGCCCGTGGATTGGGGTCGCGCTCGGAGTGCTCTTCGCCGCGCGCGTCGAGGCGGGGGGCCTCGCGGTCGTCGAGGCGGGGGGCCCGTCGGTTCCGGTCTTGCTGCTCGACCGAACCGTGGCCGGGTCCACCGTCGTCGTGCCGGTCGTCCTCCCCTACCAGCAGGACGGGACGTTCTACATCGCGGTCGACCCAGGGTGTACCGACTACGTCTGGGTCACCCCCGGGCAATTCGACCCGTCGATGCCCGGTGTCGGGACCTTCCTGCTCACCGTCGCCCCGGACGCCCCGATCCCGCTCGCCTGCACCTTGACGGTCAACGGCATCGTGGCCGAGAACACCCTCCAGGTGCTCGATCCCGCGACCCTGCCCGCGCTGCCGGCCCCGGTCGGCGGGGTCATCACCGTCCCGGCGTCGATGCGATCCCCCGGTGGAACGCTGCTGGTGCAAGACCTCACGGTCGCGGCGGGGGTCACCCTGGCCTTCGCGACCACCGACCCGCTGTTGCCGTTTCCGTCGAACCAGCCCGGCGTGCGGCCGATGACGATCGTTGCCACCGGCGATGTCAGCATTCAAGGAACGATCTCGCTGAACGGGGCCGACGGAACCGTGATCGGGCTGGGCGGGGCCGCGGGGCCGGGCGGTGGAGGGGGCGGCGGTTCCGCGGCGTATGGAGTGGACACCATGGGCATGGCCGCGGCCCCGAATTTCGCCACCCGGGCCGGCTCCACGGGCGGGAGCGGCGTGGGGGGCGGCGCGGGGACCCTGCGGGGTGGCGAGGGGATGTACGTCGGATTCGACCCGACCGGTCCGAGAGGGTGGCCTTCGTACGGCCACGTGGACGCCGAGGGACCCGGCATGCACTGGTGGGTGTCGGGGGGGATCTGTGGGCCTGGGTCCACCACGACCTGGGGCGGCGACGGCAAGCCCCACGCCGCGGGTGGCGTTCCGCTGCTGTGGTTTGCGGGCGCGAAGTCGGGGTTCCCGTTGGTCACGGTCAACTCCAACTGCGGCCCAAACTTCAGCTTCGTCGCCACCCCGGCGTGCGGGGGCGCCAACGCAACCGGGGCCAACTGCGCAAACATGATCTCCGGCTCCGATGCGTTCCATGCCCCGTATGGGGGCGGGGGCGGGGGCGGCGGCGGCGCGGCCTGGTGCTTCGGGACGCTGTGCCCGTCGGTCGAGAGCGCGACCTACCGAGGCGGTGGCGGCGGGGGCGGCGGCGGTGCGCTGTTCCTCCAGGCGATGGGCGACGTCACGGTCTCGGGATCGATCAAGGCCAAGGGCGGAAACGGCGGGCCCCCGAACGCCATTCCGGTCAGCGTCCCCAGCGCCGCATGGGTCGCGCCGCCGAGCGGCGGGGCCGGGGGGGCGGGCGGCACCGTCCACATCGCCGGTCGCGGAGTGGTGTCCGGCCTGGGCACCCTCGACACGGGCGGCGGCTTGGGCGGCGACGCCGCGGCGGGCGACGGAAGCCACGGCCGGGTGCGGCTCGACGGCGGGGCACCGGCGGGGGCCGTCACCGGGAGCGTCTTCGTCCAAAGTGCGAACATCGCCTCCCAATACGGCTTCGACCTCACCTGGACTCAGAGCGCGTCGTGGACGCTGCTCGACCGCTTCGGCAACGTCCAGGCCACCGGCACCAGCACCAGCCCGACCGACAGCATCCTCGCCGAGTTCGACTCGATCTACAGCGAGGTGTGGTTCGTCGTGGTGGCCGACCCCTTGACCGGGGCGGTCAACGCCGCGGCGAGCATCGCAATCCTCGACCGCGACGGCGACTTTCTGCCCGACGACGTGGAGGCCGATGTCGGATCGGACCCGTCGCTCCGCGACACCGACGGCGATTTCATGGACGACGGCGAGGAGTACTACTACGCCGGCACCGACCCGCTGGACAGCGACACCGATAACGACGGGATTACCGACTTTTTCGAGCGCCTCCCGTTCCCGTTCGCCTCCACCGATCCGCTCAACCCCGACACCGACGGCGACGGGCTGATGGACGGCGACGAGTTGGCGTTCAACTCCGACCCCAATGTGGTGGACACCGACGGCGACGGCCTCGACGACAACGCCGAATTCGGCTTCGGAAGCGACCCGACCCGCGACGACACCGACAGCGACCAGGTGCTCGACGGCGCGGAGGCCGCGGCCGGCACCTCGCCCATCGACGCCGACTCCGACGACGACGGGGTCCCCGACACGACCGATCCGGCACCGCTCGATCCAGACGCCGACGACGACGGGCTCCCCGACGGCGCCGAGTACTTCACCGATCCGGCGGTCGCCGACAGCGACGGCGACGGCCTCGACGACGGTTTCGAGATCGGGACCGTCGGGAGCAGCCCGATCCTCCCCGACAGCGACGGCGACGGCCTCCTCGACGGGGCTGAGTACGCTGCGGGCACCAGCCCGCTCGACGCCGACACCGACTCCGACGGGCTCACCGACGCTGCCGAGATCGCCGGCGGCACCGATCCGGTGTCGCCCGACACCGATCTCGACGGGCTGGCAGACGGCCTCGACGCCCAGATCGCCGATGCCGGCGTCTCCGACACCGACGGCGACGGCCTGTCCGATGGCGACGAGTGGGCGATCTGGCACACCGATCCCGCCGACGCCGACACCGACGCCGACGGGATCGACGACGGCACCGAGATCGCGCAAGGCAGCGAAGCGGCGCTTCCCGACTCCGACTTCGACGGCCTGGCCGACGGGGACGATGCGAACCCGCTGGTGGCCGACGGCGATGGCGACGGCTGGGCCGACGGCCTCGAGCGGGCGTTCGGCACCGACCCGGAGAACGCCGACACCGACGGCGACGGGCTGCAAGATGGCGAAGAGGGCTCGCTCTACGGCACCGATCCGCTTCAGCTCGACACCGATGGCGACGGGCTGCAGGACGGGGCCGAGGTGCTGACCGATCCGACCCTGGCCGACACCGACGGCGACGGGCTCTGGGACGGGGTCGACGCGGCTCCGAACGCCGCGGACGGCGATGGCGACGGGTTTAGCGACAGCCTGGAGCTGGCGCTCGGGACCGATCCGGCTCTGGCCGACACCGATGGCGACGGCTTGTCCGACGCGGCCGAGCTCGCGCAGGGAACCCTCGCCACCAACCCGGACTCCGACGGCGATGGCCTCGTCGATGGCGCCGACCCCAACCCGACGTCGGGCGACGGGGACAGCGATGGCCTGTTGGACGCGGTCGACGCCGATCCCACCAACCCCGACGCCGACGGCGACGGCCTGACCGACGGCGTCGAGGTGATCTTCGTCGGGAGCGACCCGGCGAACGCCGACACCGACGGCGACGGTCTCGCGGATGGCGCCGAGGTCGCCCTGGGCACCGATCCCACGAGCCCGGACAGCGACGGCGACGGCCTCTCCGACGACACCGAGCTCCCGCTGGGGCTCGATCCCCTCGACGACGACACCGACGGCGACGGCCTCGGGGACGCGGTCGATCCGAACCCGGCGTTGGCCGACGGCGACGGCGACGGGCTCGACGACGAGGACGAGGCCTTCTGGGGCACCGATCCCGACAGCGCGGACACCGACGGTGACGGCCTGTTCGACCACGACGAGATCAATGGCGGCACCGACCCGATCGTCGCGGACAGCGATGCGGACGGACTCCCCGACGGCGCCGATCCCGACCCGTCCGACGCCGACGGCGATCACGACGGCCTCGACGATGCGAGCGAGCTCGCGGCGGGGACCGACCCCGAGGCGTTCGACACCGACGGCGACGGCCTGTCGGACTTTGACGAGGTGGAGGGCTGGGGAACCGACCCGCTGGTGGCGGACGCCGACGGCGACGGCCTCGACGACTTCGCCGAGGTGGCCGCCGGGACGGATCCGAACAGCAGCGACACCGACGGCGACGGCCTGCTCGATGCCGACGAACTCGACGTGTACTTCACCGATCCAACCGAGGCCGACACCGACTCCGACGGGCTCTCCGACGACGTCGAGATCCAGGTCACCGGCACCGATCCCACGAACGCCGACACCGACGGCGACGGCCTCGAGGACGGGAGCCCGTTCGATCCCGATGATCTCCTGCTCGACACCGACGGCGACGGCCTGTCCGACGGCGACGAGGTGCTCGTGTACGGCACCGACCCCACGCTGGACGACACCGACGGGGACGGCCTCTCCGACGGGATCGATCCCGACGTGGGGAACGAGGGCACCGGCTGTGGCGAGCCCATGGGCCCCGAAGTGCCGTGGTTCTTCGACGCCGACGGCGACGGGTACGGCGATCCGGCACGGGTCATCCTGGCCTGCGACAACCTGCTGTTCCCCGGAAACTACGTGCAGACCGGCGGGGACTGCGACGACGCCGACTCCGCCCTCTCGCCGGCCGCCGTGGAGGCCTGCGACGGGCTCGACCAGAACTGCGACGGGGCGATCGACGAGGGGGCCGGCCCGTCCCTGACGTTCTACGTCGATGGGGATGGCGATGGGTGGGGCGATGCCCCGGTGGTCGCCTGTGCCGAGCCGCCCGACGCGGTGGCCCTGCCTGGCGATTGCGACGATACGAACCCCGATGTATTCCCGTTCAACCTGGAGATCCCCGGCGACGCGGTGGACCAGGACTGCGACGGGATCGACACCGCGAGCTCGGCCGCCGATGACGACAGCGACGGCTTCTGCCCCGGAATCTCCTGCAGCGATCCGCTGCTTCAACCTGGGGATTGCGACGATGACAACGCCGACGTTCACCCCGGCGCGGCGGAGTCGGTGTGCGGCCTCGACGACGACTGCAACGGGCTCGTCGACGAGAACGCCTGGGATTTCGACGGCGACGGCTTCCTTCCCGATTGCAGCGAGACCCTGGACTGCAACGACTGGCTCGCGAACGTGAACCCCGATGCCGCCGAGGTGGACTGCAACGGCGTCGACGACGACTGTGACGGCGAGGTCGACGTGGCGGTGGCGGACGCCGACGCCGATGGCGACGGCTTCCCGGCGCGGGGCACCTGCTGGACCGGCATCCCCTACGACTGTGACGACGACTCGTCGGCCATCTACCCGGGCGCCGACGAGGTGGGCGCCAACGGCGAGGACGACGACTGCGACGGGCGGGTCGACGAGAACCGTCTACAGGAAGACGACGACGGCGACGGGTTCTGCGAAGCCGCGGCCTGCGCCGACGGGAGCGCGCCGGGCGACTGCGACGACGCCAACGCCGCGGCCCATCCGGCCGGCGTCGAGGTGTTGAACGGCCGCGACGACGACTGCGACGGTGTCATCGACAACCTCTCCCCGGTCGACGGCGACGGCGACGGCTACGCGCCGGCCGAAGGGGACTGCAACGACGGCGACGGCGCGATCCACCCCAACGCACCCGAGGCCTGCGATGGCCTCGACGACAACTGTGACGGGGTGCTGCCGGCCGACGAGTTCGACAGCGACTTCGACGCCTGGATGGTGTGCGAGGGCGACTGCGACGACGACGATCGCTTCATCCGACCTGGGCTCGCCGAGGACTGCGCCAACGCCATCGACGACAACTGCGACGGCGTGGTGAACGAGGACACCGACATCGACCACGACGGATACACCCCGTGCGAAGGCGACTGTGGCGAGGGCGACGCCAGCATCTCCCCGACCGCCGCCGACGTGTGCAACGAGGTGGACGACGACTGCGACGGCAAGGTGGACGAGGGCGCCGACGCCGACGGCGACGGGTTCCCGGCGTGTGGGGTCTGCACGCCCGAGCCGGTGTGCGACTGCGACGACGCCGACGCGCTCGTAAACCCGACCATGCTCGAATGGTGCGAGCCCGACGGCACCGACGGGATCGACAGCAACTGCGACGGCACCGACCCCGGCACCGGGATCGACCACGATGGCGACGGGTGGGACGCGTGCACCGACTGCGCCAATGACCTGCTCACCGACCCGGACGCCGACATCAACCCGGGCATGGTCGAGGCGTGCGACCATGTCGACAACAACTGCGACGGGCAGATCGACGAGGGCTACGACTTCGACGACGACGGCTTCAGCACCTGCACCGGCGACTGCGACGACCAGGATCCGCTCGCCAATCCGGGCGCGCCGAGCGACGAATGCGACGGGGTCGACAACGACTGCGACGGGATCCGGGACAATGGGTTCGACGACCTCGACCTCGACGGCTGGGCCGACGGCTGCGGGGACTGTGACGACGGCGACCCGGCGGTGAGCCCCGAGGGGATCGAAGTCTGCGGCGACGGCGACGACAACGACTGCGACGGCCTGTTCGACTGGCAAGACCAGGAGAACTGCAACATCGACAACGCGTTGCCGCCGTCGTGGTTCGGCTGTCAGACCGGGTCGGCTGCCGGCGCCTCGGCGGGGCTGGCGCTGCTCGCCGGCCTGCTGGTCGCGGGACGGCGGCGGGCCGCGCGCTAAGGGTCGGCCCCGCTCAGGTGCCCGGCAACCACACCACGCCGAGGTCGAACGCCGCCTCGACCGGTTGCTCGGCCGGGAAATTCGCGCCGCCGCGCCCCTCCAGGTGAAAACCACGGGCGACGCGGCAGGATCCGGTGGCGCGCGTGCGCACCTGGCCGGGATAACCCACCTGAGCCAGCAGCCCGACCCGCCCCGCTTCCCCGAGCCGCAGGCCCCCTTCGACGCCCCCGGCGATGGCCAGCGGGAAGCGCACCGGCTCCTCCTCGCCGGCGTACACGTAGGGGCCGTTCAGCAACGGCGCGATGAGCGCAGCCGGGCGGATCCACACCCGCCTGGTGTAGAACTCGTAGCCGAGCTCGAGCGGGATCCCGATCTGGGTGCGCGCCTGGTTCCACGTGCTTCCGTCGACGTCGACCGCCAGCGCCGAACCGAACGAGGCGTCGGCGTAGAGCCCCACCTGCACCGTGCCGCTCCACAGCTTCGGCAGCTCGCCGGCCTTGGGCCGCACCACCTCGAGGGACACGTCTACCCCGGGTTGGACATAGACCTCGGCCGCCCAGAACGCGGTGTCGAAGCGGCCCACCTGCACGACGTGGAGCCCTGCGGCGACCTCGGCCGGAAACGTGGCTGGCTGGCCGTCGATGACCGTGAAGTCCCCGCGGCCGAGCTCGGTCGCGGTCAGGAGGTGGCCGGTGCCGGCCGGGGCGCCAGCCGCCGACCACAGGGACGCGACCTCGGCGCCCCAGGCGTCGCCCCGCAGGCCGGGATCCGCGCGCCGCGCGGCGGCCATCGCATCCGACGCGGCGTCGGCGTCGGCGGCCAATCCGCGGGCGACCCCCTTCGCCAACCAGAACCGGCCGAGCTGGCTCGGAGGGGCCACCGGGCCGCAGCCGAACGCGGCCTGTGCCTCCGCCACGCGCTGCTCGACGCGCGCGAGGTCGAGCGTTTGCAGGGCGGCGTAGGCGTCGTCGAGCGCCGCGGCAGGGTCGCCGCAGGGCGCGGCAAGGGCCCCCACCGCGATCAGGGCAAGTCCTGCCATACGTCACCTCCCTTCCACAAGTGTCGCTTCGGGGCCCGAGGCCCGACCTGGATCGTGCGCTCGATCGCCGCTTCGCCGAGGACCATGCGCACGCTGTGCGCCCCTTCGGGGAACTGCAGGCCCACGAGGGGCGTGCTCCCGAGTTTTCGGCCGTCCACCCACACGGCCGCGCCGGACGGGGTCGAGGCGAAGATGGCGGGGAAGAGCTCGCCCGGCGCCGCGACCTCGGCCGCTGCGGGCGCCGGCTCGGGGGCCGGGGCCTCGACCGGTGCCGGCGCGGCCGCGGCGGTGCCGCCCGGTACGGGCGCGGGAGCCGGTGCCGGTGCACCGCTCGGCGCCGGTCGCGGGGTGGCCGGTGTCAGGGGTGCGGCTGCAGCGACCGCGGGGCTTGGCTCGGGGATCGGCGCCGTGGCAGTCGCCGGCTGCGTTACGGGAGTGGGCGCCGCGATCGCTGCGACCGGGGCCGGCTCGACGCTGGGTTGTTGCGCGATCCACAGCCCCGCGACGAGGCCGACCGCGACCAGCGCGGCGAACCCGACCGCGACGCCAAACCCGCCCACCACGCCGATCCCCGCTGCCTTCCACTGGGTCTGGGTGGCGGTTGCCGGGATCGCGCTCGGTGAAACTGCCGTCTCGGCAAGGGCGAGCACCGGCGGGCGCGGCGCGCCCCAGTCGCGTTCGGCGACCGGCGCCACCGAGGCCTGAGCGGCGCCTTCCTCCGGTTCCTCCTCGAGGGTCAAACCGCAGGTCTCGTCGAGGATCTCGCCCTGGTGCGCGACCACCTTCTCCGCGGCCCAGGCGCGCAGCGTCGGCCCCCAGGACTCCTTGCGCAGCGCCTCACACCGCGATTCCACCTCCCGCATCGTCGGGCGGGCGTCGGGGTCGAGGCTCATCATCGCCTCGGCGAGCGCCAGCGCGTCCCGCACTCCTTCCTGGCGCCCTCCCTTCCGCGGCTTGAAAACGCCGCCCCCCAGGGGTTTGTCGCCGGTGAGCAGCACATGGAGCACCACCCCGGCCGAGAACACGTCGCCTTCCGGCCCGTCTCGCCCCTCCATCCGCTCCGGTGCCGCAAAACCCGCTGTCCCGGCCCAGTCGTTGGTGGTGTGGGCCTCCCGGCCCTCGAAGTTGGCCTTGGCGATCCCGAAGTCGAGGATCCGGACTTCGCCGCCGGTGGTGATTTGGAGGTTTCCAGGCTTGAGATCTCGGTGCAACAGGTGCAACGGTTTCCAATCGGGTCCGAGCTGGGGGTAGGCCCAGGCCAGCGCGCGCGCGACTTCTTGAACGACCTCCAGTCCGACCGTGAGCGGGAACACGCCGTAGCGAAACAGCCCCCGCGCGCTCTCCCCCTCGACGTAGTCCATGACGACGGCCCAGCAGCCCGCGAGGCGGAGCGGGGGATCGACGCTGACGAACGCCCGGTCGCGCAACAGCGCGAGGATGCGCGCCTCATCGCGGAACCGCTCGACGATCCCGTGGGCCGTTGCCTCGGGCTTGAGCAGCTTGATCGCGACCTGCTTTCGAAAGCCGCCCCCCGCGTCGAGCGTAGCGCGGTACACCCGGCCGAAGCCGCCCTGCCCGATCAGCGCGTGGACATGGTACCGCCGCTTCGCCATCGCGGGCACCGTACCAGGGGGCGCCAACCCGCGTCTACCGGCGTGGCGGACCGGGGCGCGGTATGGCGCGCGGCCGTCGTTTCGTCGTGATGCTCGTGATATGCATGATGTGGAGGTACTATGCGTACGTCGATCGACCTCGACCGGGAGCTGGTGCGGGACGTCATGCGGGAATTGGACATCCCGACCATGCGCGAGGCGGTCGAGAGGGGCCTTCGGGAACTGCAGGCCCGACAGCGAAGGTTGCGTGCGATTGCGCGGCACTATGGGCGCCACCTCGACTTCGTCCCCCCCCAGGACACGCCCGGTGGGTGAAAGCCGTCCTGTCCTGGTGGATACGTCAGCTTGGACTTACTATTTTCGGTACGACCGGCGGCCCGAGCCTGCCCAGCGCGTGCTCGCTGAACAGGTTCGAGCCCTGGTCGAGACCGGCGGGGCCTGGATCCACCCGGTCGTGGCCGGCGAGGTCTTGCTGGGAGGCGTCGACCCGTACGATGCTTTCGACGGGCTTCCCTGGCTCGCGGCCGATTCCAGCGATCGGCGGGTTCTCGAGTGGCTCGTCGAGGTGCCCTGCGATTGGCGCCGCGGCGTCGGATGGGCGGACTCCCGCATCGTGCACAGCGCGGCGGTGGAATACGCAATGGATCTGGTGACAGGGGACCGAGACCAGCTCGCGTTCTATCAGCGCGTTCTCGGAACCGGGACCGCCTGACCGCCTGAGGGCTGACGACGCCTGTCGCGCGCGACCGCTCGGCGACCCGTGTTAGCTTTCGGAGGGGATGGTGCATGAGACAGCGTTGGCCTTTCCTCGCCCTCGCGGCGGTGCTTTTGTTCGGGCTGGGGTGCGCCGGCGTGCCGTTCGGCGCCGAGGAGGTGGTGCTCGGGGATCGCCCCGCCGAGTCGCCCTTCACCTGGCCGCTGATCGGGTCGTGGGTCGCGCTCACCCTCGGCGGTGGCGCCGCCATCCTCGGGATCTGGGTCGGCCGAGACAAGGCGCGACCCGCCTTGTTCGCGGTGGCGCTCTCGGTCCTGATCTTCACCGCGATCTGTGTCGGCGGATTGCAGGGCTTCCTCGATGAGGAACAGGCGATCGAGACCCGAGCCGACCTCGAGCGCATCCTCGACATGGTCGACGGCATCGCGGCGAACTCGAGTGATCCGGCGCTCAGGTCGCTCGTGGAGAAGAACGAGGGTCGGCGCCGCGCGCGACCGGCGGCGACGAACGGCGGCGCGACCAAACCAGGGGGTGAGTGATGTTGGACGTAGGTCTGCTCGTCAGCTTCGCCGGCATCGCGGTGGCGGCGCTCGCCGGCATCCTCGGGGTCTGGATGGAGCGCGACCGCGAGCACAAACCGTACTTCGCCATTCTGTTTTCGCTCGTTATCTTCTTCGCCTCGTTCATCGAGCTCGGTCGCGCCATTGCCGTCGCATGGCAAGACGCGTCCACAAAGGACGCGATGGCGACCGTGCTCGAGCAGCTGACCGAGCTGTCCGAGAAGAGCGACGACCCGGAGCTCGCCAGCTTCGTTCGCGCCGAGCTGTCGCGGTCGGATCCGGGTGTGCTCAAGCGCGTGCAGAAGAAGGTCGCGGCCAAGGGCGGCGATCCGAACGCGGTGAGGAAGCGGGCTGCCGAGGGCCGCCGGGCGGGCAGCGCAGGGGTGATCGGCAGCCCTCGCGAAAAGGCGCGGTCGCCCGACGACGGCGCCGCTGGGGACGGCAAGAGGGAGGCCGAGGAGGGGAAGGCGGGCAAGGCCAGCGGGGGCCTCGACGGTGCGGTCGACGACCTCGGCGAGGGCAAGACCGGCAAGGCGCTCGACGACGTCACCGGAGGCAAGGCGGGCAAGGCGGTCGATGGCGCTTCGGGCGCCGTGACCGAAGGGGCCAAGGCCGTCAAGTCCGTCGAGGGGGCGACCGAGGGCAAAGCGGGCAAGGCGGTCGATGGCGCCGCGAACGCCATCGGCGGCGCGATCGGGGCGGGAAAGTCCGGGAAGAAGTGATCGAGGGACGAACTGCCCAAGCGCGCAGCCGCCGCGCCAAGGGGCGTATTCCCCCCGTCGGCGAACAGCCGCCACCAGGCCCCCGAGGGGGTCCCGGCGGACCTACCCCTCAGCCCGAACGAAGGCAATCCGCGCCTCGACGAGTCGGCGGTAGCGCCCCGAGTTCACGGAGGAGGCGGTTGCCGAGGAGATGTGTCCGAGCGAGGGCTTTGGCTTCTTCTGCGAGCCTGCCGATGGCTGGATCGAGGCCGAGGCGGATTGCCCGGCCAGCGCGACCCCGACCGCCAGCTGATCGTCGTCGTCGGTCGAACGGCTGGCGCGCATCGGCGCAGGGTCCTTCGATTCGGCCGCTCGGCTGGGAAACGAGCGAAGGGTCGTCCCCGGCCGCACGCCGCGCTGGCCGCGCGC
This sequence comes from Pseudomonadota bacterium, assembly GCA_947490265.1. Classification (GTDB taxonomy): domain Bacteria; phylum Myxococcota_A; class UBA796; order UBA796; genus CANLGQ01. Next base: position 1,326 of record CANLGQ010000066.1, on the reverse strand, counting down.
TCGTCGTCGTCCCAGTCTGCCGTGGTGTCGTCGTCGTGGTCGGCGCCATCGGCGACGTCTCTCCTGCCCACGCCGCCCCGCAGGGGCTCTCCCGGCTGTGTCTCTGCTCACTCAGCCCCTCAGGTCGGACGTGAAAGGCAGCTCGATGCCGGCCGGGCTGCCGGCCTGTCGCGACTGAGTCACGGCGGGGCGACCGGTGGCGCGAAGTAGGCGACGAAGCCGTCGGACTCGCCGGTAAGAGTAACCTCGCGAGGCGTGCCGGGCTCGAAGGTGATCGAGTGCGTGAAATCGCCCACGACGGCGATCCCGCCGGCCTCGTCGAGCGCGGCTCGCACGTCCTCGACGTCGGGGCCCGGCATCCAGTACGCGCACTGGAGCGCGAAGCTCGGGTCGACGAGGCCCACGAAGCCGTCGCCGCCGCTAGTGCCCACCGAAGCCGCGGGCACGGTGCGGGGTGGGCTGGTTGCGAAGGTAGCCTCGCCGGCTACGAATCCGGATGTGACGCTCCAGCCATCGTGACGTGCGTCCACCCAGTAGCCCCTGACGGCGCCGCCAGCGGGATTGGTGTCGAGTAGCTGGTTGGCCTGCCAGGCAAGGCCCGATGCGGACCACGCGGTGACCAGGCCGTGAGTCAACGCTCCGCTCCACGTGATCTGGCCGTCGCCCTCGCCGTAGGTGCGGTCCCTGACCCCCTCTGTCACCGAGATGAGCCGATCCGTACCGCCCGCGGCGACGCCGACCGTGAGGGCCGAGGTCGGAGTGCCGATGCTGGTCGCCTCACGGAACGTCCCATCCTTCGCGTCCCACGTCGAGATCGCGCTGCCGGTCATCTCCAACGTGCCGCCGGGCTGCTCGGCATCGAAGATCATCGGCCCGATCGACGGCCAATGGGCGAGCGCTACGATGTCCCCCGCGACGGTGACCTCGGCGGGCGTGTCGCTGCCGGCAGTTCCGAATACCCTGAGCCAGCGGGCAGATCCGTCGGCCTCGAATGCGGCGAGGAACCCGTCGGAGTCAACCTCGCGCGGATCGGCCGGGGGGAACCGCATTGCGCCTTCGAGGCCGTTCGTGAACTGGATGGCGCCCGTCGTGGACTCCACCCGGCCCGACACGAACACCCCCCCGTCCGGCGCTGTGGCGATCCCAAGGGCCGAGAGGTCATCGCCGTAGCCGGCCACTAGCCCTTAAACAAGCGCGCCGCCGCGCGGCTGTGATCGGCAGGCGGGATGCCGAGACTTCGATCGATCCCCGGCGGCCCGGCGGTGCCGGTGGTGGGGTTCAGTGGTCGGTGCTTCATGCGTGCTCGCTCGGGTGAGGGGGTTTGGG
>CANLGQ010000065.1 GCA_947490265.1 Pseudomonadota bacterium | reverse complement strand
GGTCTGGTAGTGGCCCGGCGGGAACACCTTCACGGCGGTACACACGCCGAGCAGCGCCTTCATCTCGCTGGCGACCGCGAGCGCCCCATCGGCGGTGCGGCCCACGTACAACGGGATGATGCCGAGGGAATCGCGGGCGATCAGCCAGCGCGGGTGCTCGCCTCCCTGATCATAGAGCACGAAGGCGAACATGCCGCGCAAACGGTCGAGAAAGCCCGGGCCGTGCCCTTCGTAGAGCGGAAGGATGACCTCACAATCGGACTCAGTGGAAAACGAATAGGGACGCGGCAACTCGGCCCGCAGCTCGCGATGGTTGTAGATCTCCCCGTTGACGGCGAGAACCTTTCGTCCGTCGGCGCTGCGAAGGGGCTGGGCGCCATGCAGGACGTCCACGATCGCGAGCCGCTCGTGGGCCAGCACGGCCCGTTCGTCGCACCAGATCCCGCTCCAGTCCGGTCCCCGGTGGCGGAGCACCCGCGCCTGCCGCAAGGCCTCGGCCCGGCGGGCGGCCGGCTCGCCCGGAAGGTCGAGGAACGCGAAGATGCCACACATGCGGGCCTCCCGGCGAGCACCGACCCGAACAGGTCTCGCCCTCGAGCTTCCTTATCCCCTCTGAGAGAGGGGACGCGACCGCAACTGCCGTATCACCAGGCCCGCCCCCCCCAGCGCGGCGGTCATGCCGAGCTCGGCTCGGCTTGCGGCGAACAGCAGGCCGGCGCTGGCAAGGAAGCCGAACCCGGCGATCGCGTCGCCGAACGGGAGACGGATCGATGCCGGCTGCGCGGAATCCCGGCGACGAAGGACGGGTACGGCCAGGCAGATCACGGCGTAGGTCAATACCCGGGTGGACACCGTGACCGCGACGGCCCCCACGAAGGTGCTCGCGAGCGTGGCCAGGCCGCCTGCAGCGCCCACCGCCGCGATGGCGGCGAGAGGCGTACCCCGGGTGGGATGAATCGCCGCGAGGACGCCGGGCAGTTCGCCGTTCGCGGACATCGCGTACAGCAACCGACTGGTCCCGAGCAGTTGCGTCAGCATGGTGCCGGTCAGCATGGCCATCGCGCCCACCGCGAGTGCCGTGCCCGCAGGAGGGCCGAGGGCCGCCATCGCCAAGTCGGCGAGCGGACGCTCCGAGGTCGCGAGGTCGGGGACCAAGGCGATGCAGGCGTACTGAACCGCCACGTAGATCGCGGTGATCGCCGCGAGGGCGATCCCGAGCGCTACCGGGAGGTCGCGCTTCGGGTCCCGCACCTCCCCCCCTGGGATGGCAGCCGCCTCGAACCCGGCGAACGCGAAGAGCATCAACAACGCGGCCTCACCGAACGCCGACAGATCCGGGGCTGGCGCCTGCAAGATCGGCGGCACCGCCGGCGCAAACGCCAGCCCACACCCCACGACCGTCCCCAGCAGGCCGATCTTCAGCGCCGTAGCGACCGAACCCGCCCAGGCGGTGTGCCGGATCCCGAACCCGAGGAGGGCGCACAGGCCGCCCACCACGCCGGCGACGAGCCCGGCTCGACCGGCTCCGCCCGCGAGGCCGGGCGCGACCGCGCCGGCGTAGCTCACGAACAGGTTGCAGACCGAGGCGAACCCCAGGATCCGGGACACGACCGAGAGCCATCCGGTCAGGAAACCGACCCCGGGACCGAACGCATGCCGGGCATAGAGGTAGGCGCCGCCGGTCTCGGCAAACCGGCTACCGACCTCGGCGAGGCACGCGGCAATGGCCCCGGCCACCGCCGCGGCGATCAGCCAGCCGGGGAGCGACCAGCCGCCGAGCAGCGCATACACCTTTGACGGCAGGCCGAGAATGCCCGCGCCGACCACGCAATTTACCGCCAGCGCGGCCAGGTGGGGTCTGGTGATCCCGCGGACGAGCTGCGGCGTTGGGACAGGCTCACTCACGCGCCACCCGGCTCAGGGATGCGGGTCGATCCCCGGTTCGTACAGGTAGTACCCGACCGCGGGGGCATCGAGCTCGGGGTACTGATCGGTCACCCAGAGGTGGACCCGCGAGCCGACGACCTGCGCGGCGACGCTGGAGATCTGACCCTCCCCAATCCCGAGCGCGACCGGAAAGGGGTTGTCCGCCCACTTCTCCCAGGTGACTCCGTCGGTGCTGGTCGCGAGGTTCAGCTGGTGCTGGTGGCTCACCTGGTATCCGGCCATCTGCTCCCAATACTCGAAGCCGACGTAGAACATGTACCAGGTGCCATCGAGCTCCACGACCGCGGCGCTCACCATCCCGGCCTGATCGTAGGCTTCGGGCCCCGCCTGCAGAACCGCATTGGCGGTCGGCTCGAAGCGGGTCTGGAGTTCGTCGGACGCGAACGCGTACATCTGGCACACGTTCTGCCCAGAGCTGGGCTGGCCGGCGAGGTAGCCCACGTAGCCGTCGACGTGGGTCAGGGTGAGGGGCCAGCAGTACGTGACCCCGTCGATCGACCGGGAGAAGTCGAGCACCCGGTTTCCGTCGGCGTAGGCAGTCCACGCGATCCCGTCCGGCGAGGTGTAGACCCCCATTCCCCAGGTTCCACCTGCGATATCGTAGCCCTGGTAGGCCAGGACGTACTCCTCGCGGACGTCGTCCCACAACACGACGATCGCGTCCATGTTGTCGGCATCCCAGCCGCCATCCTCGCTGATCAGCGGGTTTTCGGGATGGGCCTCCCAGTCGGTGCCGTTCGAGGAGATGGCGTAGCCGAGACCGTAGTTCCCGCCGTCGGCGGTCTGGGTCGGCCGCCCGGCGTACCAGATCTGATAGAACGGGTGCCCGAGTACGGTCTGGGTGCGAAAGCCGACCGAGACGAAGTACTTGCCCCAGTCCTCGTCGGTGCCGGAGAACACCGGATTACAGTCGTAGACCGACATGCGGGTGCCCGGAATCGGCGAAAACGGACACTCGAGCACGTCGCCCGGGTCGACATCGACCGGACCCTGGACGAGTTCGTAGTCGGGGGCGCACGCGGCGACCGCGAGAGCGCCCAGGGCGTACCTATTCATGCTCGCACTCCACCACCGCGAAGGTGTCGCAACCCGCCGCCTCGATGCACGCCTTCTGCGCGGCGATGTCCTCGCCCTGCTCGGCGTCGTATTGGCACCCCTGCTCGCAGCTCTCGATCGTCGGAAACGCCTCGTAGTGACAGGTGTTTACCAGGATCGCACACAGGTCTTCGCAGGTGCGATCGGCCTCGGCAGCGCAGGAGACGACGAGCAGGAGGGCAGCGTGGCGCATGGGCCCCTGTAGCCCTGGGGCCTGGTTTCGTCAGCCCCGGACCGGGCGATACTCCCGAGCGGCACTCACCGTCAGCACCTGATCCGCCTCCACGAGGTAGCCCGACAAGGCGCGTCCGTACACGCATCCTGTGTCGAGCCCGATCAGCCAGGGCTGGCCGTTGCGCTCCACCCGAACCAGCCCGCGCAGCGCGTCGTGCCCGAAGATCACCCGCCGCTCCCCCGTGTAGACCGAGTGCCAGTGCGGGGCGGTGGGGCCCTCGTCGGGCCAACGCCGCATCGCCACCGCCATCTGCCGCGTCGTCCGCGCCAGATCCCCGCTCGGGTGGAGCCCGGCGTGCACCACGGTGAAGGGCGCCGCTTCGAGGAACAGCGGCAGCGCCGCCAACCACGGAATGGCAGCCGGGTCGTCGTTCTGTAGTTTTTCCACGGCCTTCCAGGCCCCGCGATCGAGGGTGGCCGGGTCGGCGACCGCGTCGAGCACCCGGGCGTCGTGGTTGCCGAGCACCGCCTCGAAACCCCCTTCCTTGATCTGGCGCCACACGCCGACCGGATCCGGCCCCTTGGTGAACAGGTCGCCCACCAGGACCACCCGATCGGCCTGGGCGATCGCCACGAGCTTCGCCAGCTCGTCGCTGCATCCGTGGACATCGCCGATCACCAGCGTCATCGTCAGCCCGCCTTCGGTCGCCAGCCCGCGAGGATCCGGGCGAGGTGGTCGAACCGATCCTGCCCCCAGACCTCGTATTCACCGACCCCAAACGTGGGAACCCCGATGACCCCCGCCTGCCGGGCGGCGTCGGTGTTGCGGCGGAGCGCGTCTTTGGCCGTCGGCGCGCGATCGACGAGCCCGGGATCGAGGCCCGCTTCCGCCAGCACGCCGCGCAACACCTCGGGCGACCCGATGTCGCGGCCGTCGGCCCACGCCGCCCGGTAGATCGGCAGCGTAGACCGCGGCTCGAGGATCGCGACGCGGAGCGCGAGGACCGTCCGCAGCGGGAAGGTCTCGGGAAAGCGGAACGGCACGCCGCGCGCCTCAGCCCAGGCGTCGAGGTCGCCAAGCGACCACCGGCGGCGGGGAGCCGAGTAGGTCAGGAGCGGCACGTCGGGCGTGCCGATCTCCCGAAAGAGGCCGCCGAGCAGGATCGGCCGCCAGGTCACCGTGGCCCCGAACCGAGCGGCGAGGGCCTCGATCCCGGTGGCCGCCAGGTAGCTGAACGGGCTCGAGAAGTCGTGCCACACCGCGATCTCCGCGCCGGTGTGGACCGCCGGCACCGATCCCCCGAGCGGATCGACAGACGGGGTGAGCCCGAGATCTCGCTCGACCCGCCACAGCCGGTCGGCCCCCCAGTGCATCCGACCGTTCACCTCGATGCCGGGGGCCCCGAACACCCCTGCGGCGACCGCCGCCTCGGTGTTGCGGTGCAACGCTTCCTTCATGGACGGCGTGCCCTGGTCGACGAAGTCGTTTCCCCCGACCCAATACCTGCGCCACAGCGCGTCGGCGAGGTCGGGAACCTCGGCCGCGGGCGCGGCGGTGAGCAAGCGCATCGCGTCGACGGACCGGCGGGGATGGCCGTTCGGAAAGGCGATCTCCAGCCCCTGCAGCTCCGCCTGCCGCATCGCATCGCGGCGGACCGCCACCGTCTTGGCGGGCGACATCAACCCGTTCGGATCGCCCACCCCGAGCGACTTCAACACGCCGCCGAGCAGCATCGGCCGCCACACCAGCGGCACGCCGGCCCGGGCCGCGATCGCCGGCAGCTGCCGCGCGGCGAGCCAAGCGAACGGGCAAACCACATCGAACCACAAGGTTATCACGGGCGTTTCCTAACCCGGGTGTCTCCCACCCCAGCCCTGATGGGCGCACCCGACGGCCTCACAGCGCCTCGACGGAGAACGCGTAGACCGCCCCCGCGTCGCGCTGGGCGACATCGGACATCGGGGCGCCGACCAGCAGCCACGACGTCGCACCGGGACCGGGACCGGCCCACAACCCGCTCCCGAGCTCGCTGTTCGGAGCCGCCGTCTCCCCGAGGACGGTGGCGACCGGCGACGGGTCCAGCGCGCCGGCGCGCCACCCGTAGAGCCGCACCCCACCGCTCCGGTCCGTGCCGCCGAGGTCGCCGAACGGGGCGCCTACGGCAACCAACGCCCGGCTGGGATCCGCGGGGTTCGGGACCAGCGCCAAGGTCCACCCGAAGTCCCAGTCATCGGCCGGGCCCACCACGACCCGCCCGTCGAGCGGGATCGCGTTCAGCGCCGTGGACGCCTCGATCGGGAGCGGCGTGGTCAGCGGGTTCACCGGCAACGACGCGAGCCAGCTCCCCGACAACAGGGCCACGAGGCCCACCTCGGCGGTGCCGCCCGTGCCGTAGTCCCAGGCGCCCACCGCGACGTCGGGCACCCCGTCCCCGTCGACGTCGCGCCCCGCCGCGAGGCCGTGGCCGAGGCGGGCGTAGGGGTCGGCGACGTAGGCAGTGGTCACCTGGGGAGAGCCGCGACAGCCCGAACCCCAACCCCACACCACCCGCACGCTGCCCTGGTTGGAGGTCGCGACCCAGTCCTCGGCGTCGGCCCCGACTGCGAGCTCGTCGCAGCCGTCGCCGTCGATATCGCCGGCCGCCGAAACGGAGATCCCGAGGTAGGAGTACACGTTCCAGCCGAGGGTGTCCTCCTCGTCGCACAAGACGCGGATCCGACCGTCGACCGGGGCCGCCCGCCCGTACGCGATCGAAAACCCACCGACGTCGGAGCTGCCATAGCCGATCGACCCGTAGGCCAGGTCGTCGTAGCCGTCGCCGTCGTGGTCGAAGCCTCCGGTGAGCGACTCGACGCGATCGTAGAGGCCGTACCCGTACATCACGAAGCTCGGCACCGGATCGACGCCCGCCGGTCCGCCGCGGTGGACCCACACCGCGCCCGTGCCGGCGAGGTTCGGCAGGCAGGCGCCCGCGTCGTAGACCAACGCGTCGAAGGTCGAGGGAATTCCGTCAGAGTACGCGGCGACAGCAAGATCTTCGAAGCCGTCGCCGTCGAAGTCCCCGGCGGTGGACAGGGCGTATCCGTAGCCCTCGAACGCGGTCCGCGTGGGCCAGTCGGCGTCGAACGCCTCGGCGGTGGCAGAAAACCCAGGCCCGTCGTCGGCGAAGACGTGCACCTCGCCGGCGTTCGGGCCGCCATATCCATAAGGAGTCACCGGATCCCCGGCCCCCCACGCGCCAATCCACAGGTCGCTCCCGCCGCTCCCATCGAAATCGGCGAGCAACAGCGCGTTGGACGATCCGACGGCCGCCCCCGACGAGGTCACGGGAAGCTCGAGGATCGCCGGCACACCGGCCGGATCTCCCGGGATCCACCAGGGCGCGCCGGTCTCGTTGGCCCAGGTGCGGTCGAGCGAAGCCAGGGTCACGAGGTCGTCCTGCGCGTCGCCGTCGAGGTCGCCCGCCCGGCCCACCGCCGTCCCGAACCAGGAACCGGCCACGGCCCCGGGGACGACCCGCACGGCCCCCGCGGCGAGGTCGGTGCCGTCGTAGACGAAGACGGCACCGGTGCCCGACGTGCCTCCCGAGAGCTCGCCATTGCCGGCGCCGACGATCACGTCGGGGTCGCCATCGCCGGTGGCGTCGGCGAGTTCGAGCCCGCTCCCGAAGTAGTCCCACGCCCCGGCGCCGGTGAGCTTCCAGCTGTACGCCGCGTTCGGCGAGCCGGGCGCACCACCCGGATCCTCCCCCGCCAACCAGCCGAACACGCCACCCGCTGACTCGAGCCCGGACTCCGCCCAGAACCAGGCGCTCGCCACCACGTCGTCCTGGCCGTCGCCGTCGAGATCGGCCATCCGGAGCGCCCGGCCGAGCTGCACCTGTGTGTCGGTGCCCGGATCGATGGTCAGCACGCGGATCGGATCCAGGGGCGACGCGCCACCGGTGACCTCCACCCCGTCCCACAACCAGATCCCGCCGGTTTGCCCTGCCCCCAGCAGCGGCCAGGTGGTCTGGCTCGCCGCAACGTCGCAGCGACCATCGCCCGTCCAGTCGCCGGTCGCGAGCACCCGTCCCACATGGAGCGCCCCCTGATCGACGAACGCCCCGCCAGACGGCAGCCGTGCGTTGACGGTCCACGAGGCGACCGCAGAGAGCCCGCCCACGCCCCCGCGGAAGACGCGGAAGCCCCCGGTGTCATAGAACCAGGACACCCCGTCGTACCAGTCGATGTACAGGCTCGAAGCCAGGAGATCGGCGTACCCATCGTCGTCGAGATCACACACGGCGAGCCCGTAGCCCTGCCCGTCGTAGGGGTTCCCCTCCAGGGCCCACCGGGGTTCTGGGTCGTACCAGCCGGTGGCGGGGTCGGCCTGGTAGACGTACACGAACCCGGCGTTCACGCCCACCCCATCGGCGTTCTCGGCGCCGACGGCGAGCTCGCGGACCCCGTCGCCGTCGAAGTCGGCGGCGACGATCGCGCGGCCGAAGGACGCCGACTCCTCCAGATAGGAGAGCTGCTGCACCGGGGTCGCCCCGGGCCCACCGGGACCGCCGGCATAGATCGCCACCGTTCCCGACCGCCAGGCGGCGGCGGCGGCCTCCGGCACACCCACCGCGACGTCGTCGTACCCGTCGCCGTTCAGGTCGCCGAGCGCGGCGATACTCCCCGCGAAAAAGCGCTCTCCGTCGGGCACCGGGGCGATCGCGTGCACGCTGCCCACCGCGGCCTCGACGTCGACCGAGAGGGCGGTGAACCGGTCTTGCACCGAGAGGGACACACTGCCGACCGCGGTCCCGGTCAACCACCCGTCGTCGTTGATCACCGCGCCGACGCCCGAAATCACGCTCACGTCGAAGTGACCCGACCCGCCGGAATAGGTCGGGCGAACGCGCTGGCCGATCGGAAACAACAAGACCCCACCGTCCACCGACAGGGCGGCGTCGGGGGTCACGGTGTAGATCAGCTCCACGCGCTCGCCGGTGCCCTCGTCCACCACGGCGAGGAGATCGAGACCCTCGCTGCCCGCGGTGTAGTCACACCCCGCCAAGTCGCCACCCGACGCGAGCAGCGTCGACTCGCAGTGCCACGTCCCCGAGCCGCCCGAGACCTCGATCGCGAAGGCCGAAGCCGGGAGGAGCTCCGCCACCGTGGGGGCCACCGCAAGCGGGACGAACACCGAAACCGACGCGGTGGCCGTCGTGTCGCAGGTGGTGTCGCGCACCGCCACCACGTCCACCACCCCGCTCAGCTCGCCCGCGACATACAACCCCGAGCTGTCGCCGAGGATGGCCCCCGAAGCGTTGTCGGCGAACGAGAACACGTAGGGTCCCTTGCCCCCCGAAGCCACGAACTGGGTGCCCTGGAGCGTGAGCACGCCCGGCTGAAGCGGCGCGAGCCCGAGCTGGTCCTCGCAGTCGCCGGGTCCGGCCACCGGGACCCCGGTGTCCGCAGGCGGACCGGTCCACGTCGACTCGGGTGGGGCCGCCGGCGGGCCCTCTGGGTCGCCCTGGCAGGCGGCGAGCACGAAAAGGACGTTCATGGCAAGAACACCGCGTAGGCCGCGCCGGTCATCAGGCCGAGCGACGAGGACATCGGCGCGCCGACGACCAGCGCGCCCCCCTCCCCCGCCACCATCCAATCCCCGAGGTCGCCGTAGGCGAACGGCTCTCCGGCCAGCACGGCGACCGGCAGCGGGTCGAGTCCGGCGATCCCCCCGCCGAGATCGGAGCGCCAGCGGTAGAAGGTTGCGCCGCCCGTCTGGTCGGACCCGCCGACATCCCCATCCGGCGCCGCCGCCGCGAGCAGGACCCCGGTGGGGGTGCTCACCCAGGCGACCGTCCGGCCAAACTGCGCGTAGGGCGTGTTCCCGAACACGCCGATCTGGCGGGGATCCCCCGCGGTGATCAGCGGCTCGACCGTCGCATCGGTCAGCGGCGGAAGCGCCCCGCCCACCGCGGTCCACGCCACCGGCCGCCCCACCAGGTCGGCGCCCGACACCGCGAAGGCCGCGCCCACCTCGTCGAGTCCCACCCGGAACCCCGGAGCCCCCACCAGAAGGTCGGGAAGTCCGTCGTCATCGATGTCCTGTCCGCCCGCGAGGCCGAACCCGGTCCTTGCGGTGATGACGTCGGCGGAAAGCGAGATCACCCGGATCCCGTCGTTGCAGCCGTCCCCCCACCCGTACAGCACCCGGACGATGCCGCGGTCGTAGCGCGTCGCGTTGTTGACGTCTTCGTAGGGCGCGCCCACGGCGAGCTCCTCGCAGCCATCGCCGTCGAGGTCCCCGACCGCCGCGACCGCTTCGCCCAGGTACGCATAGGCCTCCGTGGCCAGGAACACGTCGCCGGTCTCGCACACGATCTCGGTCTTGCCATCCGCCGCGGAAGTCCGGCGGCCCGACAACACGGCGAATCCGCCGCCCAGGGTCACCCCGTCGGCCATCTTCCAGAGGTTGCTGCCCACCACCAGATCCGATCGGCCGTCGCCATTGAAATCCCCGGCGTCGAGCTGCCGAATGTAGCCGCGCTCCTGACCGCCGTACCAGACGAACGCCGGGTCGGCCGCGATCCCCCCCGGCAGGCCGCGGTGGATCCGCACCGCGCTGGTGTTCACCCCGAGCCCAGCCGCCGCCGGACACGCGTCCGCGTTGGCATACAGCGCCCCGTCGAAGCTCGTCGGCTTGCTCTCGGTGATCGACAGGATCGCGAGGTCATCGTACCCGTCGCCGTCGAAGTCGCCGATCGACTGCACCCGCTGACCGCGCCGCTCGTAGCCGTCTACGTTGGCCGAGGGCGCGAGCGCCTGGGGGGTCAGATCGACGGCGTTCCCGGACCGCTCGTACCAGTGGACGGTACCGGCGTTGTACCCGAGCAGATCGTGATCGTCCCCCGGGGAGCCGACCCACAGATCCAGGTCGCCGTCTCCATCCGCGTCGAACCAGCCCACCCCGCGCCCGTGCTCGTGGCCCGACGCCTCGCCGGCGTAGCCCAGCGTCGTCACGGTTCCGTCCGAGGTCCACAATTCCACTGCGCCCGCGTCGTTGCCGTACACATCGCTGTGCGACGAGAGGCTGACGATCTCGGGGATGCCGTCGCCGTCGCGGTCGGCCAACGGGGCGAGCCCCTGCCCGAAATAATTGGTGGCGTCGCCGGCCGCGGTGAACCAGGGCCGGCCCACCCCGGCGGCGAGGTCGGCGCCCGAGAACCCAGTGACGGTGCCGGTGTTGTAGTTCCCCAGCGGCGCGTCGCCCGCCACCGCACCGACCAGGAGATCGGGGGCCCCGTCGCCATCGAGGTCGCCGGTGTGGAGGTCGATGCCCACGCTGTCCCAGTCGAGGCCGTTGACCCGCCAATCGGGGCTGTCGAGGGGGCGCGGCACGAGAGGGTTACTGGAGAAGTCCTGCCCGAACCAAATCTTCGCCGAACCGGCGTTCACGCCGCCCGCGTCGTCGCCGTGGTGCGCGGCCACGAGGTCGTCGCGCCCGTCGCCGTCGAAGTCCGCGAACGCGAGCTCCCGGCCAAAGTTGCCGCTCGGGTCAGAGTCCCGTTCGTCCGCCCAGGCGTCTACCGGCTCCTCCGACAGAATGGTCACCGGATCTCCGGCGTACAGCAACACCACCCCGGGGTCGCCGGCGGTGACCCCGTCCCACGGCGCCGCGTAGCTCCCGAGCGCGAGATCACAGGCACCATCGCCGTCGAAGTCGCCCGCCGCGAGGCCGAACAACCCGAAGTAGGTGTACGAGAAGCCACCCCATCCGCCGAGTCCGTCGGGCAGGAGCCCGTAGCGGATCGCCGCCGGATCGGTCCCGAAACCCGTCATCCCACCCCGGAAGATCTGAACCCCGCCCACGTCATACGGGTAGGTGTCGGTCGATCGATCCTCCATCCCGAAGCCGCCGATCGCGAGGTCGAGGTACCCATCGGCGTCGAAGTCACACGCGGCGAGCGCACTCCCCAACCAGTCGCGGGCGAGGCTGCCGAGGAACGTCCAGGTGGGATCGGTTTCGAAGAACCCACCCGCGATCCCGCGATAACCGAACACCGCCCCCTGATCTGAGAGGCCGAGATCGGTGGCGTCGGCCCCGATGGCGAGATCCAGCAGGCCGTCGCCGTCGAGGTCGCGCAGCAGGAGCGAGCGCCCCAGGTAGTCGTACGCCCAGGTCCCGGCGAACACCCGCACCGGCGCGTCGTCGAGCCCCGTGGCGGTGCCGCGGTACACCAGCACCGCCCCCCCATGGAAGGCGTCCACCGAGAGATCCAGGAATCCCACCACCGCGTCGTCCCAGCCGTCGCCGTCGATGTCGCCGGTCTCGACCTCCCCCGCGAAGTTCCGGAGCCCAAACCGGCTCGAAGGCGGGGCGATGGGCTCGAGGACCTCGACGTCGATCGACGCCGAGAAGCCGGCGAACCGGTCGGTGACCGTCACCGTGGCCGGCCCCGCCGCGTCGCCGCGAAGTGCGGTTCCGAGCCACGTCACCGACGCCCCGCTGTCGATCGCAACGTCGAGGATCCCGCTTCCGCCCTCCACCTCGGGCACGAGCGTGGCGCCAAGCGGCAGGTACCACCCCTCCCCGCCGGCGATCGTCCAGGTGGCGCCCGGATCCACGTCGATCGCCGCGTCGCGCGTCGCACCCGTGCCGAGGTCGGTCACCCGCACCACGTCGAGTCCGGCGTCGGGACCGGCGGTGTAGACGCAGTCGGCCTCGACCCCTCCGCCCGAACCGATGCTGAACGCCGCACAGCTGAATTGCCCCGAGCCGCCCGAGACCTCTAGCGAGAAGATCGTGCCGGGGAGGACCGTGGCGACCTGCGGCAGCACCTCGAGCGGGGGCACGACCTCCACCGAGGCGGTGGCCGACCCGGCGCAGGCCAGGTCCTCCACGAACACGCTGTCGACCGTCCCAGCGTCCTGCGGCGCGACGTAGCTCCCGAACACCGAATGCACGGTTCCGAGCGCCCCGTCGGCCACCTGATAGCGGTAGGCCCCGGTCCCACCGGTGGCCCGGAACTGGACCAGCCCGTGGGGCTCGGCGAACGCCGCTGCCGGGGTCAACGCCAGCGGCGGGTCGCAGGGGACGGCGCCGGTGGTCGGCGGGAGGACGGCGGTCGGCTCCGGCGTCGGGACGGGCGTTTCGGTGGGGTCCGAGACGGGATCGCCGCCGCACGCGGCGACCAGCAACAGCTTGACGTTCCATCCGCCGCGCATTCGGACCCCCGGCCGATGCTACCACCTCCGGTTGCCGGTCGCGCCGCCGTCGCCGCGGGTGTACGATCCCGGGAGAGGTCGCCCGCTCGTGTGGTTGCTGGTCCTGGCCTGTGCGCGCGAAGCGGCCGATCCCCCCGGCGGAGGCCCCGATCCGGCGCCCCCCGCGTGGATCGTCACCACCGCGGCCCCCGCCGTCGAGTCGGTCGCGGGGCCGACCACCGCCGCGGCGCCGGTCCTCGGCTACGCGCTGTTGGTGTGGGACATCGGCCCCCGGCTGATCGGCCCGGACGGCGCGTCCACCGACCTCGATCCGTCGGTTCCCCCCCCGCTGGCCGCCACCCGGGCGCACACGGGCGAGCTGATCCTGCTCACCGAAACCGACCTGCTCACTGTCGGCGGCGACGGGCTGGCGAGCCCGAGTCCGCTCCTCGAACTGCTCCCGGAGGTCCCGCGGACCCTCGCGGAGTTCGAAGGCGACCTGTGGCTCGGCGCGGGCGACCGGCTGTGGCGCTGGCGGAGCGGGGTCCTGGCTGAGCTCCACCGGGAAGACCAGCCGATCTCCGGGCACTTCGCGGTCGGCGGGCGGGTCGGCGCCCGGCCGGTGGTCTGGGTGGAGGGCGCGGACGGCGCGTTGGTCGGCCTCGATGTCGACGACGGCGCGGGGCGCGCAACGATAGGAGCGGCGAACGCCGACGACTGGGCGGTAGACGACAGCGGTCGCCTGTGGTTCACCGCCGGTGGGGCCCTGTTTCGACGCGAGGCAAACGGAGACGTCTGGGAGGTGCCCGTCGGCGCCGAGGCGTGGTGGGTCGAGGGCTCACCCTACGCCCCCGGGGTCTGGGTGGAGACCGCCGGCGCCCCGGTGCACGTCGCGGGAGACGTCGTCACCGAGACCACGGTTGGACCGGGCGCCGACGGCCGCGGCCTCCCGACCGGTTGGACGGTCGACGACCTCGGACGCCTGATCGCCCGGCGCTCCGACGCGCTCACCCGCACCACGGTTGGGCGCCCGTTGGGCATCCTCGGTATTTTACCCGGTGAAGCCAGGGAAGTCGCCACGACGGTGTCGCTCGTCGGTCCCGAGCTCCCCGCCGAAGTGACCTGGACGCTCGCCCGCTGCGTCCCGGGCGCCTGGTGCAGCGAAGGCCACGAGGGGGCGAACCCGCTCGCCGGCGACGCGGTCGATCCGCCCGCGTGGGGGGGAGGTACCTGGTGGCTCGCCGCCGAGGCGGCCTTCGGCGACGGCGAGACGGCGGCCGTCGGTCGGGAGATCCGCCTGATCTCCGAGGTCGCGACGTGGCTCGCCGACGTCGAGCCGCTGTTCGAGCTGCGCTGCGCAGCGTGCCATGGCGCCGGCAGCAACGCGACGCCGCTCGACACCAAGGAGAGTTGGATCACGTTCTACGCGAGCATCGTCGACCGCACCGTGTACCCCGAGGAGACGCTCGCCGAGCCCATGCCGTTCGGCGACAGCGACGGTCTCCCGCAAGCCGAACGCGAGCTGATCCTCGCTTGGGGCGACGCAGATTTTCCCTGAGGCGCGCGCACCGGGGGCTCCGTCGCGAGCCTATGGTATCGTCACGGCGACGGAGCAAGCATGATCGCGTTGCTGGGGCTGCTGGTCGCCGGTGCGTCGGCACAGGACGATCCAACCTGCCCCCCCGACTCCGAGTACCTCGCCGGAGCGCAGTTCCTACGCGCGCTCTCGCTCGACCTGCGCGGCGTGGCCCCCGAGGTCTCCGACTATGACCTGCTCGACGCGACGGGCGAAGTCCCCGATGCGGTGATCGACGCCTGGCTCGACACGCCCGACTTTGCCGCCCAGGTCGTGCGGCATCACCGCGACCTCCTCTGGAACAACGTCACGAACCAGTCGCTCATCGGCACCCCGTCGATGCTGTCCGTGAACGTCGACATCTACTACAAGCGCAACAGCACCCTCCCGTACCGGGGAAAGCAAGATCAGACCTGCGGAACCGCCCCGGCGACCTTCGGCCCCGACGGGGAGCCGGTGGTCACCTTCGACGCCGAGGGCGACGTGCAGGAGGGCTACGTCTGGGTCAGCCCGTACTGGGCGCCCGACACCCAGGTGAAGGTGTGCGCCTACGACGCGCGCGCCGTCGAGACCAGCCCGATCGGGCTCGACTGCGGGGCCGCCGAGGCCTATCTCGATCCGGGGTGCGGGTGCGGGCCCGAGTTGCGGTGGTGTGGTCACTACGGCACCGAGGGCAGCACGGTACTCGAGGCGATGGGCACCGACGTCGACAACCGCGTCGAGGCCATGATCAACAACGACCGCAGCTACCTGGAGTTGCTGACGGGGAAGACCGGCTTCGTGAACGGGCCGCTCAGCTACTTTCTTCGCTACCAGACGGGCGTCCCTGGCGCGATCCGGTTCACCGAAGCGCCGATCGACGTCAGCGTGCTCCCGGATCTGGCGTTCACCGACGTGGACACCTGGGTCGAGGTGCCGCTCGGAGACCAGCACAGCGGCGTGTTTACCTCGCCGGCGTATCTCCTCCGCTTCATGACGAACCGGGCCCGCGCCAATCGCTTCTGGAACGACTTCTTGTGCCAGCCGTTCGTGGCCCCCGAAGGCGGCCTGCCCGACGTGGCCGACGCCGCCGCCACCCTGGATTTGTCCGAACGCGCCGGGTGCAATTACTGCCACGCGCTTCTCGAGCCCGCTGCGGCCTACTGGGGTCGGTGGAGCCCGTCGGGCGCGGCCTGGCTCGATCCCGCCGAGTTCGAACCCTACGACGCCGATTGTGCCGTGTGTGGGGAGAGCGGCGCTTCCTGCCCCGACGTGTGCGTCCGCTACTACGTCACCGACGTCCTCTCCGAAGAGGAGTCGCCCTTCGTCGGCTGGATGAAGGCGTACGAGTTCCTCAGTCCCGGCCTCGAGCTCCACGTCGAGCAGGGACCGGAGCTGCTGGTCGAGACCGGGATCGCCGACGGACGCCTCCCCCGCTGCGTCGCGACCCGCACCGCGGGCTGGCTCCTCGGGCGCCCGCTGACCAGCGCCGACGACGCCTGGGTGGACTCCCTCGCCACCACCTTCACCACCTCGAATTTCGACTACAAAGCGCTGGTTCGCGCCGTGGTGTCGTCCGACGACTACCGGAGGGTCCAGTGAGGTTCGCCGCCCCCCTCCTCCTCCTGGCCTGCCAGGATGCCCCCAGCGGATCGCCCTCGGACCCTCCGCCCACGACCCCGACGATCCCCGGCGGCGGGTTCGAAGCACCCGTCGCGGCCCCGCTCAGCGACGGCGATCCGGTCGCCCGCACCCCCCACCGCATGAACGTCGACCAGCTCAAGGCCAGCATGGAGCGGGTCTCCGGCGGCATCGTCTGGATGGAAGACGACGTGGTGATGTTCGACGATCTGGCCGCGACCCTCGGCAAGCCCGATCACATCGCGTCTACCACCGAAGATCTGACCCCGAACCTTCTGTTCCAGAAGTTCCTCGACGACGCGGCGACCGCCACTTGCGAGGGGATCCTCGACCGGGAGGCCTCGGCCGCCGGCACCGCGCTGCTGGTTCACGCCACCCTCGGCGACACCTGGGAGTCGAACCCCGACGCCATCGAGGAGAACCTGGCGGCGGCGCTGCTGCGCTGGCATGGTCGGAAGGTCCTCCCGGGAGAGCCGCAGCTCGAGCCGTGGACGTTCCTCTTCGAGAGCACCCAGCACGTCGGCGGCGACACCCGGCGCGCGTGGACGACCGTCTGTGTCGCCCTGTTCACCCACCCCGACTTCTACGCGTACTAGGGAGGCCGCTTTGACCGTTTCGCGACGCGACGCGCTGGCCGGCGCGCTCTCCCTCGGCGGGGGCCTCACCCTGTTCGGCGGCCTCGGCACGGCCGCGCGCCTCGCGTTGGCCGGCACCAACCCCGACCTCGCCGACAAGTACTACCTCTTCTGCAACTTCTCGGGCGGCTGGGACGTGCTGCTCGGCCTCGACCCCCGGGATCCCGACATCTTCACCAGCGACCGGAAGCTCGACACCTTCATCGAGCCCGCCTACGACCAGCTGTTCGAGCAGGGAAAGAGGCCGATCGACCTCGGGAACGGCATTGCGGTGGGTCCGTACTTCGGCGATCTGGCGGACTGGATCGACCGGGTGTGCATCGTCCGCGGGATGAGCATGGACACCCTCACCCACGAGGCTGGTCTGAGGCGGTTTCTCACCGGAAAGCCGCCCTCGGGGCTGTTGGCACGCGGCTCGTCGATGAACACGATCCTCGCCGCCCAGAACGGCGAGCCGAACCCGATCCCCAGCCTGGCGATGAACTGCGAGACGTACAACGCCGATCAACCGGCGTTCGCCACGGCACTTCGCGTCTCGTCGGTCGATGACCTCCTCCGGGTGCTGCGCCCGGGCGAGTTCGACCTCTCCACCGCGGAGCGCGAACGGATCGCCGCCCTGTTCGCGCAACACGCCGCGTGCCCCGCCTCGATGGCCTCGACGTGGAAGACGGATTCGTACGGCTTCCGGAACTCGGCCCGCGACCTCGTCGGGCAAGGGCTCGAGGCGCTCTTCGACTTCAACCTGTCGACGCCCGAGATGGTGGCGTTGCGCGCCCGATACAACATCTCCCCCTACGCGTTATCCACCCCCAACGCCGCAGCCGCCATGGCGGCCACCGCCATCACCTCGGGGATCAGCCGCACCGTCTCGATCACGGTCGCGACCGGGCTCGACACCCACTACGACGACTGGGAGCGCGACCAGGGGCCGCGGCAACAGACCGGATTCGACCTGGTGGCCGCGCTGATGGCCGACCTCGACGAGCGCGAGTACCAAGGCACCGGCGAGAGCTGGCTCGACCACACGGTCATCGTCGGGTTCTCCGAGTTCTCTCGCACCGCCCTGCGCAACAGCAACAGCGGCCGCGACCACAGCCTCACGAACGCCTGCTTCCTCGCCGGAGGCGGCATCGTCGGCGGTCGCGTGCTCGGCCGATCGTCCGACGTCGGCATGGCGCCCCAGGCGCTCGACCTCGCCACCGGTCAGTACGACCCGGCGGGCGAGATCCCCAAGCCCGAGCACATCTTCCGGGCGCTCCTGACCGACCTCGGGATCGACGACGACATCGCGGACCTGCGGGTCGACCCGCTCACTGCCCTGTTCGGGTAGCGCGACAGATCGGCCCGGATCCGCGCCGAGGCGTCCGCTTCTGGCGCCCGAACGGTGGCGAGCACCCGCCGCGCGACGTCGCCCGCGCACAGACCGCAAACGCCTTCCGCACAGACTCGCCCGGGGCTTTCTGACCCGGGTATACTTCGGGCAGGAGGGACTCCCATGATCCGCTCCACCGCCCGTCGCCTGCTCGGCGCCCCCACTCGCGAGCGCGACCTCTTGCGCGGGATCCGGCAAGACGTCCCCCTCCCCCTCGATATGTTCGAGTCGCCGATGGCGCCGGACCTCGCTCGGAAGCTCGCCGGCCTCTACCACAAGGGCCAGCAGAAGGCCTGGGACGGCCGCAGCGTCCTCGACGAGCTCGTGGCCCGGCACGGTCGCCCTTCCCTGGATCCGGCCCTCCGAACGGGGCTGCAGGGTCTGTTCGCGGTGATCCT
>CANLGQ010000064.1 GCA_947490265.1 Pseudomonadota bacterium | reverse complement strand
TGGTCGGAGGGCGTGCTCTTGTCCTTCTTGGCCTCCGCGCTAGACAGTGCCAGGAACGGGACAACCAACAAGGCGGAGCGGAACGGGCGCATGGAGACCTCGCAGCGGGGCCCAGTAACCTTGTCGACCCAGGACCGGCTGGACACGGAGGTGCTGGTCATCGGCGCCGGCACGGCGGGCGCTGCAGTGGCCCGGGCGGCCGCGCGGCGCGGCCTCAGCGTGTGCCTGCTCGAACGCGGTCCCCTGGAAACGGCAGGGGCACAGTGGGTCAACGGCGTCCCGTACTGGTGTTTCGATGAGGGGGATGTGCCTCGACCTCGTGCGCCCGAGCTCCGCGGACCGAGCGGCGCGGTCCATCTGATCGTCGGCTGGGGACCGGAACGCGTCGTCGTTGCGCACCGGGAGACGGCGGCGGTCGACATGCGACTGCTGGCCGACCGACTGCGTGCCGACGCGACGACGGCCGGCGCCGAGCTGCGCGCGAACGTTGCGGTCACCGGCTGGGGCGAGGAAGGCGCGGTGGCCACGTCCGAAGGAGTCGTTCGGGCCCGGTGGGTCGTCGACGCGAGCGGCCTTCGAGGCGCCGGGCTGATGGCGCAAGCGAACGTCGAACCCCGGGATCTCTGCGTCGCCGCGCAGGAGGTTCGACGCGTCTCGGATCCGGCCGGCGCCGCCGCGTGGGCAGCGCGGGTCGGGATCCAGCGCGGCGACCATGCGACGTTTACCTCCGTCGCCGGCGGTTACTCCATCGTCGCCGTGCACTGGCTCGGCGACGAGGTCAGCCTGCTGGCGGGCAGCATACCCGCCGACGGGGTCCCCGCGGGTACGGTCCTGCTCGCCGACTTCGTCCGCGCCCACCCGTGGATCGGGGAGCGTCTGTTTGGGGGATCGCGGGCAATCCCCCTCCGGACACCCCGACGACGACTCGCCGAGGGCCGACTCGCCTTGATCGGCGACGCCGCGTGCCAGGTGTACGCGGCGCATGGATCGGGCATCGGAGCCCAGCTCGTCGCAGCGCGGCTCCTGGCCGACTGCCTCGCCGATGGCCGAGGCCCAGCGGGATACGCCGCTGCCTGGCAGCGCAGATGGGGGGGCCTGTTCACCGCGTCCGCTCTCTTCGCCCGGTTTGCGCGCACGCTCAGCACCCGGGACCTCGGCCGCCTGGTGGCGAGTGGCGTCCTCGGTCCGTGGAGTGTGCGCCCCACCATGGAGCAGCGACCGACGCCGTTCCCGCCACGCGACGACCTGTGGCGGATCGCGTCTGGGGTTCGGCGGGAATGGCCGATCGTGCGGCGGGTCGCACCGGTGCTCGGCCGAATGGCGCTCGCGCGGACCGTGCACCAGCTCGGTCTGGCGACGGCGTGGACGGGCGAGTAGCATCGCCGAATGCACACCCACGAAGCGCGCGCCGCGTTCGCCCGGTGGTCGAGCCGGGTTGGCGACGACTGGTATGGCGACGACCCCCACCTCGACGCGATCCTGGCGACGTACCGACCTGCACTGGACCGTGCTCCGTTCGCCCATTTTGGCACGGTCTCCGCTCGCCGGATCGACGCGCTGGCCCGCGAGACCAACCGCGACGAAAACCTGCCGCGCCTCCGGCGCTGGGACGGGCAAGGAAACCGCATCGAAACCGTCGAATTTCACCCATCGTACCACGAGATCGGACAGCTCGCCTACGCGGCGGGGCCGATGTCTCGGTACGCCGCGCCCGGCAGCGAGCTGGAGACCCTGGCGCTGCTGTACCTGTTCGCCCAGAACGGCGAGGCCGGCCACGCCTGTCCCATGGCGTGCACCGCCGGGTTGATCAAGATCCTCCAGGCCTCCGATTGCCCACGCGCGCCCGCCTGGCTGGAGCGCCTGCTCGACCCGGACTACCGCCGTCACTACCACGGGGCCCAGTTCCTCACCGAAGTGCAGGGGGGCTCAGACGTCGGCGCCAACGCCTTGATCGCGCGGCCTGCGGGCGACCGGTGGACGCTCCATGGCGAGAAGTGGTTCTGCTCGGTGGTGGATGCGCAGCTGTTCCTCGTCAGCGCGCGCGCCGAGGGCGCCCCGAGCGGAACGCGCGGGGTCGACGCGTTCGTCGTGCCGCGCCTCCGCGACGACGGCAGGGTGAACGACTTCGAGATCCGGAGGCTGAAATACAAGCTTGGAACTAGATCCATGGCCAGCGCCGAGCTGGACTTCCGCGGCGCCGAGGCCTGGCGCGTCGGCGACTTCCGGCAGACGGTCGAGGTCGTGCTGAACACGAGCCGGCTGTACAACGCGGTGTGCTCCACCGCCGGCCTGCAGCGGGCGTTTCGAGAGGCGGCGATCTACGCCGAGGAGCGTCTGGCCTTTGGAAAGCCGATCGGAAGCTTTCCCACCGTCGCCCGCCTGCTCGCCGGCCTTCGGACCGAGGCCATCGCGGCCCGAGGGTTGACCTTCCTCCTGGCGGATGTTGCGGATCGGCTGGCGCTACGGACCGCGAGCCCGGTCGAGGCCGGCGCCTGGCGAATGCTCGTGAACCTCAACAAGTACTGGACCGCGATCGCCGCGACGCGCGGCATTCGGGACGCCATCGAGGTCCTGGGGGGCAACGGCGCGATCGAAGAATTCTCGGTCTTACCCAGGTTGTTGCGCGACATGATCGTGTGCGAGGCGTGGGAAGGTGGGCACAACGTGCTGTGCACCCAGGCCTGGAAAGACGCCGCCAAACTGGGGCTCCACGAGCCGATGTTCGAGTTTCTGGCCTCGGTCGGGGGAGACCACCCGCGCCTGGAGGCAGCGCGCGAGCACTGGTCCCGACTCCTGGCGATGCCCGCCGACGACGCCCTGTGGCACGTGCGCGACGCCGCCGACGCGCTGCGCCCCGCGGCCCAGGCCGCGGCGATCCGGCACCAGTCCCGCTGCGGGCGCGACCCGATCCTCGACGCCGCGCACGACCACCTCCTCGCGACCACCACCCCGGGGTGGGACGCCCGCGACGACCGCGGGCTTCGCGAACGGGTGGCGCGCCTCAGTCCACCAGGACGTGCCGGTTCGCAACCCGCCCCTGCGCCCCGGTGAGCTGGTCCTGAGGCGTGCAGGCGCGAAGGTCGCAGACAGGGTAAGGAAACATCAGGTTCGTGGCGAAGGTGGCCTCACACGTCGCCTCGGTCACACAGGCATCGGTGTCGTCCAGCGCGTCCCATTGGAGCCACCCGATCTCCACGGGGTGAAACAGGCCCAGGTAGTGCCCGGTCTCGTGCGCGAGGGTCTCCGCGAGGAGGCGGGTTTCGAGCGCGGAGAACGTGCCATCCACCCCTGCGCCGAGCCCGAGCGAGACCAGCACGCCGCTGGCCGCTGTGGCCCCCGGCGGACCTGGAATACCGCCCGCGAGCCCGTACGCCTGGGCCATGCCGTCGATCGACTCCACGACGACGAGATTCACAACCCGCGGCGGTCCTTCGCCCGACATCCCGAGCCAACCCTCTGGGGTTTCACCGGGCAAACCGATCGGCGCGCCGTCCCAGTCCGCGTCGGCGAGCCGAACGACCGCGAGCCCCTTCGCGGCGTAGACCTCTTCCCAGATCGCAAAAGCAGCGTCGAACGCCGCCGAGGAGTCGCTTGAAGCGAGCCCGGCCGTCCAGACCAGCCGGACCTGCACCGCGCCGGACTCCGCTTCGGGATCGGACTTGAGCCACACGTCCACCGTGAAATCCCCAGGCTCGTAGGCCAGTGCTTCGGAAGCCAGGGTTCCAACGGCCACCGCGTACTCGCCCTCGACCACCGGCGGATCGCCGTCGAGGATGGGCCACGACAGCACGGAAACCGGGCTCACGAAGCCGGCGTTCGTCAAGAAGTAGGCGGACTGGGTGTCGGCCTCGAACAGCATGCCGTCGGGCCCCGCGAGCCGCGGCAAATTCGTTCGCAAGGGCGTGGCCTGCGCGACCGCGGCAAACGCCGTCTCCCCTTCGTCTACTCGAAAATCGACCTCGATTTCCCCGCTGCCGTCGGTGCGAAAGTTGCCCGAAAGATGGCGGAGTCCATCCTCGATGGACTCCTCCCACGGGGAGCCGCAGGCGGCGAGCAGGAGCAGGACGCGGACCATCATCCCCCGGGCAGTCCATAGTCACCGAGGCTAGGCTGCGCACGGAGGACGGTCGCCATGCAAGTCGAGTGCCCCCTGGGCGACGTCGTGGATCGCCTGTCCATCCTTGCGATCAAGCAGGCGCGACTCCCGACCCCGGAGGCCCGCGCAAACGCCACGCGCGAGGCCGCTGCGCTAGGCGAGGCCTGGAATGGCGCCGGTCTGCCGGCGATCCCATCGCTTGCCGCTTGGGAGCGCCTGTGCGCGGTCAATGAGGCACTTTGGGAAGTCGAAGACCTCCTGCGCGCCCACGAGCGATCCGGTGCATTCGATGAGGCCTTCATTGCCCTCGCCCGATCCGTGTATCGCCTGAACGACACGAGGTCACAGTTAAAGCGTTCGATAAACCTCGATTTTGGATCGACCCTGATCGAGGAGAAATCTTACCTGCCTCCCGATCGGGAGCCCACAGGATAGAGAGGCGCCATGAACCCTGCGTCCTTCCTTCTCCTCGCGACGACGACGCTGGCCGCTGGCGGGGCCTCTCCCCCTCCACCGGTCGCCCCGAGCGTGGACTTCTCGAGCCTTCCCTCGTCGGCCATCGCCCAGAACAAAGCGCCCGGCGGGAAGCCGCATCCGGTGCAGGCGCGCCTCCTGCTCGAGCACACCGCGGTGGCCGCCGGGACCACTCAGCGGATCGGCCTTCACCTGCTCCAGCAAAAGAACTGGCACACCTACTGGAAGTCCCCCGGCGACATCGGACTACCGACCGACATCATTTGGCAGGCCCCTGCCGGATTCACGGTGGGCCCCCACGTCTACCCGGTGCCTCAACGCTTCGAGGCCGAGGGCATCGTCTCCTTCGGCTACGACGATCAGGTGCTCCTCGTCTCCGACCTGGTCGTTCCCGCTGAAGCCGCGCCGGGCCGCCACGAGGTCAAGGCCTCGGCCAGCTGGCTCGTGTGCGAGAGCAGCTGCATCCCCGGATCCGCCGACCTCACCCTTCCCATCGAGGTCGTCGCGGCGGGCACTCCCCCGGTCGACGCGCCCTGGGCCCCCCTCTTCGCCCACTTCACGTCTCAGCACCCGGTGCCGATAGCGGCGAGCGGGCTCACCGTGGTGTCGAGTCTCTCGGTGCCCGCCGTGCACCCGAACGAGCCGTTCCGAGCCGAGTTTCTCATCAAGAGCGCCAACGGCCCGATCCACCTCCCCCCGGGGAGCGCCGCGTGGCCCACCTTCACCCCGATCGTGGCACCCGACTGGATGCTCGCCACCGACAACCCCATCCAGATCACCGCGGTGGACGGCGGCGTGCTGGTGGTGGTCAAGGGCGATGCGCTCGAGCCCGACCCCCTGCCGACGAACCAGCAGGTTGGCGGTTTGGTGCAGCTCCAGGTGGGGGATTCGCTCGTACGAACCGAGGTCCAGGCACCCCTTCCCTGGGCGGCAGCGGGCACGGCCGCTGCGGTTTCGACCCCGACGCCCCCCGCGGTGGTTGCGCCGCTCGTCGCCGCGCCGGCCGCGAACGGCGGGCTGGCGATGAACCTGCTCTTCGCGTTCATCGGGGGCCTCATCCTCAACGTGATGCCCTGTGTACTCCCCGTCTTGACGCTCAAGCTCTACGGCCTCGTCGAGCAGGCCGACATCGCGCCGCGCCAACGGCACACCGCAGCGATCGCCTACAGCATCGGAATCCTCGCCTCTTTCTGGGCACTCGCCGCGTCGATCGTCGTCGCCCGCGTCGCGTTCGGCATCGACCTCGGGTGGGGGTCCCAATTCCAGTACCCGCCCTACGTCGCCGGGCTGGCGACAATCACGTTCGCCTTCGGCCTGTCGCTGTTCGGCGTGTTCGAGATCCCCGCGTTCGGCGTCGAGACCGCGAGCGGCGCATCGACGAAGGAAGGGGCGATCGGCTACTTCTTTACCGGCGTTTTCGCGACCCTGCTGGCGACTCCCTGCAGCGCGCCGTTCTTGGGAACCGCCGTCGCGTTCGCCTTTGCCGCCCCGACCCCGGAGTTGGTCGCCATCTTCAGCAGCGTCGGGCTCGGACTCGCCGCGCCGTTCGCCGTCGTGGCGTTCATTCCTCGGCTCTACTCGTTCATGCCGAAGCCGGGCGAGTGGATGGACTGGTTCAAGCAGCTCCTCGGCTTCTCGCTCGTGGCCACGGCGATCTGGCTGGTCGGCGTGCTCGCCTCGCAGATCGGCTCGGACCGCACGACCTGGTTCTTGGTGTTCCTGCTCGTAATAGCCCTCGCCTGCTGGATCTACGGCCGGTGGGGCGGAGTACTGGCCACCCGAGGGCAGCACGCCGGAGCCCTGGCCACCGCACTCGGCGTCGCCACCGGCGGCGGATGGTTCTTCCTCGATCTGCAGTACGCGGAGGCCGTAGACTGCGATCGCACCCCGGTGGCCCAGACCGAACTCTCCTACGAGAGCGGCGTGCCGTGGCAGGACTTCAGCCCTGCAGCGGTCGATGCCACCGCTGGCAACACTGTTTTCATCGACTTCACCGCCGACTGGTGCCTGACCTGCAAGGTCAACGAGAAGACGGTCCTCAGCACCGACACGGTCCGCCAGGCCATGAAGGCAAACCGCGTCGTCCCGCTGAAGGGCGACTGGACGGTGCGAGATCCGGTGATCACCGAGTGGCTGACCCGCTTTGGAAAGGCGGGGGTGCCCTTTTACGTGGTGATTCCTGCAGATCGAACCCAGGCGCCGATCCCCCTTCCCGAGGTCATCACGCCGGAGATGGTGGCGACCGCCCTGAAAGCGGCGACGCCGCAATAATCTCCAGGATTTTCTGGCCGAAGTTCTCGATCCGCTTCGACCCGAGGCCGGGGATGTCGAAGAGCGCCCCCACCTCCGTCGGTCGCACCTCCACGAGCGCCTGAAGCGTGGCGTTTGGGAAGACTTGATAGGCCTTCCATCGCCGACGTCGGGCTTCGATCTTCCGAAAGGAGCGCAACGCGGCCGCAAGGCCACCGACGGCGGTGCGCGGGCGGGCCGTCCCACTCCGAACCGGCTTTCCAGGCAGCCAGACCGTTGGGTACTTCTTGCCCCGAGGCGCGAGGCGCCCCAACGTGAGCAGGGCGTCGATCGCCACCAGGAGTGCGGGCTCGGGAAGGTGCGCGAGGGCCCCGAAGTGCGGATTCTGGGGGATCTGCAGCCGGATCAGCCGACGCGCTCGGCTCCCGCGCAGGCCTCCGGCGAGCGCGCTTCGACTGACCGGACGCCGAAGGCTATCGACAAACGCCACGATCTGTTCCCTCTCGTGGTCCGCGACCGGCGTGGCCGCGGCTTCCCGGACGCGGGTGTTCCGAACGCGCCGACGCTCCGTCGCATCCTGCCGCTCCCGCACCACCACGTCGGCGACGCGCGCGGGCTCACGACACCCGTCGCAGCCACCACACGGGGGCACCGCGCGCAAAGGTTCGAACCAAGCTGACAACGCGGCCTGGCGGCATCCGGTGCCCCACGCGTACGCCTCGAGCGCGTCCCAGCCCGCCGCCGCCCCCGGCCAAGCGCCCCGGAGGCGCGCCTGAATCAGCGCATCGGATGGGCCAAAAAATAGGATACAATGCGAATCTTTACCATCGCGACCGGCGCGACCGGCCTGCTGATAATACCCCTCCAACGTGCCCGGGGCTTGAAGGTGAACGACCAAGCGAACATCCGCATGGTCGATGCCCATCCCGAACGCCGAGGTCGCCACCAGAACCGTGTGCCGACCGGCATCGAACTGGTCGGCGGCCCGCTTGCGAGCCCCGTCGGTGCGCCCGCCATGATACCATCCAGCTTTAAAGCCAAGCTTACGCAGCGCCTCGCCCACCTCGGTCACGCGACGACGGGTGCTCGCGTAGACCACTGCGCGCCCGGGTACGGCTCCCCGCCCGAGTCCGTGCTCGTCGAGGAGCGCGACGAGCCGAGCCAACCTCGCCAAGTCCCCGCGGTGGTGCTCGACAGAAAACGCAAGGTTATCCCGGATAAAATCTCCGACACACTCGAAGGGCTCCACGAGGTGGAGACTGGTCCGGATCTCGTCGCGCACCCGCGGGGTGGCGGTGGCGGTGAATGCGGCCACCGGCGCGGGTACGAGCGATCGAAGTTCGCCGATCCGAGCGTACTCGGGTCGAAAGTCGTGCCCCCATTCGGCAATGCAGTGCGCTTCGTCCACCACGAGCCCGGCGACTCGGTTCTGGGTGATCCAGCGACGGAATCCAGCGGAAACAGCCCTTTCTGGCGACACATAGAGCAGCGCGGCGTCGCCGGCACGGGCGAGCAGGGAGCGCTGATCGGCGAACCGGATCCCGCTGTGCAGCCCAATCGCGGGGATCCCGAGGCGCAGGAGACGCGCGACTTGGTCGTCGATGAGGGCGATCAGGGGCGAGATCACCACGGTGGTGCCTTCGCCCCGCGCCGCGTGCACCCACGCCGGCCCCTGATAGCAGAGCGACTTTCCCCCGCCGGTCGGGAGCACGACGAGTTGATCCCGACGCGCGATCCCCGCGCGGATCGCGTCGACCTGCTGGGGTCGGGGGCTGACCGAGAAGCGGCCCGCGATCGCGGTCACCGCGTCGTCCGATCCGGCTCCCATCCGCCCCCCTGCGAACACTATCCCACCGTGCCTCGCTCGACGCGCCGACCTGCTTCGAGGTACACAGCCCCGAGGGCGTCGAGATGCTGGTGCTGGCGGCGGCGCGCGAGGAACTCGGAGACCTGCCGGGCGAAGTCGTCGGCGTGGGACCGGTGGTCGCCGCGGCCCGAGCGGCTGTGCTCCTCGAGCGGCTGAAGCCCAGCGCCGTGGTGCTCGTGGGAACGGGCGGATCCTATGAAGGCGGGCCCGCGATCGGCTCAGCAGTCGCCGCCCAGCGGGTGGGGCTCTCCTGGGGAGTCGCCGCCATGGGCCTCGGGTACGTGCCGCGGCAACCCGTGACGATCGAGGCCGACCCGGGGCTGCTGGCCCGCCTGCCCAGCCCGAGACACAACGTGCTGACCACCGGGGCCATCACCACCGACCTCGCCCTCGCCCGCCGTTTCGCCGACGGGTGGACGGTGGAACACCTCGAGGCCTACGCGGTCGCCCACGCTTGCAAGGAGGCCGGAATCCCCTTTGTCGCCGTGCTCGGAATCAGCAACCGAGTGGGACCCGACGCCCACGTCGAATGGCTCACCCACCGCGACGAGGCCCAAGCCGCAGCACGCGCGGCGATCACCGCACTGCTATGAGGTGGAAGACTCTTCCCATCGTAGCCTTTGACACCGAGACCACCGGACTTGAGCCGTTCGCTGGTGACCGAGTCATCGAGTTCGCGGCGGTGGTCCTCCACCTCGGCCCCGACGGCCACGTGGAGCATCGCACCGATCACGCTTGGCTGGTGAACCCCCAGATCCCCATCCCGCGCAAAGTGACCGAGCTCACCGGCATCTCGGACCAGCATGTCGCCGGACAACCCACGTTTTCGGAAATCGCTGGCACCGTAAGACAGCTCCTCGCCAACGCGATCACCGTAGCCCACAACTACCCGTTCGACCTGGCGTTCCTCACCCAGGAGTTCCTGCGGGTCGGGCAACATTGGCCCGAACCGCTCGCCGAGGTCGACACGGTCGACCTGTCCATGCGCTGCTTCCCCGACGCGCGGGGACACAAACTGGTCGATGTGGCGGATCGCCTCTCGATCCGGCTCGACGGCGCACACCGTGCGACCAACGACGCAGCCGCGTGCGGGCTGTCGTTCGCCGCGCTCGCCCTGCGCCACGCAGTGCCCGATGACCTGCAGGACATGCTGGACTGGGCCAATGCCATTGGTCGCCCGCCCGATTCGGGACCGATCGGGACCGACGACACGGGGCGGGTGGTCTTCACCACCGGGCAGCATGCGCACCGCCCGGTGGCGGAGGAGCCCATCCACCTGGCGTGGATGGAGAAGGCCCGAATCCGCACGCCCACTGGCTGGCAATGGCGCTTCGATGAACCGGTGCGGCGCTGGGTGCGGCGGTGGCTCGACGTCCGCGGCAGTGGCCGGGCCACCCAGAACATCAAATCGGTGCACGCCGACGACTGGGGGCTCGACAGCTGCATCGCCGTCGAGGCCGGCTCGGCGCTCGGATGATGATCCTCGCCGCTCTCGCCGCCTGCGGTCTGCACGGCAACCCGGAGCGCTCCAGGCTCGTCGGCCAGCTCGAGCGCGAAGTGGTCGCCCTGAACGCCACCGTGCAGCGACTGCAGGTCGATTGTGCGAGTTCGGATCGCCCGGACACGCTGTTTGCGGCACTGACGGGCGTGTTCGCGGGCGGCGAGGTCGGGGTGAGCCGCGACGGCAAGACCACGCTCCTGGTCTTCCCCGTTTCACTCCTCTTTCCCGATCCGTGGTCGGGCCAATTCCGCGCTGAGGCGACCGGGGTGCTCGATCTGCTGGCCACCGCGCTCACGCTGCATCCGGATTACGCGATCAACGTCGAAGGCCACGCCGCGGATCGGTCCATTCCCGCTCGAGAGTTCAAGCGATTCCCGGACCACGTTGCGCTCTCCCTGATGTATGCGGCGAGGACGGCGACACGACTCACGACCGAGTTCGGTGTCGCCCCTGAGCGCTTCACCATCGCCGGTCGCGGCGCCTGGGAACCCATCGCATCGAACGACGTTCCTTCCGGACAAGTGCAGAACGACCGCGTCGTGGTGCGAATCGTTCCCATCAAGAAGGCCTCCACCCCCTGAGTCGCGATACAACTAGGCGGAATGGCCCTTCGACTCCCCCGCTTGATGGTCGACCTCTCCGGTGCGCATCCCACGGCCCTCGGTCGGGGAGGCGAGGAGTTGCGTGCCGGTGAGCTCAAGCTGCTCGTCGGGCTCGATCAGGGAACCACCTCGCTCGAGGTCGATCGCTGCCTGTGGCTATCGCCCGGAAGGTGGGCGGTGTGCCGTCGAAAGGGTGACCGAACCGTCTGGCGGCTCGTGACTGAGGCCCAGTTTGCCCGTGTCGGCCATCCAGCCTGGCTCTGGACGAAGGACTGGTGGTTCGATCCTCGCGTCGACGGCGACTCGGAGGGCCCAGCGCCCGCTCCCCTCCCGCTCCGAAGCCAGATCCGGTACGCGGCCGGGATTGGCAGCGCGCGTCTCGCCGTGAAAGCCCTCGCCTCGCTCGTCGCCGCGTTGCGCGCCGATGCAGGGCCGGTCGCCCTCCGCCTCGCACCTGAGCTGCTCGCCTCTGGTTCTCATCCTGCCCGATGGCTGATGCTTGCCCTCCTCACCTCGCTTCCGCCGGCCCGACGGGAGCGACTTCGGCTCTCGGTGGGCGAACCGGAGCCCGACCCCGACGCGCTCGATGTGGCCTTTATCGCCCAGAAAGCGAGGGGGTTCCGCATGATCGACGCGGCGGATCCCCCTGGAGAGGGGGAAGACCTCGTGGCCTATTTCGTGCACAACCGGCTCCTCGCGAACGATCCTGAGGCCGTCGAGGCGGTGGCCTTCGTGGCCCAAGCAGGGAAGGAGGTAGATGCCTGGGGGGAGGACATCCGCCGCCTGCTCCGCCTGCGGGTGCCGGGCCTGTCGGCCCCAATCCCGAACGGGATCGACCTGGATCCGGAGCGGGCGGTCGGAATGGTCGTTGCGCGCTTGTGCGCCGGGGCCGAGCTGGACGAGAGCCTCTGCTCCGATCTGTTGGCCGTAACTCGGAAAGCGCGCGATCCGCGCCCGTGGATGGCCCTCAGCGACCGGCCGGCCGCCGACCGGGAGCGGCTGGTCGCACTCCTCCTCACTGAGAAGCTGAACCGCCCGCGACCGGAGCTGGTGAAGGCACTTGCCGCGATCTACCCCGATACGGGCGAAACCGAGGCATGGTACTCGGCACTGCTCTCCTGGATCCGGGAGGGAGTAGACTGGGAAGCCGCTATCGATGCGCTTGAACGGGCGCTGCTCAAACGCCGCGAGGCCGCCGTCGCTGTCCGCCTCTCTGTCTGGCAGGAGGCCATCCAGGCGCTCACCGACGCAGGCCATCCCAAGCGCGCGACCCAGGCTCTCGTGTCCCCGCTCGCCGCCGAGTTGGCCGAAGGCGGTTTGGGCCGACCCCTCGCCGTCACTTGGTTCTCGATCCCCGCCGATCGCCGCGACCACACCCTCTTCGAGCGCTTCGTCGACCAGATCGCCGGGGCCCCGGGCGGGGCGCGCACGACCGACCTGCTCCGCCGACGTTTGCACGACGACCCCACCGAATTCCGCGCCGCCATCGGGCACCTCCCCCTCGACGCCCTCCCCGGATTCCTCACCGCTGCCACCACAGGGCCGCAAGACCCCCTCTGGGCCGACGCCGAGCGAATCCACGCGGCGACGCTCCCCTCCGCCTACGCGCGGTTTCTCGCCATCAGCCGGTTTTCCGCCGGGTTACCCGCCCTGGAGGCCGAGGCCCGGGACCACCTGGTCGACGCGATCCGCGAGGTTTGGTTTCCCGACCCAGAGTTCGCGGAATTGTGCCTCGCCTTCGCCCAGCTTCCCGGCCGGTCCGCCGTGTGGCCCTGGATGGCCGTGGCCTCGGCGACCCCTGACCGCTTTCCGCCCGAGATCCTCGAGCCTGCCGTCACCGGAGTGACCGGTGAACCCCCGGAGACCGACGACCTGATGGCCGTCGCTTGGGAGGCCGCCCAGCGACTCGGCGCCTCGGAGGCTTGGAGTGGGCTCGAACACGCTCGCTGGCTGCAGCTGTTGTGCATGAGCCCAGAGGGCGGTTTCCCCACCGACTTTGGGGCTTGGCTGGCCATCGGACTTGCCCAAGCGATCGCCGCCCGGCCCGACGGCGTGGAGCGCCTCGCCGAGATCACCACCAGCCTCGCTGAGCTCGGGGCGCCGCATCCGGCGCTTCAGGGCTTCCTCGGATGGGTCCTGCCTGCAGTGTGGGGCGCGGCCGGTGCCCCGGCGAGGTATCGCGCGGCGATCCATGCCTCGAATCTTCCAACGGAGATCCTGAACATGTGGCGGCAGGTGGTCGAGGTCTAGGCGATGCTTCCCCTCGCCCTGGTCCGCGCCCGAAGCCGCGGCAACGAACTCGTCCCGCGGTGGGTCAATCCGAGCGATCCGGACCTACGGGTCCTCGCGGCCGAGATCCTCGGCCGGTTTGTCGAGGCAGCCGCCCAACGGAGGACGCTCGGCGCGCTCGATGAAGAAATCGCGGAGCTCGGTCCGCTGGTCCAAGACCGAAAGCTCCTCGACGGTCTCGCCAAGCTGTGTGCCGACAAGGTCGCGTCCGCCCCAGATCCACAGCTCGACCCCGTCGCGCTGAGGGCCGAGGTGTTCGCGCTTGCTCGGGAACGCGGGCCGATCGCCTTCGAGCCCGGCCCCCTCGGCCGCGTGGTCGCCGCGGACATCCTCTCCGAAGTCGCGGTTCGCCGGGCCATCGAACCGAGTCACTTGGAGGCGTCCTTGTACGCCGATCTCAGGGAGGCGCACCAGATCCTGTCGTTCGACGCCCCCACCGTGCCTTGGCTCCTCGATCGGTACAATGTTGCGCTCGCCCAGGGCCTGCTGCTCGCCGCCACCCAGGTCCAGATCCGGCTGCCGAACCCGAGCCCGGCCCGCATCCGACAATTCCTACGGCAAGCGCGTTTTCACCAGCTGATCCACCGAGCGCAAACCGAAGGTTCCGACCTGTTGGTCGAGCTCGACGGACCCGTGTCCCTGTTCCAGCAATCCACCCGGTACGGCTTCCAACTCGCGGCCTTCCTGCCAACCCTGCTCCTCCACGACGGACCCTGGTCGCTCGAAGCCGATCTCGTTTGGACCCCGCGTCGCCTACAACGCAGGTTCCTCCTTGGTCCGGCGGTCGGGCTGGTGTCCCACGCGCGCGACGCGGGTGGCCACCAGACTCGGGAGGAGCTCTGGTTTCAGGAGCGGTTTGCACAAACCGTTACCGATTGGAGCCTCGAAACCGGCATCCTCCCGATCGATCTCGCCGGACGCGGATTCGTGGTGCCCGACTTTACGCTCCGAAAGGGGGGCAGGGTCGCTCACCTCGAGATCCTGGGCTTCTGGAAGCGAGAGAGCCTCGCGAATCGCCTGGAGCTCCTCCGGCGCTACGGCCCCGGCAACGTGATCCTCGCCGTATCGCGCAAACTGTGCGCCGAGGGGACCGGGGTTGCGGAAGGCGGGGTAGAGCTCGTCCCTTTCTCGGCCGTGGTGCCGGTGAAAGACGTCATCGCAGCGGCAGAACGAGTTGCATGCTAGCCCGAAAGGCCATGGGGCGCGGGTTCGGACTCACCGCCAAGCGTCGTGGTCTCGGCGCCGCCGGCTGGTGACCTCCTCTGCAGACTCCGCAGCGACCAACTCATAGAGCACGGCCTGTTTTCCCTCTGACCGCCGCAAGATCCGACCCAGGCGCTGCACATGCTCCCGCACGGTCGCGCTGCCGGACAGAACCACGGCGATCCCCGCAGAGGGCACATCCACTCCCTCGTTCAGCACCCGACTGGTGGCGACGACGGGAAGCGCACCCGAGGCGAAGGCGTCGAGAATTCGGCGCCGCTCCTTCACGTCGGTCCGATGCGTGATCGCGGGGACGAGAAACCGCCGACTCACCTCGTAGACGGTCGCATTGTCCGCCGTGAACACGATGACCCGCTCGTGGTGATGCCTTTCCAGGATCTCGCCTAGCGCACGGAGCTTTTCCGTCGCGCCGAACGCGATCCGCCGACTTTCCCGCCAGGCACCCAGCGCTGCTCTCCCCTCGGCGGAGCGGCTGGCCTCCCGCAGGAACCGCTGAAACCCAGCACCACCCAAGGAAAGTCCTCGCGCATCGACGAAGCCGCGAAAGGTAGCGCGGGCAGCGTCGTAGGCGAGGCGCTCCTCGGCCGTCAGCGGCAGGGACAGGACCTCGGTCCGATACTCGGCGAGGAATTCACCAGCTAGATCATTGATCTCTCTCCGATAGACTACCGGCCCGACGAGGGACTCGAGGCGGCCGTGGCCTCCGTCGGGTCGCTCCAGCGTGGCCGTGAGGCCGAGCCGGAACGGGGCGATCGACATCTCGGCGGCAGAGGCGTAGGAGGGCCCCGGGAGATGATGGACCTCGTCGAAAATCAGCAGCCCGAATCGATTTCCGAGTCGAGGCATCTGCATCCAGGCGCTGTCGTAGGTGGTGACAGTCAAGCTCTGAACGTCGTGTGAACCCCCGCCAATCACCCCGATGGGATCGCCGAACGATCGGCGAAGCTGGCTCCACCACTGCCCGACGAGATCGAGCGTGGGCGCCACGATCAGCGCCGATCGACCCGCGTCGGCGATCGCCATCTCCGCCACATGCGACTTGCCCGCTCCGGTGGGCAGCACCACGACGCCGCGGCGCCCGGCGGACCTCCATGCCGCCAAGGCCTCGGTCTGGAACGGCCGCGGTTCGCGCGAGCTGACCCACGCCCGCCCGAGCTCCGAGTATGCCCTGGCGTCGTCCTCCCACGGGATCCGCGCCTTGTGGAGGGGGAGCACAAGCCCGGCATAGGCCGACGCCGGGCCGCGGGGGAACCCGACCCGTGGATCGAACACAAACTCACGAGGAAGCTCCTCCGCGGCGAACCCCTCGACGACGAGGGTTCCGCCATCAAACCGCACTCGTCGTTGACCCATGCCCGTGCCGCGCTAGACCAACCGGGGATAACGCGATGCCGTCGCCACTGGACTTCGTCGACTGGGTAGAGAGCCGCCCGTTCGCCGCCGAGCCACCGGCCGTGGCCGCCGGCTATCGCTTCTCCGATCCGATGTGGCAGGAGATCGCGGCGGCGATGGCCTCGCACCCCGGCGTGGCTCGGGCCCATCCTATCGGTGAGTCGGGGAATGGCGGTCCAATCTGGGCCTTCGATGTGACCGATCCCGGCACACAGGCCACACGGGATGTGCTCGTCTTTGCCGGGATCCATGCCCTCGAGTGGATCTCCACTGAGGTGGCGGTTGACCTTCTCGAGGAATGGATAGAGCTTCCTCCGCCTGGTTTACGGCTCACGGTCGTCCCGCTCCTGAACCCCGACGGGCGAGACCGCGTCGAACGCGATCTCCTGGCCGGCCACAACGTGTATCGGCGAGGCAATCAGCAGCGCATCGACCTGAACCGGGACTTCTCGGTCAACCGGGAGGCCGAAGCGGTGTGGCGGCACGTGCTGCCCTCCCGCTACACCTCCAGCCCGGCTCCGCTCTCGCAACCCGAGACCCGAGCGATCGACCACCTGGCCGCCGAACGTCGCTTCGACCGCGCGGTCAGCCTCCACGCGTTCGGGGGCTACCTGTACCATCCCTGGTCGGGCCGCTGGAAGAGACCTGCGGACTACGCTGCCTTCCACGCGACAGGGAGGGTGATGGAGGCCGCACAAGGAGGACACGCCTACCGCACCCGGCAGCTCTCTCGGTGGGGTTTCTTCTTCCGCGCCCAAGGCACCGAGATCGACCATCTCTACGGAGAGTACGGCACTTCTGCCTGGCTGATCGAGCTCACCCGCTCGGGTCTCGCCCCCCTGAAGGAGGGAGGAATGAGCTCGTACTTTCGCTGGTACAATCCCATTCACTCGATCGCACACCGGACGCGGGGCGTCGCAGCGGTGCGGGCTCTTGCGCTCGCCCCTTGACGGAACGGCATTGGTGGATACCCGTCTGGCCGTCCAGGCTCGTCTGGCGGAGGCGCGATGATCCAAGTCACTGGCCTCACCCGTTACTACGGTGAGTTCGCGGCGGTGAAGGAAGTTTCGTTCCAGATCGGCATCGGCGAGGTCGTCGGGCTCCTTGGGCTCAACGGCGCCGGCAAGTCGACCACGATGAAGGTGCTTGCAGGCCTCCTGGCCCCGTCTCGCGGCCAAGTCCTGATCGAGGGAATCGACGTCGCTCAGAACCCCGAGGCTCTCCGCGGCCGAATCGGGTACTTGCCAGAAGATCCACCTTTGTACGCCGACATGACGGTGCGCGGCTTCCTTGCCCACTGTGGCCGGCTGAAGGGCATGACCCGCGAGGCGATCCGTCTCCGGGTCCCCGAGGTCATCGCGCTCGCGCAGCTCACCGGCAAGGAAGACCAGGTGATCGGCACGCTCTCCCATGGCTACCGAAAGCGCGTGGGGATCGCGATGTCGGTGGTCCACGACCCTCGCCTCGTGATCCTCGATGAGCCGATCAGCGGCCTCGATCCGCAACAGATTGCCGAGATGCGCCACGTCGTACGCAACCTCGGCCAAGGGCGTGCCGTGATCGTGAGCTCGCACATCCTCTCTGAGATCTCGCAGACCTGCGACCGGATCCTCGTGTACCACAACGGACGCCTCGTGGCGCAGGGTACGGAGCTCGAACTGGCACAACGGTCGGGCTCCGACACCCGAGTGTTGATCACGGTGCGCGGTTCGGCGGATGCGTTGGAGTCGTGGGCCCGCAGCCATCCGCGCGTGCGAGCGGTAGCCCGGCGCCCCGCCGACCCGGGGCTCGCGGCTGCGCTGCTCGACCTCGACGGCGATGCCCGTGAGGCGCTGGTGGCCGACGCGGTCGCCGCCGGATTCGGCATTCGCCTCGTCGAGTCCCCGGCCGACGAACTCGAAGAGATCTTCCTCGGCCTGACGCGGGAGGCAGCGTGAACGCCCTCACCATCCTTCGCCGCGATCTCGGGGCCTACCTGCGTGGGTACACCGGGTACGTGATCATCGCTGCCGTGTTGTTCATCGACGGCCTCTTGTTCAACGCCTACGCCATGGGTGGCGAGGCGCGGTACTCCCACGAGGTCCTGAGTCAGTTCTTCCATCAGTCCTCCGGCCTCGTGATGATCTCCGCGGTCCTCCTCTCGATGCGCACGATCGCCGAGGAACGGCAGGATGGTACCGAAGTCCTGCTCCAAAGCTCGATCGTGAGCGATTTCCAGATCGTCTTCGGCAAGTACCTCGCCGCTCTGGCGATGCTCGTACTCTTGATCGGCGCCACGCTCTACCTTCCAGCGATGATCCTCATTAACGGGAAGGTATCGTGGGCCCA
>CANLGQ010000063.1 GCA_947490265.1 Pseudomonadota bacterium | reverse complement strand
GGAGCTGTCGCTCGATCAGCTCTTGTTTCAGCGTCCGACCTCGGGTTGGGCCCGCTATCGCACCCCGGTGCGCGACCTCTGGCTCGCCGGCTCCGGGGCGCACCCGGGTGGTGGCGTCATGGGTGCGCCGGGTTGGCTTTGTGCCCGAGAGATGCTGAAGGCAGGCGCGGTATGACTGCCATCGTCGTCGGCGGAGGGACCAACGGACTGGCCGCAGCGATCCGCCTGGCCCGGGACGGGCGTCAGGTCGTGCTGCTGGAGGCCCGCGCAGAGCTCGGCGGCATCGCCGCCCCAGTGGCCTTCCACCCGGGCTTCCGCTCGGCAGGGCTCCTCGACGCGGCGGCGGTCGATGCGGTCGGCGCCGGGCTGGGATTGACCGCGCTGCCGCTTCCTGCACCGGTCGGGCTCTTTGCCGGGGGGCGCCAGGTGCCGGCGGCGGGGGAGGGGATCGACCGGCTTGCCGCATTTGTCGCCGCGCATCGCCCGCTCCTCGCCCGGATCCTCACCGGCGCGCCGCCCCGAATCGACCCCTCGGCTCCGCTCCTGCCGCTCATCCGGCTGGGGGTCGCCTTCCGCCAGGTCGGCGTTCCGAGGCTCCGCGAGATCTTGCGCGTGCCGCTCCTTTCGGCTGAGGACTGGCTCACCGAGTTGGGCATCGAGCCGGCGGTGCGCGGACTGATCGAGGCCCAGGCGTTGGTCGGCGCGGTGGTCGGCCCGCGCCAGCCGACGACCGCCGCTTTGGTCCTGCTCTCCCAATTCCGGGGCAACACCGCCATCTCCGGCCCGGCAGCCGTGGAGGGCCTTGAGCGCTGCGCCCGGCAGGCGGGGGTCCAGATCCAAACGGGCGCTCGCGTGATCCGCATTCGCACCCGCGATCGGGCGGTGGTGGGGGTGACCCTGGCGGAAGGCGGGGAGATCGACGGTTCGATCGTGGTGTCGAGCCTCTCCCCTTCCGCGACGCTCCTCGACTTGCTCGACCCGTGGGAAGCCGGCACGGCACTTCGGCGGGCGGCCGTCCCCATCCGGGGGCGCGGTGCGGTGGCTCAACTCCTCCTTGCCACCTCCTCCGCTCCTGAGGTCCCCAACGCCTGGCTCACCCCCGATCCGGTTCGGCTGGAACGCCACTTCGATCGACGCAAGTACAGTGACGACTTCCACTTCGAGGATCCCGGTCCCCTGCAGGTCACGGTGCCCTCGATCTCGGACCCCAGCCTCGCCCCGCCCGACGGGGCGGTCGTGTCGATTCGATGGACCGCGGCACCCACCCAGGGATGGGACGAATCGCGCCGCGAGCAGGTCGCCGACGCGATGCTCCGCGCGGCTGAGGAGTGCCTGCCGGGCCTAGCCACCACGGTACTTGGCCGACTGCTTCTCGCGCCGCCCGATCTCGCCCTGCGGTTCGGGTGCGGCCACCCCTTTCACGTCGAGCACGCGTTCGACCAGTTGTGGGCGGGTCGCCCCGCGTTTGGTCTCGGTCACTATGGAACCCCGATTCGGGGTTTGTACCTGGGCTCGGCCGGCGTGC
Organism: Pseudomonadota bacterium; assembly: GCA_947490265.1. GTDB lineage: Bacteria > Myxococcota_A > UBA796 > UBA796 > CANLGQ01. Next base: position 16,572 of record CANLGQ010000063.1, on the reverse strand, counting down.
ATCCAGGGGGAGGGGTGGTGGCCACCCCAGGCTGGCTGGCCGCGGGCGCCGTGACGTGAGCGAGGAGGCCATCCAGGAGGTGCGCGCGTCCGAGTGGGTGCGTGCCCCGGTCTCTGCCTTCGAGGCGGCGATGCGCAATCAGGAGCCGGCTGTCCGGCTCGCCGCGACGATCGCCCTCGGGCGAATCCACCGCCCCGAAGCGGTGGCGCTCTTGAGCGAGCTGGTCGGCGACCCCTCGCCGGGCGTGCGCCTCGCGGCGGTCGAGGCGCTCGGTTGGACCCCGGGCGGCGCGCCGGCGCTTCGGGCTCGGATCGAGGCACCTACCGCGCGCCCCCCGTGGCACGACGACGAGCGCACCGCGGCCATTGGCGCGCTGGGTCGCGCCGGGGAGGCGACCGACGTCCCCCGACTGATCGGCCTGCTCAGCGAGCCATGGCCCGCTTCGGCGGCCGCCGCCGACGCACTCGGTCGACTCGGCCGGCGGGGGATTTCCGCAGCCGAAAACGCCACGGCGGACCTGGTCCGGTGCACGACGCGGTTCGATCTTCGGCTGGTCGAGCCCTGCGCGTGGGCGCTCTCCCGGATCGGAGTGCGGGATCCCGGGATCGCGCAGCAGGCTGCCGACCGGATCGGGCACCTGGGCAACGAGCAGGCCCGCGCTTGGCTGGTGAAGGCAGCGTGGCCGGGGCTGGACGCCGAACGGCGTACCACCCTCTTCGTCGGATCGGTGGGAGGGACCTCGAGGCTCGTGCAAGTCGCCGCGCTCGAGGCGGTGGAAGCCGATCAGGTGCCCACCGACATCGTCGCCCCGTGGCTCGTCCACCCCGATGGCTGGATCCGGTCCGCGGCGATTGGGGCGCTCGGTCGCCTGGATACGCCCGAGGCGGATGAAGCGCTGGCCCGCGCCGCACGGGACAGCGATCGCTGGACCGCAGCCGCTGCGGTCGAGGCTGCCGGGGCCTCCGCGCTGGCCGACGCGCGGGACCTGGCGTTGCCGACCGCGCTCCGGGCGGCGGCGGCAGCGAGCCTGACCGAGGTGAGTGCGCTCGTGGAACTCGCCCAGGGCGACATCGAGCCGGCGGTTCGGTCCGCTGCTGCCGGCGTGTTGTCCGAACAGGAGTCGGAAGCCCAGAAGATCGGCCTTGCGCTGCTCACCGCGTCGGACGTGGCGGTGCGCGAGGTTGCCGCCGGCCTCCTCAAGGGGGGCGACCCCGAGGTCGGGGCCGGGGTGTTGGCGGCGGCTCTCGTCGAATCCGACGCCGAGGTGTTCCGGACCCTGCTGATTCGCCTCGACGAGCTGGTCGCGCGCGAACCGAAGGCCTGGCCGGCCGGCCGACTCGGACCGGTCCTGGCGCGCGTCGCCGAATTCTGGTCGCCACGCGTCGCCGCCTCAGGCAGCGCGCTCGCGGCTCGGGTCAAGCTGCCCGCGCCCGCGCCCGCTCCGCCTCCCGAGCACCGACCGGTCCTGCGCACGGAGATCGGAGGGCCGTGGCCCGCCCTCGCGGACGTGAGCCGGATCCGCGGCGCCCGGGTTCGAACCGACCGCGGGGAGTTCGTGCTGGCCCTCGATCCGCTGCGCGCCCCGGTGGCGGTCTGGAACTTCGCGCTTCTCGCGGAGGCCGGCTGGTTCAACGAGCGCCTCGTCCATCGCCTCGTGCCGGGCTTCGTGATGCAAACCGGCTGTCCTCGGGGCGACGGTTGGGGGGGGCCGGGGTGGACGCTCCCCGACGAGGTCTCCACGGTTCCCTTCGACCGGGGATCGCTCGGAATGGCCCGATCCGATCCCGATACCGGTGGCAGCCAGTGGTTCGTGAGCCTCGCCGACACGCCGCACCTCACGGGCGAATACACGCGCTTTGGTGAGGTTGCACATGGGATGTCGGTCGTGCGCCGACTTCGGCGAGGTGACCGGATCCTGGAGGTTTCGATCGAGCGGGTGCCGTGAGCGCCCGGGCGACCGCGCTGCTCACCGCGTCGGTCGGACGTGGGCGCCTGAAGGTCCTCGCCGCCGAACTCGATCGCGACCCCGCGCTGCGCGCTGAACTGGTGGTGGCCGCAGCCGCGGCCGGGGTTGCGCTCCCGGCCGAGTCGCTCGGCTGGCCGGGGAAGAAGCTCCTCCGCGCGGCCCGCGCTCGGGCGGACGGCGCACAGGTCGTGACCACCCCGACCGCTCGGGACGAGGGCTTTGCGTGCGCCCATTGCGGCGCGAACGTGCCCCCCCACGGTCGCACCGCGCGGGACCACTGCCCGCATTGCCTGTGGTCGAAGCACGTGGATCGGGTGCCGGGCGACCGCGCCGAGACCTGCCGAGGGGATCTGGAGCCGGTCGGCATCGAGCGCCGCGGTTCGCGGACGATGCTCCGGTATCGCTGTGTCGCGTGCGGGGCTGAGCGGGTGAACCAAGCGTTGCTCGACGGCGAGCCACCCGACCGCTGGTCGGTCATCGTCGCGCTCTCGGTGGTGGAATGAGTCTCTGGCTCCGGGTGGGTGAGGCCGTCCGCCGCCACCGGCTGTGGTCCCCGGGCGATCGGGTGGCGGTCGCGGTGAGCGGAGGGGCCGACTCGGTGGCGCTCCTCGATCTCCTGGTGGCTACTGCGGGGTTGCATGGTGGGGTGCTCTCGGTCGTGACCGTCGATCACGGGCTCCGCGACGGCTCGGCGGAGGACGCGGAAACCGTCGTGGGGCTCGCCGCGACCTATGGGCTCGCGTGTCACCGCGAGCGGGTCCGGCCGGTGGGGCGCTCGGAGGCCGCGCTCCGGGCCGCGCGGCACGCCGTCTTCGACGCGTTGGCGGTGGATCGCGTGGCGACCGGTCACCACCGCGCCGATCAGGTCGAGACCGTCCTCCTCCGGTTGATCCGAGGTTCCTCCACGCTTGGTCTCGGGGGCTTGCGCTGGCGCAGGGACCGCCTCGTGCGGCCGCTCCTCGACACCGATCCCCGTGCGCTGCGGGCTCACTTGCGCGCCCGCGGGATCCCCTGGCGCGAGGATCCGACCAACGCGCAGCTCGATCGCGACCGCAATCGGCTCCGCCATGAAGTCGTTCCCGTCCTCGAGCGGATCCGGCCGGGTTCGGACAAGACCATCGCTCGAACCGCGGCGCGCCTGGCCGAGGAGTCGGCGTGGATGGAGGAGGCCGCGACGGCGGCGGACCCCGGCGACCACTGGGCGTCCTCGTGGATGCGAGACGCGCCGGCGGCCCTCGTTCGGCGGCTGGTGCTTCGCCGCGATCCCACCCAGGACGCCGCGGCCGTGGATCGCCTCCTCACCTCGATCCGGGCGGGTCGCCCGATGCGATGGGGCGCTTGGGAGGTGCACCCGGCGCACGCAGGGTGCAGGTGGGTTCGCCTTCGTGACAGTCCGTGACCGTTGCAGAAGAACAGCGACTCAGGCTCCCCCGTCGATTCGCTGAAGGGACGGGAAGCGGTCGCGCCTTCTGTCGCGATCGAGGAGACCCGAATGCGCGATCCTTGCGCTCTTCGCTTCGACCGATCGGCCCGCCCCACCCCGAATGTCCCGGCCAACGAGCGGACCGGGACACGGCGCGAGCGCGGATTTCACCTCGGGGGGCGGCGCCACGGTCCGTGGACCCGGTGGTTCGACAACGGACGGATCGACGAGGAATCGCGCTGGTTCGAGGGCCTCCGGCACGGACCGACCACGACCTGGTATCCGGAGGGGACCCTCTGCCAGGAGGCGCACTACCAGAAAGGGGTGCCGCATGGCCCGTGGGCGGCGTGGCACCCGAACGGGTCGCCCGCCTGGGATGCTGAGTACCTCGCCGGCATACCGCACGGCGGGTTCGTGCGGTGGTGGCCGAACGGCCTGGTTCGGATCGAGGGCTCCTTCGAACGCGGCGTCCCCTTCGGAACCTGGACCGGCTGGACCCCGGACGGGGAGCTCATGTGGCATGCAGCCTGGGAAGACGGCCTTGCGAACGAGCTTCCGCCGGAGCTCGCCGTCAACGTCGATCTCGGTCTCTGCGAGGTCGAACTCGAACCGCTGGACAACCCGTCGCGACCACCCTCCTTCGCGGCGTGATCGGCGGCGGCGACCGTGCTAACGGTGCGCCGTCGCCCACGGGCGCAGGAGGCGGTGATGGCACGGTGGGTCTTGGCAGCGTGTCTGGCTCTGGCAGCGTGCGGGACCACGGAACCGACGCCCCCGCCCCCTTCGCCCCCTCCGTCGAAGGTCGAGGCGCCGCGTCCCACGCCAGCCCCGGCGCCCGCGTCCGATCCCTGGACCCTGCCGGAGGGAGCCAGCGCTTGGCTGCTCGAACCCGCAAAGGCGACCGAGCCGGCCCCGCCGGTCTTCAAGGCGAAGTTCGAGACCACCAAAGGCGACTTCGTCGTGCAGGTCAAGAGCGAGGGCGCCCCCAAAGGCGCGGCGCGCTTCTACAACCTCGTCCAGATCGGATTCTATGACCAGGCGGGTTTCTTCCGGGCGGTCGACGGCTTCATGGTGCAGTTTGGGATCAGCGGCTACCCCGCGGTCAGCGCCAAGTGGCGCGACGCGGTGATCCAGGACGACCCGGTGAAGGGCTCGAACAAGCGCGGCACGGTAACGTTCGCCACTTCGGGAGCCAACAGTCGCACGACGCAGATTTTCATCAACCTCGTGGACAACGCGAACCTCGACGCGCTGGGGTTCGCCCCGTTCGGAGAGGTGGTCGAGGGGATGGACGTGGTCGACAAGCTCTACAAGGGCTACGGCGAGGGCGCTCCGCGGGGCCGCGGTCCCCACCAGGGCCGACTACAGACCGGCGGAAACAGCTATCTGAAAGCCGAGTTTCCAGAGCTCGACTATGTCAACAGGGTCTCGATCGTCCCCTGAACGCGCCCGAGGAGGGATCCGTGACCATCGACGTTTCCGCAATCGAGCTCCCCCGCGACGCCAAGGCGTGGATGAAGTCCTGGTGGCCGATCTACGCCGATGATCCACAGTGGGTGCCACCATTCTTCATGGACAAGATGAACTTCTTCGATCCGGCGAAGAACCCCTACTTCAAGCACGCTGATGTCCGGTGTTTCTGGGCCAGAAAGGACGGCAGGATCGTCGGCACGATCGCGGCGACCCACGACCATGAGCTGACCAAGCACGAGCCCGGAGTCGGCCTGTTCGGATTCTTCGAATTCGAGAACGATCCCGAGATCGCCCGAGCGCTTCTCGCCGCAGCCCGAGCGTGGCTCGCGCCGTTTGGCGTAAAGACCCTGCGCGGGCCCTTCAACTTCAACTCAAATCACGACTTTGGCCTGCTGATCGACGGCTTCGATACCCCGCCGTGCGTGGCGAACCCGCATAACCGAGCGTACTATCAGGCGATCTACGAGCAGATCGGTCTCGTGAAGGCAATGGACTGGTACGCCTATTGGCTGGCGAACGGCCCCCTGCCGGCGAACGTCGTGGCGATCTCCGAGCGCTTCATGAAGCGCAACCCGACGGTGACGCTGCGGCCGCTCGACCCCAAGCACTTCGACCGCGAAGTGCAGCTTTTCCGCGACATCTACAACGATGCCTGGGAGCAGAACTACGGGCACATCTATCTCCACGACGACGAGTTTCGGTTCGCGGCCGAGGGCTTCAAGCAGATCCTGGACGCGCGGCTGTGCTGGTTCGCGTACGTGGGCGACGAATGTGCGGCGGCGGCGATCACCCTCCCGGACTTCAATCAGGTGCTCAAACGGGTGAACGGAAGTCTGTTCCCGCTCGGCTGGTGGCACCTGTTGAAGGGGATGATGGGTTGGACGCCCCCCGATGCGATCCGCGTGTTCGTGCTGGGCGTCAAGAAGAAGTTCCAGTACATGCCGCTGGGCGCCCCGCTCTACATCAAGACCTGGGAGTCGGGCATGGTCATGCCGATCCGGGGCGCAGAGGCCAGTCTCATCCTCGAGAACAACGTGAAGATGCGCGGGGCGATGGAGAAGCTCGGGGCGACGATCTACAAGACCTATCGAACCTACGAGGGGTGAGGGGTGACGATGGATCCGGCCGACCTGGCGCGGTGGCGGCGGACCGTGCGCGACGCGGCGCTCGCCCGGCGACCTGCCCGGCCGCACCTGATGCGGTCCGGCGGAGAACCCGTCGCCGACCTCTACACCCCGAACGACCTGCCGCCGTTCGAACGGATCGGCTTTCCGGGAGAGTACCCGTACACTCGGGGGATCCAGGCGACCTCGTACCGCGGTTCCCACTGGACGATGCGCCAGTACGCCGGGTTCGGCACCGCCGCGGAGTCGAACGCCCGGTACCGCTACCTCCTCGCTCAAGGGACCACCGGGCTCTCGGTGGCGTTCGACCTGCCCACCCAAATGGGCCTCGACTCCGACGATCCGCTCGCGCTCGGCGAGGTGGGCCGGGTGGGCGTGGCGATCGACTCGCTCGCCGACATGCGGGCGCTGCTCGACGGCCTGCCGCTCGACCAAGTGAGCACCTCGATGACCATCAACGCCACGGCATCGACGTTGCTGGCCCTCTATGTCGGCGTCGCCACCGAGCGCGGCGTCGACCCGAACCGGCTGAGAGGCACCATCCAGAACGATGTACTGAAGGAGTATATTGCCCGCGGGACCTATATTTTTCCGCCTCGACAGAGTATGCGCCTCGTGACGGACGTGTTCGGCTGGTGTCGGGCGAATGCGCGGAGTTGGAACACGATCAGCATCAGCGGCTACCACATCCGGGAGGCCGGCTCGACAGCGGCACAAGAACTGGCGTTCACACTGGCGAATGGCATCGCCTACGTCGAGGCTGCGATCGCCAGTGGCCTCGCGGTGGACGACTTCGCGCCCCAGCTCTCGTTTTTCTTCAACGCGCACAACAACCTGCTCGAGGAGGTGGCCAAATTCCGCGCCGCCCGCCGCCTCTGGGCGGGCATCGTGCGCGACCGGTTCGGGGGGAGGGACCCACGCTCCCTCCAGCTTCGCTTCCACACTCAGACCGCCGGCAGCACCCTCGCCGCCCAGCAGGTCGACGTCAACGTCGTTCGGGTCACGCTGCAGGCGTTGGCCGCGGTGTTCGGCGGGACTCAGTCGCTGCACACGAACGGGAAGGACGAGGCGCTGGCGCTGCCGACCGAAGAGGCGGCCCGGCTGGCGCTGCGCACTCAGCAGGTGATCGCCTACGAGTCCGGCGTCGCCGACTTCGTCGACCCCCTTGGGGGGAGCTGGGCAGTGGAGCGCATCACCGACGAGCTGGAGCACGAGGCGCTGCGCCTGATCGCCGAGATCGACGGCTTCGGCGGTATGATCCCGGCGATCGAGGAGGGCTGGCCCCAGCGCGAGATCCAGTCGGCGGCGTACGCCGCGCAGCTCGCGGTGGAGCGCGGCGACGCCGTGGTGGTGGGGGTCAACCGGTTCGCCGACCGCGAGAGCGGACGGCCGCCGACCCTGCGCGTCGATCCGCAGCTCGAACCGGATCAGGTGGCCCGGACGGAGGGGGTCCGAGCGCGGCGCGACGCCCGACAGGCGGCCGACGCGATCGAGAGACTTCAACAAGACGCGGCGGGGACGGCGAACCTGATGCCGCCGATCCTCTCGGCGGTGCGCGCGGAATGCACGGTGGGCGAGATCAGCCACGCGCTCCGCGCGGTGTTCGGCGAGTACCGCGAACGACCGGTGCTGTAGCCGAGACGGTCAATCCAGCGGGACGGGGCCGGTGTCGGTCAGGAAAACCGCAGGTCGTGCCGCTGCCCACAGAACCGACAAATCAAGGCGGTTATTCCCCGAACCGGCGCCTCGAGCGCCGCCGAGCAGGCCACGCACACCGTGGGCACATCGACCGGCATGCCGCTCGAGGGAGATGCAGCAGCAGCGCCGGCGATCCGCAAGTGGTCGAGGGTGCCGGCACGAAGTGACTCGATTCGCTCGTCCCAGTCCTTCGCGTAGCCGGTGTTCACGTCGAATCGCGTCGCGGGATACCGCGCCTCGCGCGTCCACTTGAGCTCGAGCAACTGGTCCTTGAACACCAGCCCGCGGGTGTTGTCCTCGCTGCCGGCGAGGTGCCCCACTGGCTCGTCGAGCAGGAGCTCGTGTTTCTCCTCGGACGAGGCGGTGAAGAACAGGAATTTCTTCGTGACCACCGTCTCCTTGTGCTCGAAGCGCACGCGCTTGTCGGTGAAGTAGAGGAATCCGTTCAGTTTCCCGTTCGGGCTGTCCTCCCAGGTTGCGTCCACGGTCAACCAGGGCTGTTCGCCGACGCCGAGCTTGAACTTCGCGGCCTCGAACCGGTCGAGGTGGGTGTCGGCCTCCTTCTGTTGCGCCAGGAGCGCGTCGTGAGGTCCCACCACCGGAGCGGCGATCTCGTCGATCCGCTGCTCGACCGTTTGCACGTCGTCCTCCACCGACTCGAGCTCCCGTTCGAGGGCTTCCAGCGTGTTCTTGATCGCGACCGAGGGCGAGAGGCGGTTGAGGTTGGCTTCGATGCCGTCGAGGCGCTTCTGGATCCGCTCGCTCGCCCGCGACGACTCCTGGCGAAGATCCCGGACGACGTCATCGGCGCGCGCCGACAGGTCGGCCAGCGTGGCCTCCCAGGCCGGGTCCCAGACCCATCCGCGGGCGCGGAGGCGCTCGACCTCGGCGTGGATCTCCCGGTGCTTCGCGACCCGGTCGGTGACCGCCCGGACCTCGTCGCCGAACGCGGCTTTGCGGCCCAGCGAGGCGGCCTCGCGCCGGTGCCGCTCGAGATCGTTCTGAATGTCTTGGAGCGGGTTGTCGGTGGACATGGGATCTCCAGTTCCGTGCAGGCTACCACGGGTTAAGCCGGGAGCCGATGCACACGGATTACGACCACGATCCGCCGCCCCGCGACCATCACGAGCGGCGCACCCGCTGGGTGGTGGCGCTGACCGCCGTCACGATGGGGGTGGAGTTGATCGTGGGCTGGTGGTCGCGGTCCATGGCGTTGACCGCCGATGGATGGCATATGGCCAGCCACGTTGGGGGCCTCGGTCTGGCCTGGCTCGCCTACCGCGTCGCCCGCACCCGAGCCCGCGACGCGACCTTCAGCTTCGGCACTGGGAAGGTCTTCGCGCTGTCGGGATTTGCATCGGCCGTGCTGCTCTCGGGGGTGGCGATCGGCCTGATCGGAGAGAGCCTGGTTCGGCTGTGGACGCCTTCGGCGATCCGCTTCGCCGAGGCGATCCCGGTGGCGGTGCTCGGCCTCGTGGTGAACCTCGCCAGCGCGGCGCTGCTCGAACCGGTCGATCCCACCCATGCGCACGACCACCCGCACGACCTTCACCACGGTCATGCCCATGCGCACGACCCCAACGCGCAGGCCGCGTACCTGCACGTCCTCGCCGATGCGCTCACCAGCGCCCTCGCGATCATCGCGCTGATCGTCGGCCACTTCACGGGGTTTGCGGCGCTCGACGCGATCACCGGCGTGGTCGGGGGTGCCGTGATCCTCCGCTGGGGCGTTTCTTTGGCCCAGGATTCGGCGCGGCCGCTGTTGGACCGGGTGCCCTCGTTGCCCGAACTCGACCGGATCCGCGCGGCGCTGGTCGCCGCGGGCGCCACCGAGGTCCTCGACCTGCACGTCTGGGAGTACGCCCCCGGGCGGCGCGCGTGCGTGGCCTCGGTGCGCGCGCCGGAACCGGGCGGGGTGGAGCGCTTTCGCGAGGCGGTGTGCGGCGCCATGCCGGTCTCTCACTTGACCGTCGAGGTTCGCGCCTCGGGGACGTGCTGAGTGGCGAGGCGCAAGATCGGCAGCTTCTGCCTCGTCCTTCACGGGCACCTCCCGTGGGTGCTCCACCATGGACGGTGGCCGCACGGCGAGGACTGGCTCTTCGAAGCGGCCGTGGAAACCTGGCTCCCCCTCATCGAGGTCCTGAACACTTGCGCCGAGGAGGGGCTCCGACCGGCATGGAGCCTGGGGCTCACGCCAATTCTCCTCGAGCAGCTCGCCGCATCGCGGTTCCGAACGGGTCTCGCTGGGTATCTCGAGCACCTCCGGCTCCGAGCCGAGGCCGACCGGGGCGCATTCCTCGCCGCTGACCGCCCCGAGCTGGCGGCGCTCGCGACTCGTTGGAAGGACCGGATCTCCGACCTCGCGACGCTGTTCGAGGGGATCGGCCGCGACATCGCTGGGGCCATCGAGACCCACGCCCGCGCCGATCGAATCGAGTTGCTCACGAGCAATGCGACCCACGGGTTTCATCCTTTGCTGCTTCACGATGCGAGCGGAAGGGCCCAGATCCGAGCCGGCGTCGCGACCACCGAGCGGCGCTTGGGCGTTCGGCCCCGCGGCGCCTGGCTCCCCGAGTGCGCCTATCGGCCGCCGGGACCTTTCTCCCCAGTGGCGGTGCATGGCGACGTGCGCTGGCGCGAGGGGGTGGGGACGCTGTTCGAGGCAGAAGGCATCCGCTATTTCGTCGTCGACACCCACCTCGTCGCCGAGGCGCTGTCTGAGGCGGTCATCGAGGGAACAGCGGTGCATCGCGTGGGGTGGGACCAGCGCATGTGGGACGCCGACCGGGGGTGGGGTAGCCCGCTCGAGCCAGTGCGACTCTGGGAGAACGGACGCCTGACCGAGGTGACTGTGCTGGCCCGAAGCCCCGAGGTCAGCGAGATCGTGTGGAGCGGGGAGATCGGCTTCCCGGGCGACCCCCGCTACCTCGAGTTCCACAAACGGCACGGCCAGCGCGGCCTCCGCTACTGGAGCGTCACCGGGCGGGTCGATCTCGCCGAGAAGGTCCCGTACCGGCCGGAGGCGGCCGCTTTGGCCGCCAAAGAACACGCCGGGACCTTCGTCGGCATCGTCCGAGACCAGCTGCGGGCCCACCACCTGAGCCTGCATCGCTACGGAACCGTGTGCGCACCGTTCGACGCCGAGCTTTTTGGGCACTGGTGGGCTGAGGGACCGGAGTTTCTGCTCGAGGTCGCCCGGCTGATGGCCGAGGAGACCGAGATCGAGAGCACCACCCTGGGCGAGCGCTTGGCGGCTCACCCTGCGGACAAAGGGGTCGCCATGCCGGAGGGCACCTGGGGCGCGGGGGGCGACGCGCGGGTGTGGAACAACGACGAGATCCGCCTGTACTGGGAGGTCGCGTATCGGGCAGAGGATCGGTTCCTCGATTTGCTCTCGCGGCGCCCCGCCGACGGGTCAGGGGACGACCTGCTCACCGAGGCGGGTCGTCAGCTGCTCCTGCTGCAGGCGAGCGACTGGCCTTTCGTGGTCAGCACACGGGGGGCAGTGGACTACGGTCTCCGGCGGGTCTTCGACCACGCCGGCCTGTTCGACGATCTGTGCAACGGAATGGTGGACCGCCTCAGCGATGCGAGTGCCCCGATCGATCTCGCAGTGGAGGAAGCGCTGCGAAGATCCCGTGCCTGCGATGCCGTGTTCCCCGATCTCGACCTCGCATGGTGGTCGTAAGCGGGTTAGCTGGCGTGGCACTCAAACGGGAGCGCCGCGCGTGGCTGATCAACCTCCTGGCCCGGAGACCCCGGAGCTCGTCCTTCCCAAGGCCGAAGCCGGTCTCTTTTTCCGCGCCGAGATGGCCTGGGCGAATTTCCTCTTCGGGTACTGGCGTCACCTGCTCGTCGTGCTGGTGGTCGGGCTGCTCGGGGTGCTCGTCTGGGGTCAGTGGCGGAGCTGGGTGGACCGCGAACAACGGGCGACCAGCGCCGAAATCGCCGAGATCGAGCGCAAGCTCCCGGCCGAACTGCCCATGCTACCCGACGCGATCTCCGACGCGAAGGTCAAGCCCGAAGACCTGGAAGTCCCTGCCGATGCGCTGGCCGCGATCGGGAAGAAAGCCAAGGGCGCCGCAAGGGTCGAGGCCTGGCTCAAGGCCGCGGAGTTGTATCGCCTTGCTGGCAAGCCCGACCTCCAGCGCAGCGCGCTCGAGGGCGGCGCCGACAGCGACGCCGGGGTCATGACCTACGCCGCCGTCTCCGCGCTCGCGGCCCTCGACCTCGACGAGGGCAAGGGCGACCTCGCCATCGCGCGCCTCACGGCCCTGCGATCGAATCCCGACGAGGGCTTGGCCCAGTCTGCGGCGTTGGATCTCGGTCTCGCGCTCGAGAGTCTGGGTCGGATTGACGAGGCCGGCCGGGTCTATACCGAATTTACGACAAAGTGGGCCGCGAGCAAGCACATCGAGCAGGTTCGCGCGCGACAGGCACGCCTCGCGGTGTCGCCAGCCCCGGCTCCCGCGGCGGCTCCCGAAGCGGCCCCGGCCCCGGCCGGCGGATGATCTGGTCGCTGGCTCTTTCGGCCCTCGCGGTCGACGTGGTGGCGTTCCCGGAGCCCGAGCCGCTGGCCGCGGTCGGGGTCCCGCGTGGCGCGTTCTCGGTCCCCCCGGCCTTCCAATGGGCGATCGACCTCCCTGGCGGCGTCATGCACTCGGCTACCCATACCGAGCGCACGCGGCCCGTCGTGCTCGGCGACGCGCTGCTGATCGGCTCGGCTGCCGGCCGCGGCGCTTACCTGCTCTCCCGCTCGAATGGTTCGCTGATCCGCTCCTACCCGAGCGACGACCCCGTCGAGAGCGAAATCGCGGTCTCCAACAACACCATCTGGTTCGGCGACGTGGGCGGAACGACCTGGTGTTACCGCCTCAACGGCAAGGAGCTCTGGCATCACCAAGGCACCGCTCCGATCCTCTCGCGCCCCACGGTGAACGGCGACACGGTGGTCGTGGTCGACGTCGACGGCCTCGCGGTAGCCCTCGACGCTGAGACCGGCGACCTGGTGTGGCGCTATCAGGCCCGCCGCGACCTGACCCGATCGGCCGAGCTCGCGCTGTATGCGGCGCCTCCGGCGGTCCTCGAAAAGGAGTCGATTATCCTTGGTTTCTCCGACGGGAGCCTGGTCGGCCTGGACGCCACCGCAGGAACGGAGCTTTGGGCGAAACGGGTGGGCGAGGGGAGGTACCCCGACGTGGTCGCCGAGGTCGTCCGGGCGGGCAACGGCGTGCTCCTCGCCGCGGGCTTCTACGGGCCTTTCCAGGCGTTTGACCTCGCGTCGCGGAACACGCTGTGGCGGGTGGAGGCCGGCGCGGCGTCCGCTCCGACCGTGCCGGAGTCGGGCGGGGTGGCTTGGCTCGGCAGCACCGACGGCAAGCTGCGGGCCATCGCCACGCTGACCGGTGCGGAGCGCTGGGTGTGGGACTCGGGCGACCCCGCGGCGGCGCTCACGACGCCCCAATGGACGCCGGCCGGGCTCGTGGTGGGCTCGAGCACGGGCGGCGTGTGGATGATCGACCCCGAAACGGGTCGAGAGGTCTGGGAGTTCGGCGAACCGTACCTGTTGACGGGGGTGAGCTCGGTGCCGGTCGTGGCCGACCGACAGCTCCTGGTCGTCACGAATGCCGGCCGGTTGTACAGCTTTCTCGCGCCGTCTGCTTCGCCCGAAGGCGAGTGGCGCGGACCGACGCAGTCCCGCTGAACGAGCCGGGCGCCGCGCCCGAGTGCCGCGTCGCGGTTCGTCGGTCGGTGCGGACCCCCAGCGCGAGGCTGGCGCCTGCGTAATGTCCGATAATGTATATTATGTAAAGTAAAATGCAGTACGCCAGCGAAGCTGCGCGTGCTACGTTGGCCGAAGCTCGAGGACGAAGTTGACGGAGGCCGACCGGCTCAACGCCATCCTGGCGCGCGATGCCCCGGCCGTCGCCCGCGCACTGTCGCCGCTCGGCCGGCGGGCGGCCTTCCCGAGGGGCATCCCGTGGCAGGCCGATCAGGCGCGGTCCGCCCGAATCAACGCCACGATCGGCCAACTCACCGACGGACGTGGGAACCCGATGCCGCTGGAGTCGCTGGCCGGCGGGCTGGCCGATCTCGATCCGCACATGGCCTGGCTCTACGCTCCGGTCGAAGGACCATTTTCGCTCCGCGGCGATTGGATGAAGCGTCAGCTTCGGCTCGCCGGGGATCCAGCGACCCCGGTCTCGCTGCCCGTGGTGACGCACGGGCTCACCCATTGCCTTTCGGTCGTCAGCAGCCTGTTCTCCGACGACGAGGCCACGATCCTCCTGCCAGACCCAGTGTGGGAGAACTACAACCTGCTGTTCGGCATGATGGTCACGCCCCGCTTCGAACGGTGGCGCTTCTTCGATGAGGAGGGTCGGCTCGACCTCGATTCCTTCGCTGCGGCGGTGGGGCGTGTTCGCGGCAAGCTGATCGTGGTGCTGAACTTCCCCGGCAACCCCTCGGGCTACATGCCGACCACCGACGAGGTCGGCCAGATCGCCGAGGTGTTGCGCCGGGCGCCGGGCCCGCTGGTGGTCGTTTGCGATGACGCCTACCAGGGGTGGGTGTATGCCGACGATCGGCATCCGCGGTCTCCGTTCTGGGATCTGGCCGAGCGCCTGGATCCGGAGCGCGCCACCGTGTGGAAGGTCGATGGCGCGACCAAGGAGCTGCTCTTCTTCAGCAGCCGGGTCGGCTTCCTCACGCACTCCAATCCGGGCGGTGAGGCTGAGGAAGCGCTTCTGTCCAAGATGAAGATGATCATCCGCGGCACGGTGGGTTCGCCGTCGGGGCCCGCGATGGCCTTGATTCGACGAGGCCTGGCCTCGAGCGATCTCGACCGGCAGTTCTCGGAAAGACGGGCCGAACTGGGGGCCCGGTGGTCCTTGCTGAGCGCGGGTCTCGCCCGGCTCTCCGGTTCGATTCTTCAACCACTCCCATTCAACGGAGCTTTTTTCGCTTTGCTCGCCGTCGCGGAAGGCACCGATCCCGAGGCGCTGCGGCTGCGGCTACTCCACGAGCACGGCGTTGGGGTCGTCGCCTTCCCCCGCGCGATCCGCCTCGCGTATTGCAGCCTGCATCGCGACGACATCCCGCTGCTGGTCGAGCGCCTCGCGCAGGTGGCTGGTTGATCCGCTACATCCCGGATAACGGGAGAGTCGGGGCCGGCCAACACGATGAGACCTACCGCGCGCTGGGCTTCCACTACGTCGCTACCTTCCAAGTGATCGCCGAGGAAATCCAACCCTTTCGACGCGAGATGTGGGCCGACAACCAGGGCACGTCGCTCACCATCGGGCCCTCGGGGCTCTCCGGCGCCGAGACCGCGCTGCAGACGGTGGGGATCGACGGCACGATCGTGCGCACCTTCACCGTCGAGGGCGCCGATGCGGGACGCCTTCCGCGCGCCTTGGGGCTCCGGCGGTCCGGACTCTTCGATGAAGTGCTCGTCAGCGCCGAACCGGCCGCCCTCCTTCGCCGTCATCGCGAGCGTGTGGCCGTTCTGATCCGCGTCGTCCCCTGGCCGCTGCGAACGCTCGACGACGAACTCCGGTTGAGCCACCGCACCAGCGCGCTGCTCGGCGCGTCGGGTCGAAACACGGGGGTCTGGCTGCTCCGGTTCATCGGCGCCGTGCTCGCCGGAGGCGTGGGGATGCTCCTCGGGCTCTGCGGCCTCCCCCCCGCCACCGGCTGGCTGCTGACCGGCGGCTCGCTCGTCTCCGGGGCGGTCCTCGGACTGTGGTTGCTGTTCAGTCGCCGCTGGATGCCGGGTCCCCTGCCCGCCCGCACCGCCCCTGAGACGTGGCCGACCCCCACTCGTTTCGGACCCGCGTTGGAGCGCGAGTTCGCGCGCGGACCGCTTTACAAGTTGTAGGATCGGGCGGCGCTAGCCGAGGGCCATCATGCGCTCCAGGGGCACCGAGGCTCGGGCGCGGAGCTCGCCGTCGAGTTCGAGCCGCGGCTGCAGGTCGCGCAGGGCGACATAGAGCTTCTCGAGGGTGTTGAGGCGCATGAACGGGCACTCGTTGCAGGCGCACGCCTCGTCTTGGCCCGGCAACGGGAGGTACTCGGCTTCGGGGCGGGCTCGCCGCATCTGATGGAGGATCCCCGGCTCGGTTGCGACGATGAAGGTTGTTGCGGCCGACCGCTGCGTGTAGTCGAGAAGCGCCGACGTGCTGCCGATGAAGTCGGCATGGGCGAGAATGGGCCCTTCGCACTCCGGATGCGCGATCACCTGGGCGTCGGGATACCGCGCCTCGAGTTCGCAGAGCTTCCGCTCCGAGAATGTTTCGTGAACGATGCAGGCTGCAGGCCACAAGTCCATGGGGCGCCCGGTCTCCCGCACCAGCCATGCCCCGAGGTTGCGGTCGGGGGCGAACAGGATCGGCTTCCCGACGGGAATACTCGCGATGACGCGCTTGGCGTTGCTCGACGTGCAGATGATGTCCGACTCGGCTTTGGCGGCCGCGCTGCAGTTGATGTAGGTCACCACGACGTGGTCTGGGTGGGCCGCGCGCCACGCGCGGAGCGCTGGAGCGGGGAGACCCGACGCCAGACTGCACCCGGCGTCGAGGTCGGGGACGACGACGATCTTCGTGGGATTGAGGATTTTCGCAGTCTCTGCCATGAAGTGGACGCCGCAGAAGGCGATCACGTCGGCCTGGGTGCCCTGGGCGGCCTTCGCCAATTGCAGGCTGTCGCCGATGAAGTCGGCGAGGTCCTGAATGTCGTCGTCCTGGTAGTAGTGGGCCAGGATCACCGCGTTGCGCTCCACCTTGAGGCGGCGGATCTCGGCCTCCAGCTCGTCCGGAGTCAGGTCCAGGGGAGCGGGCGCGGGCGAGGCAGATCCGATGACCGGCAGCTTGTCCATGAGGCGTTCGTAG
>CANLGQ010000062.1 GCA_947490265.1 Pseudomonadota bacterium | reverse complement strand
CGGGTGATCGCCACGGTACCCGCTTCGTCGCCGACGCCGGATGCACCCGACCCGGGATCACAGGCTGCAGCGGTGATCGGCCCGGTGTGGGCGTTGGCACAATACTGGTCGAGCAGCGAAGTGGACATGACGGGCACCTGACCGGGGCCGGATGCTACCACCGGAGGCCGCCCTGGCGCGTTAACCACCGCGAATCGACGGGCACCGGACGCCCACCGGAGGGTTGATGCCCTGGTTGCTGCTGCCGTGCCTCGCGTCCGCCGGCGAGCGGCTGCTGGAGCGAGGCGATCTGGTGCTCGAACGCGCGGCCCTGTCGGTGGAGATCGCCCGCATCGTGCTTCCCGAGCCGGTCAGCGACCCGCTCGACGACGCCGCGGACCGGACGTGCCGTGCGACGGCGAGCTACGATCCGGAGCTCGGACGGGTCGTTTTTGCCCCGCTCGGCTGTCATCCGGCGGTTTCGGCCTCGGTGGCGGCGGCGATCGGCGGGTGGTCGATGCAACTGCGCCCGCCGCCGACGTCCCAGCAGGACATCCTCGTCGCGTGGTTCCTGTTTCCGGACCAGCCTGGAAAGCCTGTTGAGCTCGCCCTGAGCCTCGTGCCGGGGACCGAGGTCCTCGCGCTGCCCGAGGGCGTCGCGCTCGCGGCGATGGGGCGTCCGACGCGGCGGGAGCCCGTCCTCGGAGCGCCCGTCACGCTCGAGACGTGTTCCGCCATCGTGAAGCTCGACGAGGAAGGGTCTCCCTACAACTTCGAGATCGACGGCTGTAGCACCGAGGCGCAGGGCGCCGTGCGCAACGGTCTCCTGGACTGGAAGTTTTCCCCGTCGACCGTCGGCACGAGGCCGGTGCGGGTCCGGGTGCCGCTCACCGTTCGGTTCGCCGGAGACGGCACCGCCGGGATCCGCGTGCTCCCCGCCGCAGACGACGAGATGCGGTTCCTCGCCTCCGATCCGGACCGTGCGCGCGCGGTGGCCGAGGAGCTGCTGCCCCCCGTCGCCCCGCTGCCGGAGGGTCCGCCGCTGTTCGTGGTCCACCACAGCTTTTACGCCCCGGTCGAGGTCTACGGTCTCGGCCTACCGCCGCCCGCAGACGGACCGGCCCGCTGCACCGTGGCCCTCCAGGTGCGCTCCGATCGTCGGAGCTACGCGTGGACCGAGGAGCCCTGTGACGCGGCGGTCCGCGACGGCGCGCTCGCCGCCGCCCAAACCTGGCTGCTCAAGCCCTCGGAGGAGCGCGCGCCGGGCGAAGTGTTTGCGCGATTCCGCGCCGATCTGTGGTGGAAGGCGGCCGGCAGCGAGCCGATGATCGTGATCGACGAGCGGGAGATTGTCGGGGAGGGACCTCTTCCATCATCGATCCTTCCCTATGTGGGCCCGGAGCCGATCCGCCAGGTGAGCCCGAAGGGCGCGGAGGGGAAAAAGGGAACCTGCGTGCTCGCGGTGGAGATCGACGGGGCCGGGCGTCCTACCGAGATCACGCCCGAGACCTGCCCGGAGGACCTCCTGTCGCCGGCGCGGACCGCGGTCGGGAAGTGGCGCTGGAGCCCCGCGCGCATGGGTGGCGCGCGCGTCGCGTCCCACACCCGCGTGAGTGTGCGGTTCCGGTGATAGCATCGCCACCCATGATCTTCGCCCTCGTCGCGTCCCCTGCCTCCGCTGCCCCAGATTGGGCCACGACCCTCGAACGCGTGAACCAGGCCGTGGTTTCGATTCGGGTGACCGCCACCCGTGACTTCGACACCGAGGGGGCCAGCGTGAGTCAGGGCACCGGGTTCGTGGTCGACGCGGAGCGGGGAATCCTCTTGACCAACCGGCACATGGTCCACGCCGGGCCCGTCGTGGCCGAGGCGATCTTCCTCGACAACGAGGAGGTCGATCTGGTCCCGGTCTACCGAGATCCCATCCACGACTTCGGGTTCTACCGATTTGATCCGGGCGCCGTGCGGTACATGCCCGTCGTGGCCCTCCCGTTGGCTCCCGAGGCAGCCCGAGTCGGGCTCGACATCCGAGTCGTCGGCAATGATGCTGGAGAAAAGCTGTCGATCCTCGACGGTACGCTCGCCCGTCTCGACCGGAACGCGCCGGACTACGGGGAGGGGAACTACAACGACTGGAACACGTTCTACTACCAGGCCGCTTCGAACACTTCCGGTGGAAGCTCTGGTTCTCCGGTGGTCGACGTGAACGGGCAGGTGGTCGCGCTCAACGCGGGCGGATCGACCCGCGCCGCCTCGAGCTTCTACCTGCCGCTCCACCGCGTCGTCCCCGCCTTTCAGGCCCTGGTGGCCGGCACCCCGATCCAGCGCGGAACCGTCGGAGCGGTCTTCACCTACACCCCCTACGACGAACTCACCCGGCTGGGACTCAGCGCCGCATCGCAGACGGCGGCCCGCGCCGCATGGCCGAGCGGCACGGGGCTGCTGGTGGTGACCGAGGTCTCTCCGGGGATGGGCGCCGATGGAAAGCTGCTCCCCGGCGACATCGTGCTCTCCCTCGGGGGAAAGCCCGTCGCCGACTTCGTCGGCCTGGAGTCGGCGTTGGACAGTTCGGTCGCCGCGAACCTGTCGATCGAGGTCGAGCGCGGCGGAGCGTCCGTGTCCGCCCTCGTGCCGGTGACCGATCTTGCCGCCGTGAGCCCGAGCACCTACCTCGAGGTCAGTCGGGCAATCCTGCACGACCTCTCGTATCAGGTCGCGCGCAGTTACCACCGACCCATTCGCGGGGTCTACGTGGCGATGCCGGGGTACATGTTCTCCACCGCCGGACTCGCCGCTGGCACGATGATTACGGCGATCGACGGTGAAGAAACCCCTGATCTCGCTGCGGTCGAGAAGGTACTCCTGGGCCGGGGCGACGGCCAGCGAATGCGCGTCCGGTGGGAGGCGGTCGGGGATCCGCTGCACCAGTACGAGACGGTGGCAGTCATGGACCGGAGCTGGTTCGGGATGCGCCGCTGCACCCGCGACGATGAAGCAGGCGAGTGGCCGTGCGTGGACGCGCCACCTGCGCCACCCGCCGTCCCCCCGACGCCGCCCGAGTCGCTGCTCGTCCCGGTCGCGCCGCGCCCGGGAAGTGTATTGGCTTCGTCGCTGGTCTATGTGGACTTCGACGTGCCGTATCCCACGGCCGGCGTCCAGGACTTGAACTATGTCGGCGTGGGGACCGTCGTCGACGCGGAACGGGGGCTGGTCGTCGTCGATCGCGACACCGTACCGGTCGCGCTCGGCGACATGACGCTCACGTTTGCCGGGGCCGTTCGCGTGCCTGGCCAGCTCGTGTACCTCCATCCGGTCCACGGCTTCGCGGTCGTGCGCTATGACCCGGAGGCCTTGGGGAGCGTGCCGGTGCGCGCGGTGACGTGGGCCGAAAAAGAGCTCTCCGAGGGCGATCCGGTCTGGCAAGTCGGGCTGAACACCGATCGCGAGTTGGTCGTCGAAGCGACCGACGTCGCCCACATCGACCTCGTGCCGATGGGGATCAGCGGAACGCCCCGGTTTCGCGAAACGAACGCCAACGGGATCGACATCACCAGTGCGCGAGACAGTCTGGGAGGTGTGCTCTGCGACAAGCAGGGGCGGGTCTATGCGATCTGGGCCTCCTACCTCGATCCCGGTGAGAACGAGCGGGCGTTTCACGGCCTCGCTTGGCGTTATCTCGAACCGATCCTCGCGCCGCTCCAGCGCGGCCTGGAGCCGGAGTATCGGGTGCCGGGGTTCGAGGTCTTTCCGCTTTCGCTCGCGGATGCCCGGGATCGCGGCCTGTCTGACGCCCGGGTGCGCCAGGTGGTGGCGCGGCAGCCGCGTCGCCCCCGGGTGCTCGAGATCGCCCGGGTCTGGGGCGGGACGCCGGCCGCGGCGATCCTCCGCGACACCGACGTGTTGCTGGCCATCGACGGGGAAGCGATTGTCGACGCCGACCAACTCGAAGCGCTCACCACCCGCGAGACCCTGCGGCTCACCTGGCTCCGAGACGGCCGCGAGCAGACCGCCGACATCGCCACGGTGGCCCTGAACGGGCGCGGGGTGGATCGCGTGGTGTCCTGGGCGGGTCTGCTCGCGCACGAACCCCACCTGGAGGTCTCGGCCCAACAGGGTACGCTCGCACCGGGGGTGTACGTGGGGTGGCTTTGGTTCGGTTCCCCGGCCTCTCGGTACGGCGTCCGGCCGACGAGTCGGATCGTGGCGATTAACGACCAACCGACGCCGACGATCGATGCTTTCGCGTCGGTGGTCGGCGCGCTGCGCGACGACCGGGTCGCGGTGAGGCTGTCCATCATCGACCTCGACGGCCGCGAGAAGGTGGCCACGCTCCGCCTCGATCTCGACATGTGGCGAACCGAATGGATCGAACGGACGCCGGCGGGTTGGCAGCGTCGCGCGGTGCAGCCGTGAAGCGTCGAATCATCGTGATGCGCCACGGCGCCGCGGAGCCGGCCACGGGGGGCCTGGCGGACCGAGCGCGGCCGCTCGATTCGCGGGGTCGGAGGCAGTGTGTCGAAGTGGGCCAAGAGATCGAGCGCCTCGGTTGGGCCCCGGATCTCGCCATGGTGAGCCCAGCGGCTCGAACGAGCGAAACCTGGGCCATCCTGGCGGACCACGTGGGCCGGAGGGTCATCACCGAGCTGCAGCCCGCGCTCTATGGGGGGGGCTGGTGGGCGGTGCGGGAGTGCCTCGGGCTCACGGACCCGTCGGTCGGCACCGTGATCGTCGTCGGCCACAACCCGGGGCTAGAGGAGGTGGTGCTGGAAGCGACGGGGTTTTCGATCTCGCTCGGCACCGCGAACGCGGCGCTGCTCGCGGGGGCCGGTCGGAGTTGGCCGGGCGCGCTCCGCGAGGGTCGATGGAAGCTGATGGCCCGCGTCGTGCCGACCGCCTGATCACTCAGGGGGTGCGGCGACCAGCTTCCCTTCGGGGTCGAGCAGCCACTTTCCCCGCTCGAACTCACCACCCAACCGCTCCAGCCAGCCGTCGAGCCCGGGCGCCACGACCTCGCGCCGCCGGTTCGTGCGCTGAAACCAGATGAGCTGTCCACGGCGGCCGCCAGGCGCTGGGTCGAGGTCGAAACAGAGAAAGTTGGACTCTCCGTCGGCGAGCGCCGGGATCCACCGCGGGTTCCAGTAGCGCTTTCGCACCGCGCCGACCGGCTCGATCCCGCGATCGGCTTGGTCGAAAATGTGCTGGCTCTCCTTGAGGCGGCTCCAGGTCTCCAGCGCGACGTCGAGCTGGAGGAACCACCAGCGGCCGAGCGCCGCCGGGGCATGTGGATCCTGACCGTCGTGGCGGAGATAGCTGGCCCGGGCATCGGAGGGAAGCGTCAGGAGCGTTCCGTGCTCAAGCCGCCGAAGCGCCTCCCCCTGCGCCGGTCCACGCAGGGCGGCAAGCTGATCCGGGGCATTGGCCCCCAGCCACGTCTCGATCCGCGTCCACGACCGCATCCGCGCTCTCCCAGGCGGGGATGATAGCCTGCCTTGGCTTCCGGTTCTATGGCCGTGCGCGGGTCAGCGCGCCCCGGTGAGCCGCCTCGCCAGCGCACGCGCCCAGTCGCCGACCGGGGGCGCAATCCGGGCCCCGAGGATGGCCCGGGTCTCCGCGGTGGGGGTGACCGCGTCCGCCAGGACACAGGCCAGCACGGCGTCCTCGGCGGACACACCCGTCTCGGCCTGCCAGGCCGCTACGCGTGCCTCGAACGCGGGATCCCCCGGGAACGGCTCCTCGGCGGCGTTCGTTGGACCGAGCCCGTTGATCGCTTCGATCACCGCTGACTTCCGCTCCTTCAGCCCCATACCTGCGAGCGCTTCGGGGAGGATCGGCTTGCCGAGCCAGAGGTCCTGCTGGCCCATCCCGACCGGGAACTCCAGGCGGGACCCGATCGGCTCGACGGGCAGCCCGCCGACGAAGCGGACCGGGACCACCGGCGCGCCCACCTGGATGGCCAGGTCGAGGAACGCGCCCGACATCTTCTCGACCGGGGTGCGGCAGGTGAGCGCGCGGGTGCCCTCGACATGCACCATCACGCCCTTGCCCGGTCCGGACATTTCAGCCGCGAGTTCGCCGATGATCTTGGGGAGGGAGGCCTTGTCGTCCCGGTCGAAGAAGGTGATGACCCCGGGGTCGCGGACGCCGGGGTAGCTGAAGTTTTGGGCGATGAGCGTGCCGAGCCAGGTCGCGCGGTGCTCCGCCTTGGCCAGCGTCACGGTCGGCACCCCGGTGAGGCCGCTCGCCAGGATCGAGAACAGCAACGACTCGACGCCGACCTGGTGGTTGCCGAGGTACAGCACGCTGCGCCCTCGGATCGCCTGAAAGGCCGCGGGATCGGCCACATTTACCTGGCGGACAAAGCGGCGGATCAGCCCGTAGTACAGGTCCTCCACCGGCCACCGGCCGACGCCGAACCACCGGTTCCAGAACGCCTCGACCGCGCCCAAGTCCAGGCTTGGCGAGCCGGTGACCCGGGCGGTGCCGGATCCCACCTGTACCGGCCAGCGGGTGAGCGGCTGCGACGCCGACCGGGCGATTTCACCGTCGAAACCAACCGTTCCGGGGTGAACGCCCGCTGCCGCGGCGACTGCGTCTGCGACCGCGACCCGGGTGGGGTCGGCGCTGCCGTACACAGCGGCGACGGTGCCGGGGAGCCAGTCGGAACGCTTGATGTCTCCCGCCGTCACCCGGAATTCTCCGCCGTCGCGGGTCGACAGGCCGAGGCCCGGGACCGGTCGGCGGTCGCGCAGGAAGGCCACCCGGTCTCCCGGGTCAGCGGAGCCGATCGGTCCCTTCGGGACGAGCACCTCCACCAGGTCGAAGTCCACCCACGGGCTCGTCACCCGGCTCGCCGGACCCTCGGGTCGGCGGCCGAGATAGCGCGCCTCGGCGCGGTACGGGGTGGCGGGCGGCGGTCCCTTCAGCACGAGGCGCGGGATCTTGAGCGGGTAGGCGGCCATTTCCCTGGGAATGGCTGGATCCCAGCGGTGAAAGTCGTCGTGGGGGAGGAGATGGGTGAGGGCGTCGAGCTGGCCTTCGAAGGCCGGCGCGGTGCCCGCGCTCGGGTCGATCGTCCCGGCGGCGCAGCGATCGCCTTCGAACAACGCCGTCAGATAGCGGAGGGCGGGCCCGTGAAAGAGCGAGCCAGCCGCATACGGATCGGGCATCGGGCGCTCTGCGATCACCGGCTCCGCGGCGGGGAATTCGAGCGGCTCAAAGTGAACCGTGCCGGTGGCCGCGACGTCCCATCGATCGCCGGTACCCAGGAACAGCTTCACCTGGTCGCCGGCGACTTCGGTCCTCAGCCGGGCCTCCGGGTGGACGACGATCCAGCGATACACCGTCACGTCGGTGAGGCCGCTGGCCTTGCCGGGAACAGCGGTGAGCAGGCGTTGTACCATGGACATCGCCGGAAGGGCCGGGAGGGTCCAGGTCGGCGCGTGATCGCGCACCCAGCCGTCGGATCGCACCCGTTCCTCCGCGGGCGCGGCTCGGGCGAGACCGGTGATCGTGTCGTACGAGAGCGGTGGATGGAGCCTTGGATTCTTGGCGTCGACGATCCGGATCCCCATGCCCGTCGCGCCGTAAATCCGAAGCCCATCGACCCACAGCCACCCGTCGGTCACGACGAGCACGCCCTTGGCATCGCGGCGGATCTCGACAATGTCCATCTCAGCGGTGACCACCTTGTTTCGGGGGAGCACCTGTCCGCGGTACTTCCAGCTCATGGGCTGCTCGAGGGCTAGGCCTTCGAAGCGGGGATCCACCATTCCGGCGTCCAGTCCGAGCTCGATCGCCGCCCACTGCACGGCCTGGATCATCGCCTCGATCCCGAGCGAGCCGGGCTGTACCGGGTCGGTGAAGAAGTGGGCCTTGAAGAACCACTCCGACGCCTCGACGTCTTTCCGCGCCCGAACCTTGCCCAACCCCTTCTTGCCGCCCGCCGGCCACCACCCGTCGATCCGGTCGATCATGAGCAGCATCGGGCTCGGAAGGGACAGGGGGCAACCGAAGTATCGCGGCGGGCGAGGCTGGAGATCGACCAGCACGTCACAATCTGCTTCCAGCGCTGTCTTCTCGGCGTCGGACGGGACGATTCCCACCTGAGTCGCCAACGCCTGGGTCGGGAAGAACCCGAACACCGTCTTCAGGTCGTACACCGACTCGCCGTCGAGAAGGCACTGCACGTCGAAGCCGACGATGATCATGCCACCCGAGCGCGACAGGTTGTTGAGCTTCGCCCTCGTGACCAGGGTGCCGCTGGTCGGCAGAAGCTCGCGGTGGAGCGTGCCCGTGCCGTCGAGGTTGCGGAAGTACAGATCCTTCTCGGTGGTGAGCGCGCTGCCGATGTAGCAGGCGATCCACCCGCACGGCTGGAGCGCCGCTTCGAGGAGCACAGCGAACGGCATCACCGGGTTGCTGTTCTCGTCGAAGTACCAGGCCCGCTCGGGAATGTCGTACTCGAGGTCGATCGCGGTTCCCACCTTCATGCCGCCGATGGGCCCGTCGATTCGGGTGATCCGGCTCATGAAGTGGTACGGCGGACCCGGGAGCCGCGCGCAGTGCCGCCCCTGGTCGAACACGGTGTACATCGGCCCGAAGGCCTCCGACGGGCGGCCCCAGGCGCACGCGATCAGCGAGGCGTAGCCGAACGGGAAGCCGTCGACCACGGCGACTGGCTTGGGCTCGCGGTAGTCGGACAGGATCTCCGGCCGGGACGAGAGCGGCCAGTCCGGGACCAGTCGCACCGCGACCCGGCGGGCGTGAAAAGCCTTGAGTCCGTCCACCGTGCAGAGAAAATCGGCATAGACGGTTGGGATCGGCCCGTCGTGCACTTCCTCGACGAAGATCTCGGTCACCAGCTCGCGGCTGGTGGGGATGACCTGTCCGCGGCAGCGCAGCGCATAGGGGAGGTCGGGCGCCACTTCGAAGCGCCAACCGTCCTTCTTCAGGGCGTAGCCCAGTCCGGTCATGAAGAAACCGACCGCCTGGAGGCAGCCCTCGAACATCAGCGTGCCGGGCATGCAGGGGTCGTTCTTGAAGTGGCCTTCGAACGTCCACTCAGCCGGCGTGATGGTCTTCTGGGCGCGGAGGTAGCCGCGCTTCCAGGGGCCGCCGCGCACCGCGTACTCGTCGATGCGGTCAAAGAACAGCATCGGCGGAGGGCTGATCCGCGGCGTCCGCACATGGGTCTGGGCGAGCTCGAACCCAGGGCCGAAGCACGTGAAGGCGTCGCCGTTGGCGAAGGCCTCGATCTGGGCGGCGTCGAAGGCGGTGCGGGTGGTGGCGACCGCGGGTGGATCGACGCGCGCATCGGCCTGGATCTCGGCGGTCGCCGCGTCCCACAGCACGCCGCCCGAGTCTCGCAACTCCTGGTCGGTGAAGAAGCCGGCCTGGCCGTTGCGGACGCTCAAGCGGACCTTAGCGTCGACCCGACAGTCGTAGTGGAAGAAGAACAGGCGGATTGCGCCCTGGTTGGCGTGTCCGTCCACGTGGATGTCGTACTTCAGCGTGTCGCCCGCCTTGGGAAGCCCGCCCTGATACGTCAGGTCACAGCCGAGCAATCGGTAGACGCGCTCGCCCTTGTTGTGCCAATCGACCCCGAGCCAGCTGATCAGGAGCAGGTCGGCTTGACCCGACTCGATCATCACCCCGGCCGGCATCACGCCGTCGAACAGGTACCAACTGTCCTGGCGGACGTCGGTCTCGGTCCAGAGGGTCCCGGTGCCCATCGAGCCGGCTGCCGCGTCGATGCCGGTCACCCGGTCGGCTAGGAGCAAGGGGGGCATGGGCATCCGGACCTGGCGGACGTAGGCGTCTTGCCGCTCGAACGCCGGCCCGAAGACCTGCGAGATCCGCCCGCCCGCCAGCACTTCGAGCCCGGCGCGGTCGATCTTCGGTCCGGGAAGTGGCGCCCCCGTATCGGGGCGCGATCGGGGGCCGGCGACCGTCGCGGCGGCCGGCGCCGGAGCAGGGGAGCGGGCAGGCGGGGCGACCGGCGGGGGAGCCGGTGCCTCGGGGACGCGCGGTGCGACCGGGGCTGGGGGCCGTGGCGGCGGGAGGGGCGGCGCGGTGGTGGATGGAGGATTGAGCCGGATCTGGAGGAACCGCTGGTGCACGGCCGCTTGTTGCTCGACGAATGCGCGGTGGATGGCGGCGACCTGGTGGATGAAGCCCTCGCCGCCGACCGGGGTGGAAGGGAGGGCCGCCGGGCTCGGCAGCGCCATCGGCATCGGGGCGGGGACGCTCCCGGCGATCGGACCGGACGTTGGCGGGTCGGACTCGACGAAGCCGGTAGCCCCCGAACGGGCCGAGGGTCGATCGTCGAAAACCGAGGGAAGGACGGGAGGGCGCGGCATGCCGATCTCCTGGATCCGAGGGGTCGGGGCCGCCGGTCGGGTGACAGGCGGCGGGTGGGACGGACGGGTGAGGCGCGGACCGGAAACGGTCGGGGGAGCCGGAAGGGCGGCCGGGGGCCCCGAAGCCGAGACCACCGTGGTGGACAGGTCGCCGTTGAACGCGGTGAGGGACGCCTCACAGGTCCGGTTTTCCTCGTTCCAGGCTGTGCCGCCGTCGGCCGACCACCGGCGGCCGGTCGCGACCGCAGCGATCGCCGCCGCGAGTTGGACGAGGCCCGAGGCGGCGTAGGACGTCCCGAACCAGCGGGCCGGGTCGACGCCGCCGGTCCCGATGACGAGGCCGGGCGGAGCGGCGGCGGGGGCGTCGAGGACGGCGAGGACGCGCTCGCCGGAGACGTCCGCGAGGCGCCGGAGAACGAGGACGACTGCGGCGTCGCCAGCCGGTCGGCGGTCGCCCAGCGCGGCGGAGGCGGCCGCATGCACTGGTTCGGCGGAGAAATCGACTGCGCCGACCACCGCGGCGTCGATCGCCCCGGAGGCGAGGTCACGCCGGGCGATGTCGAGGGCCACGAGCCCGCTTCGCTCGCCGGCGGACAGCGTGTACGACGGCCCGGCGACGTCGAGCTGGGCGTTGAGCCGGTTCGCCGGGATGTTCGGCATGGTACCGAGGACGCCGGCCGCCTGGAGCACCTCGACGAAGCCCGCGCGGGTTCGGGAGATCCAAGCCGCGTCGCCGCCCAGGGCCTTCGCCCACTCGGCCACCCGCCAACGGGCCCCGTACCGCGCGACCTCAGGGTCCGCTTCGAGGCCGATCAACACCGCGGTGGTGTCGCGGGGCAGGGGGGCCCCGAGCTGGGCGACCGCGTCGAGCGCCGCGGCCATCACCGCGAGCTGCTGCGGCAGGGCGGCCTCGAGATCCTTTGGTGGAAAGCGGAGACCAGCGAGTGGCAACTGGATCGGGCCCGCGGTGGACTCGAGCCGGGCGGGCGCATCCAGCCGCGCCGCGAAGGCCCGGGCGTCGGCCGCCCCGCCGGCGATGGCCCCGAGGGCCACCACCGCGATCGGCACCGGCCGCACCGCCGCGTCGACCGGGCGCGACCGACCGCGGTGCGGCTCGACGATCAAGTGGGCGTTGTTTCCCCCGAAGCCGAACGCCGACACGGCCGCGATCCGTCGGTCGTCGGCCCACGGCTCGGCAGCGGTCAGCACGCGGAGGCCCGACTCCCGCACCGCGTCCGACTGCGGATCGGCGTGTAGGGTCGGCGGCCGGATCCCGGCCTCCATGGCGCCGAGGACCTTGATCAGGCCGGCGATGCCCGCGGCGGTGATCAGGTGACCGAGGTTCGACTTGAGCGAGCCGATTGGCAACGCCCGCCGGCCGAAGACCTCGCTGATGCTGGCGATCTCGGTGGCGTCGCCCACCGGCGTGCCGGTCGCATGGCACTCGAGCAGGGACACCGCCGCCGGATCGAGTCCGGCCTCGGCGTAGGCCCGCCGCATGGCGCGCGCCTGACCCTCGACCGAAGGGGCGAGGAGCCCGCGCCCGCGCCCATCGTTCGAGAGTCCGATGGCCCGGATCACGCCCAGGATGCGGTCGCCGGCGGCCTCGGCGTCGGTCAACCGCTTTAGGGTGGCGAACCCGGCTCCCTCGCCGGGGAGGAGCCCGTCGGCTCGGCGGCTGAACGGCTGACTTCGCCCGGTCTTGGACAAGGCCGAGAGGGCACAGAACCCCACGTGAATGAACAGGTCGTCGGCCCGGTTCACCGCACCCGCGACCACGAGGTCGGCTCGTCGATCGTGCAGGAGGCGACAACCGCGCTCGATCGCGTACAGCGAAGAAGCGCAGGCCGCGTCCAACGCGAAGGCTCCGCCGCCGAGCCCGAGCGCCTTGGCGAGCACCGCCGCCGGCATGCCCGACATGAACCGGTTTCGTGGATCGCTCTTCGGCACGCCTGCCCGCGCCGCGACCTCGCCCAGCCACACCCCCTCTGCGAACCGGCTCAGGCCCGACGACGGGAAGGAGAGGTTGCCGAAAACCCCAGCGACTCGCTGGTTGCTCCCGCTGTGGGAGGCGTCCCGGAGTGCCTGCCTCGCCGTGATGAGTACCCACTGGAACAGGGGGTCCAACGCCTGCTCCGACTCGGAGAGCTCGGCGACCAGCGAGGCCTCTCCCGACACATAGCCGCCGCGGTCCGACCAGGTTCGATCCGCCGAACCGGAGGGATCGGCGCAAAGCACCAGGTCCTTGGCGATCCCCCAACGCCCCGCCGGCGCGTTCGAGACGAGGTCCCGTCCGGCGGCGACCGCGTCCCACAAGCCCCGCGGGTCGACGATCCCGCCGGGGAGCAGGCAACTGCGCCCGACGATCGCGATCGGCTCGAAGTCGGACATCCGGTCTCCCGATCAGGCGTGAGCGGCTGGTTCGCCAGGGCGGAGCACGGCCTGGACGCCGCGCAGCTCGGCCACGACCGACCCACCGGAGTCGACGAACACGATGTTGGAGACGGTCTTGTCGCGGCCCACCGACGTCCCGTGGAGCACGGCCTGGAGCGGTCCCGGCGCCGGGTCGGCGAAGGCGTGCCAGCCCCCGACGCCCATGGGGAGCGACGCCCCACCGAGCACGTGCTGGGTCCAGAGGAGCGCGAGCTGCAGGCCGCCGTCGATCGCGGCCGGGTCGGTGCGCCAGTCTCCCGGCCAGCCACGCGCGGTGGTCCCGCTGACCGTCGCGGAGATTCCCTCGCGCGACACGCCAGAGACGCCCGAGATCACCTGGAACTCTGGGCCGTGGAACAAGAGCCGCCCGTCATAGACGGTGCCGGTCCAGGGGTCGAGCGCCAGGGTCGGGGAGCGACCCGCGGCAGGGGGGGCGACCCGGCTGTCGCGCAGGGTCGCGGTGGCCGCGTAGTGCTTGGCCCCGCCCTTCCCGGTGATCTCGACCGCGAGCTCCGCCCCGTGGCCGTTGGTCACTTCGCGGGCGGATACCGCGAACCAGTCGCCGCCGCTGTCGTAGTGCTCGAGCTTGATCCCGCGCAAGACCTTCACGTCGGTCAGCGCGTCGAGGGCGAGGTCCGGGCGCGCGGCGAGGGCGGCCTGGGCCATCCACTCCAGGGCCAGCGCGACTGGGACCACCGGGCTGCCGTTGATGGTGTGGTCGGCGAGGTACGGATGACTCTTTCGCTGTACCAAGACGGCCACGCTGGTGGGGCGCGCCCCGCCTTCGGCGGCAAGCGCCTCGGCCTTCGGCTCGCCCCCGAGGACGATCTCTACCGCGCCGGAGTCGTCGCGGAGCTCGTCGACGAACATGCGTGCGCCGACCTCGATGGGGAGCATCGGCACGCCGAGCGAGGCAAAGCGGGCCTCCAGCGCCGCGTTCACCATGCCGCCTCGCCACGGCCCCCATCCGAGGGACTTGACCCGAACCCCGGGTCGGGCCAGGCCACAGGCAACTTTGTTCAAGACCTCGTTGGCCATGGCGTAGTCCACTTGGCCCTGGTTGCCGCACCGGCCGGCGACCGAGCTGAACATCGCCCAGCAGACGACCGGATCGGCCTCGGTGGCTGCCATGAGCGCGCGCAGGCCGGCCACCTTGGTGTCGTAGACCTTGCGGAACTGCTCGGGCGTCTTGTCGGCGATCCACTTGTCGGCGAGGACCCCCGCGCCGTGCACGACCGCGCGGATCGGCCCCCAGCGCTCCCGAACGTCGGCGAGCGCCAAGCCCAGCGCGGTCGAGTCGGCGACATCCGCCGCGTAGTAGCGCGCCTCGCCCCCCGCCGCCGAGAGGGCGTCGAGCGTGGCGCGGATCTCGCGGTTTGCGAGGATCCGCGACACTTGCTGGCCGATCTTCGCGGGCGACGGAGGGGTCCCCGCCGCGGTCGCCGCCGCCATCATCGCGCGCTTGAGCCCGGCCTCGTCGGTGACGCCCCGGGCCTCCGGGGGGTCGGCGTCGAGCGGCGTGCGGCCGACCAACGCAAATCGGGCGCCCGAGGCCTTGGCCAAGGCGACGAGACACGCGGCGGTCACGCCCCGGGCTCCGCCCGTCGCGAGCACGACATCGCCCTTGCCGACCGGCAGTGCGCCGGGCGAGACCGCAGCCGCCACCGATCGGAGGGTCACGCGCGATCCATCGCTCCGAAGGCCCACTTCGATCTCGGCACCGCCCCCGGTGAGTTCGTCGGCGAGCCGGACGGCCAGCGTCGCCGGCGGGGCGCCCGCACACGCCAGGTCGATGACCTTGACCGCGGCCGCGGGCCACTCCTGGCGCGCCGTCTTCACGAGTCCCGACAGCCCTCCAAACCAGCCGCGGCTCGTCCCGCCCTGGCCGAATTGACCGCCAGTGTCCTGAACTGCGACGAAGAGCCCGCCCTTCTTGCCGAAGTGCCCGGCCACCGTCCGGGCGGCGCCGAACGCCGCCTCGGCGACGGCGTCGGGGTCGGCGGGGCCGATCCCGCCGAGGTACAGGACGACCGCCGAATCCGAATTCGGAGCCTCTTTCACCGCCGCCGGGAGGCCGCGCAGGACGAGCTCCTCGGTCAGCGCCACCCCGAGGTCGCCGCCGCCGATCACCGCGATCGGCCCCCCATTCAGGCCAGGGGAGCTCACGCCCCGGGGCGGGGCCTGGACGACCTCGAGCACCCAGCGGCCGAGCGCCGGCGGGGCCTTCCCCTCGGAAGGCTCCGGTACCGGCGCGGCGGCACCGCCCGCCGATCCGCGCAGGTAGTCCACGATCTGGCCGAGCGTGCGGAGCGTGCCCAGCGCCGCCGCATCGACCTCCGGCAGCCCCGGAATGCGCTCCCGCACCGCCGACAGGATCTCGACCCGCTTGATCGAGTCGATCCCGAGGTCGGCCTCGAGCTCCATCTGAGACCCGAGCATTTCTTGCGGGTAGCCCGTTTTCTCCGCGACCACTGCCAACATCGTGGACTCGATGTCGCCGGTGGCGGGCCCCGACGGAGCCGCGGAGGCGGAGCCGCCGACCGAGAGCCGAAGGTGGTCGACGATCTGGCCGAGCGTCCGCAAGGCGCCGAGCGCTGCGGCATCGACTTCGGGCAATCCGGGGATCCGCTCGCGGACGGCGGACAGGATCTCCACGCGCTTGATCGAGTCGATCCCGAGGTCGGCCTCGAGCTCCATTTGCATGCCGAGCATTTCGACCGGGTATCCGGTCTTCTCGGCGACCACCGCCAGCATCGTCGACTCGATCCCCGCCCCGCCGGTCGCCGGGGCGGCCGCGGTGGCCCGCTCTGCCGGCATCGCGCTGCGCAGGTGATCGACGATCTGGCCCAGTGTCCGGAGCGCGCCGAGTGCGGCGGCATCGACCTCGGGCAGGCCCGGGATCCGCTCGCGAACCGCGGACAGGATCTCCACGCGCTTGATGGAGTCGATCCCGAGGTCGGCCTCGAGCTCCATGTGCATCGCGAGCATCTCGACCGGATACCCGGTCTTCTCCGCGACGACGGCGAGCATGGTGGGCTCGACCGCGGGGCCCGACGCCCGGGCGGCCGGAGCGGGCGACGCCCCAACGGGCGACGCCCCGGCCGGCAACGCGGCGCGCAGGTGCTCGACGATCTGGCCCAGCGTGCGGAGCTGGCCGAGGGCGGCGGCATCGACTTCGGGGAGGCCGGGGACCCGCTCGCGCACGGCAGACAGGATCTCCACCCGCTTGATGGAGTCGATCCCGAGGTCGGCCTCGAGCTCCATGTGCATCGCGAGCATTTCTACTGGATATCCCGTCTTTTCGGCGACGACGGCGAGCATGGTGGGCTCGAGCGCGGGGCCACTCGGGGCCGGGGTCGCGGCCGGGGCGGGGAGGGAGGGCGCCGAGACGCCGAGGGTGGCCCGCAGCTTGTCCGCGATCTCGCCGAGCGTGCGAAGCGCCCCCATCGCCGCGGCGTCGATCTCCGGCATCCCGGGGATCCGCTCGCGCAGCGCGGACAGGATCTCCACCCGCTTGATGGAGTCGACCCCGAGATCGCTCTCGAGCTCGAGCTGCATGCCGAGCATTTCCGCGGGGTAGCCGGTTTTCTCCGAAACCACCGCCAACAGCGTCGCCGCCAGGTCGGCGCCGGCGGCGGGCCGCGGAGGCGCTGCCGGTTTCGGCACTTCTGGACGGGGCTTCGGTGGATCCGCGCGCACCGGCGCGGGGGGGGTCGCCGAGGGCTCGACCCGGGGCGGCGGGCTCCAACTCGGCGCCGCAGGGGCGGGCAGGTCGAACGCGCGGGTCGGTGCTCCGACGCCGTGGAAGCTGGCTTCGACGGCTTGCAGGAAGGCCAGGTGGGTTTCGGTCATGGCCTTCTGCCAGGCGGCGTGCGCCTCGGCGGTGGCCCGCTGGGTGTCGTGCCAGGCCGACGAGGCGGCGGCGGCGATCGGCGGTGGCGCCCACGGTGCGACGGGGGCCGCCGCCGGGGCGGGAAGCGCTGCCGGCGCGGGAGCCACGGCGATCTCCTTCGGACGGGGCGGGTTGGGCTTCGGTAGCGCCGCCGTTCCCCCTTTGGGAGGATAGGGCTTGCCGTAGTTGGCCCCGTTGAGATCCAGAGCCGCTTTGGGCCGGATCAACGCCGCAGGATCGGCTGTCTCTTCATACCCTTTCGAGGCCGCGGCGAGGTCGACCTTGACCCCGGCGACCACCAGGCGGCCGACCGCTTCCAGGAAGGTGGGCCAGCCGCGCTTTCCCTTCCGGTCGGTCGCGATCGCCCGATGCGGGCGTCCGGCCAGGATCTCTCCCGCCAGGTTCGTGAGCACTCGCCCGGGCCCGACTTCGACGAACGTGCGGATCCCCGCGGCGTACATCGCCTCGATCTGCTCGACCCATCGGACCGGCAGCGCGATCTGCGCGGCGAGTCGCGCGCGCACCTCGTCCGCGCCCTTGGCGTAGGGTTCGATCTCCGCGTTCGACCAGACCTTGCCGGCCGGACCGGTGAGATCGACGCCGGCGAGGAAGACCCCGAAGGGGCCGACCGCATCCGCGACGACCGCGCTGTGGAACGCCGTCGCGACCGGCAGGCGCTTGGCCTCGATGCCCTTGGCGAGGAGCGCCTTCTCCACGCCCTCGATGGCGCTCGTCGGACCCGACAGCACGACCTGCTTCGGAGCGTTGTGGTTGGCCACCACCACCAGGGGTGGCAACGGGCCGATCGCCGCCGCGAGTTCCTCGACCGACTTGGGCACCGCGCACATCGCGCCGGCCGTGCCGCTCGCTGCGGCCATTCGCGCGCCTCGCTCGCGGGCGATCGCGACCAGTACGGAGTCGTCGAACGCCCCGGCGGCGGCCAACGCGGTCACTTCGCCGAAGGAGTGGCCCGCAAACCCATCGGCGGCGACGCCGAGGGTCCGCAGCGCCGCCAGAGCGGCCAGGGAGCAGATCCCGATGGCGGGCTGAGCGTGGCGGGTGTCGCGCAGGCGCTCCTCATCGGCCTTCCGCTCTTCGTCGGAGAATTTCGGACGAGGGAAGACCACCTGCTGCAGTCCGGTCTCGGCCGCGGCGTCCCACACGCCCCGCGCGGCGTCGAAGGCCATGGCGAGATCGGCTCCCATCCCCACGTACTGGCTGCCCTGGCCGGGAAACAGGAACCCGACCCCGCCGGGCTCGGCGCCCACCGCGTAGTGGATGAAGGGCGCGTCGAGCGCCGCTTCGGGTCGCCCCCCGATCGAACTCGCCGCTTGCTCGAGGCGGCTCGCCAGCTCAGCGTCGCTGCCTGCGACCACCGAGAGGCGGGCGGGCTGACCCGGATCGAACGTCCGTTGGCTGCGCTCGGCCAGGAAACGCCAGCGCTCGCCTTTGGCCTCGGCCGCAAGCGCCCTGGCGGCTGCCGCGATCTCGACGCCGCTGCT
>CANLGQ010000061.1 GCA_947490265.1 Pseudomonadota bacterium | reverse complement strand
CCAGGAGCGAGGTTCGCGCGCTGACACCGGCCCGATGGGCGGCAACCCGAGCGGCGGCGAAACTCTCCGAAGTGGCGTAGCGGCGAAGTCACGCGCTCCCGTACCGCGGGACACCGCGCCAGCCAGACGTCCCTATGCAGAGCTTACCGTGGAGGTGCTTATGAGGGCGACTCGTTGGGGTGTGGTCGGGCTGCTCCTTCCGGCCGTCGGCTTCGCCGGCGAGGTCGAGCGCGACGAGCTGGGGCGCGAGGTCCGGTATGAGCAGCGACAGGTGATCGAGGAAGATCAATGGGCCGGGGTGAACATCGACGGCGGGTTGCAGCGGCCGACCGTCAAGATGATCGCTGGCCGCACGGTCGGCGCCTTCAACCCGTTGATCCGCTTTCGGGTGGAGTTTGCGAGGGAGTTGAAGGCCACGGTGGACCAGGTCAAGTAACCTGGCTCAGAAGGTGTACTTCATGTAGCCCGATGGGGTGAGGCCGAGGGCGTTCGGCCCGATCAGGAACACGGCCTCGGCGTCCACTCCGATCGAGAAATGGGAGAGCTTCGTGTAGTACTCAATGGTCGGCGCTCCGAGAACCATCGGGAGGGGAGCGCCGTTTACGGCGCTGGCGACGCCCCACGCGGGGATGACCACCTCGTTGTATTCGTCGATCGCGATCAGGAGTGGGGCGACCGCAACACCACCGCCTGCGCGGAGCCCGAGACCCAGGCGGCGCGTGGGGTAGAAACTCGCTTCGACCTGGGCCGCACCGGACAGCACATGCAGGTCGCCTTGGATGTATAGGTTCGGAGGGAGTACACCCTCCTGCTCCTCCCAGGTGATACCGTTCTCCAGCATCTGTCCGAAGGTGACTTCCCAGGCCAGCGAGTTGCGCTCGTTGTCGATGAAGTCACTTCCGACCGTCAGGTCTACCGTCATGACGCCGGACAGGATGCCGCCGCCGTAGCCGACCAGGAACAGCGTGGAGCCGATGTTCGACTTTACGTAGTAGCCCCGCACGATCTCACGAACCTTGGCCTCGGACTCGCGCGCTTCGGTGCGAGCGGTCGCGGGGGCGTCGGCGGCATAGGCGGCGGGCGCGAGGGCGAGCAGGCAAATCAGGGCTGGACGGAGCATCAAGATCCTCGATGCGGCAGGCTTGCCGCAAGGCACGGGGCCGGCGGGGAAGGGAACTATTTGACTTCGTCGACCGAGGCCTTCATCTCGATGATGAAGTCTTCGCGGAGGCGGATCAGGGGGTTGAACTGCGCCTTGCGCCGATCGAGCAGCAGTGCGCCATTGGGCTTCACGAGCTCGCCGGTGACATCGACGCCTTCGAAGTCGATCTCAGTGCGCTCCTTGTACTTGATCTGGCGGCCGGCGTCGGCGGCGTCATCCTGCGCAAAGGCCGAACCGGAGAACGCAAGGGCGGCAAGAACGGGGAACAGGCGGCTCATGGGACCTCCCTGGTGGTGAAGGCGATTACTGGGGCGCCGGCGCCGGTGGTTCCGGTGCTGGGGCTTCGGGTGCTGGGGCTTCCGGTCCCGGTGTGGCTGGGCCCTCGGGAGCGGGGGGCGTGCCCTCGGGCGCGGGTGCGGGCGCCGTTGCAGTGCAGCCCTCGAGAGCGGTGTCCACGCCGGCGGTGTACGCGTCGAGCATCTGCTTCATGTCGGCGGCCA
The DNA here is from genome assembly GCA_947490265.1 of Pseudomonadota bacterium. Classification (GTDB taxonomy): domain Bacteria; phylum Myxococcota_A; class UBA796; order UBA796; genus CANLGQ01. The sequence goes on along the minus strand of CANLGQ010000061.1, from coordinate 16,692 downwards.
TGTCGGTGTCTTGCGCCTCGACCACCAACTTGGCCTGTTCGATCACCATGCCCACCTCTTCAACTGAGCTGGGGTCCAGGCACTCAGCCTTGGTCGTGATCTTGGTCTCCAGCGCGGTGATCTGGGTGCCCATGTCCTTCAAGAGCTGCGCGTTGCGCTCCTGGCGTGCCTTCTCGGCTGCTTCGGCGGCCTTGGCGGCGGCGATCTTGGCGTCTTCCTTCGCCTTCTCGGCGGCCACCGCCTCGATTTGCTGAAAAACGGGGTCTGATGGAGAGATTTGGCCGGCGTGGGCCGTCTTGTACTTCTCCAGGTAGTCGAGCGCTGTCTGGAACTCCTTCGTGTACCGGGAGTGCAAGGTCGCAGCGTTGAAGTAGGCGGCTTGGTTCATGGGATCGGCAGCGATGATCTCCTTGTAGAGCGTGTCGGCGGCCTTGTAATCCTGGCTTCCACGCGTCGCGACGGCGAGACCGAGCTTGCCGTCTACGCTGCCTGGGTTCGTCGCGGTGGCAGCCTGAAAGCACTTCATGGCGAGCGCGTAGTCGCCCGAAGAAAGTGCGATCCAGCCGAGATTCATGTTCGCCTCGAAGTTCTTCACGTCGAGGTTGATGGCCGTCTTGAACTTCTCGATCGCCGCCGGCTCGTTGCCCTGCAGCAGGTAGGTGACTCCCATGTTGTTGTAGGTGCCGGGGTCGGCGTCGTTGAGCTGCAGCGACTTCTCGCCTGTCAACTGCGACATCGAGTAGTTGTCCTGGGCGAAGTACAGCGCCGACAGGTTGCGGTAGACCGCAGCGTTCTTCGGATCCCGCAGCAGGACGTTCGTGGCTTCGAGCCTTGCAGCCTCGTATTCCTTCCCGGAAACCAGGGCCTGAATGTAGTCGGTTCGCGCCTCGGCATTGTCCGGGTGAGCCTCGGCCCACGCCTTGAATACCGCAGCCGCCTCGCCGCCCTTTCCATTTCCTTGGAGCACACGGGCGAGAGAGTAGACGTACTTCTCGTTGGTGGCGTCGGCCTCGTACGCCTTGCGGTAGTACTGCTCGGCCTCGGCAGGCTTTGCCGTCTGCTCCGCGGTCCAACCAGCATTGAACCATGCCTTCGCGCCGCCGCCCAGGTTTCCGGCTGCGACGAAGGCGTTCATGGCGGCACCGTAATCGACGGCGTTCGTCTTCTTGTCGGGCTGAAGGTAGAACAGTCCGTTTTGGAAGTTGACTTCGGGGCGTGCCAGGGCTTCGGGATCGGTGACCGGCCCCTTCAGGTCGGTGGTTGGCCCGGTTGTGCCCGTGTCCTTCGGGCAACCCGCGAGCAGGACTGCCGTGATCAACGAAAACGCCGCCCGATGGAACGGGATGAGGGAAAGGGTTCGCATCACAGGCTGGTCTCCGGTTCGTACTTCCGCATCTTGGACGAGGTGTAGCGAGAGTCGAGCAGTTGCTCGCTCAGCCCTGGAAATTCATCCGGGCGGAGCTCACCGAGTCGCCGTGTCGCGAACTCGGTGTTCTCGTTGTACAGGGTCAACTCGTAGCTCTTCTCCAGCGCGAGCTTGTAAGCCTCGGCGGCCTTTTCGATCTGGGGATAGACCCGGTCTTCGATTCCCATGTTGTAGATCTCGAGCTGGTCTTCGGAGAGGTAGGAAGGTCGATCCGAGGTCTTCAGCGCATTCCCCATCTCTTCGTAGGCCTTCCCGATCTGAACGAGCGAGGCGAGGCCCCATTCGCCGGCGCCGCTCCCCACCACCTCTCCGTAGACCTCTGCCGTCTTCACCAGGAGCTGGGTCTTCTTGTTGAGGTTGTCGAGCAGGCTCTTGTCCTCCGCCTTGCGCGAACCTCCCTTGGTCGAACTCACCCTGGCTGCCAGGTAGGCGTCCATCTGCGGCTGGGCAAGCTTGAACATCATCTCTGCGATGAATTCGGTCTCGGGCCCTTTCGTACCTGCCTTCTTCCAGGCGGCTACCGTCTCCTGGTAGAGCTTGGTCGCCTTCGGAGCCTGCCCGGTCTTCTCCAGAGACAACGCGAAGTGGAGCCGCGAGTAGTACAGGAAGTCCTGCGTCGCCCCGGCCGGGGGCTTGGTGTAGAACGCCATGAAGACGTTCCCCGCCTCAGCGAACTTGCTGTGGTCCTCATAGATCTTGCCGGTGGTCAGGAGGACGTCGGGCACGCGCGAGTCGGTGGGGTAGGCGGCGACGAACTGGTTGTAGTTCGTGATTGCCTGCTCCCATTGCCCGAGCCCGTTTCGGAACACGGCAGCGGAGTAGATGGCATCGGCGGCTTTCCCGTCGACTGCGGTCAGCGCATCCGGTTTGTCCTTGGCGACCTTCTTCCGCTCCTCGGGGTAGAGCGACCACAGCTTCTCGTAGAAGTTCGCCGCGATGCCGAAGTCGGCGACGGTCTCGTAGTCGTAGCCGAGGGCTCCGATCTGATCGTAGTAGTACTTGGTCTTCGGCCCGAATTTGGGGTCGTCGATGAGGATGTGGCGAGCCTTCATCGAGTCGGCGACCCGACTGACCTGGCTGTAGTACACGGCCGAGTTGTTGAGGGCTTGTGCAGCCACGGGCGACTCGGGGAACTCTCCGTAGAAGGCCATGAAACCGTCAGCCGCGGCGCCGTAGTTCTTGTCTTTGTCGAAGGTGACCTCGATGAGCTTGAACGAGGCGTTCTGATAGATCTTGTACGTCTCGTCCTTGAACTTCGCGCCGCCGAGGCCCTGAAGGTCGAAGTACAGCTTGGCGTTGGTCTTCAGGTTGGCGTAGTCCTTTCGGATCACGAACGAATCGAGGATCAGGTTCGCGGCCTGCTCTGCCGAATCGCTGCCCGGGTTCATCTTGATGACCAGGTTGAACTGCTCGGCTGCCTCCTCGAAGCGATATTTGTTGTAGAGGAGGTAGGCCGACTTGTAGATGATGTTCTGGACCTTTCCTTCCTCGGGATACAAGCTCGCGTACTTCTTGCAGCTATCAACGAGGCGCTGCTCCCACGCGGTGAGCCCTTGTGGCTCCTGCATCTGCTTGGCGTCGATGCTGACCGATCCGTCTGCCTTCCCGCCGCCCTCGCCCTTCACTTGCTCCTCGGCCGCGAAGATGGCCGATTCGGCGCAGAACTTGCTGTGCTGGCCCTTCGGGTTCATGTCCACAACGGCCATGTACTGGTCGAACGCGCCCGCGAAATCCTTGGTCTTGTAAAGCAACTCACCGAAGGCGTAATGGACGTCGTAGGCGTGCGTGTCGGTCGGGTAATTCTGGAGGTAAGTGGCGTAGGCTCCGCGAGCCAGCCCGTAGACCGTGGCCGCCGAGGGGTGCCGGCTCTTCTCGAGCTGCTTCGCCTCGTTGTGGTAATCCACCGCGGTGCGCCGCAGCGTCTCCTCGATCTTCTTGTCCGCGTCGGCGACGGCGTTCGGATTGCTCGCATTGGCCCGAGCCCAGGCGCTGCTCTTTCCGTAGTCGGCGAGCAGGCGATTCACCTCGGCGACCACCTGCTCCTTCTGGCCGAGCTTGCGGTAGCATTGGATGATTTCGTACTGGTAGTTCGGGTTGTCGGCGTGCGATGGATTGTCCAGAATCAGGCGGCGATAGGTCTCGACGGCCTGGTCGAACTTCCCCTGCTCGAAGTACATCGAGCCGAGCCGCTGGAGCATGGATCGGATGAGGTCCTTCTTGCCCAGGCTCGTGAAGTACTCGTACGCTTCGTTCATCTGTCCGGCGTCGGCGAAGAACCGAACCAAATCCTTGAGCGCCTCCTCCTCGAGTTGAAGGCTGCCCTTGCTCGCCGCTGGGTTCGCTGCGTTCGCGGCGGTCTGGGCCATCGAATAGGAGACGACCCCCTTCATCGTGTCGATCGCGGTCTGGTACTCGCCGACGTTGTAGTAGCACCAAGCCAGCTTGTAGGTGGCAAATGCGTACTTCGGGTGCTCTTTGAACGCGGAAGCCTTCTGGTACGCGGACAGGGCGCCGTAGGCGTTGTTGTTCTCGAAGAAGTACTCGCCGATCAACACGTAGGCGTCGGGGACGAAGTCGGACTGCGGATAGAGCTTCACGAGGCGTTTGAACGACTCGATCGCGCTGTCCTGCTGCTTGGTGTCCCACTGGGCCGAGCCCAGGTAGAACGTGGCCTGGTCGGCCCGGGCATAGCGAGGGTAGTTCGCGAGGATCGACTCGTAGAGCTTGATCGACTTGAGCTGCCAGTCGCGCGAGCCGCTGTTGTCTGCCTGCAGGGTCTCGGCGTTGCACCCTTCGGTGTTGAAGCACTTCTCGTATTGTACGTCGAACGCGGCCATTTCGTTGAGGTAGAGGTAGCGACCCTGCTGGAAGTACAGGTCGGCGAGCCGCAACATCATCTCGGCTTTGGTGTCGCCCTCGACGCCGGTTGCCAGGAGCTCCTTGAGCCGGCCGATCGACTCCATTCGCTTCACTTCGGCCATGCGTGCGAACTCGCCCTGGGCCGCCGCGGCTTGGTCGACCTGATCGATGCGGATCGCCTTGCGAGTGCCTTCGTCGGCCGCGAAGGCCGCGGTCGCGAGCGTGGCGGCGAGGACGGCCGCGAGCCCGAGCTGATGTCTGAACATGGAGGCCCTCACTTGCACGCTCCGGTTTCGGTATAGCGATAATAGCCGAGCTCATCCGCCCAGAACTCGCCGTTGAACGGCCAGTAGATGGTCCTGGGGTCGGTCGCGTAGTCGACGATCTCGTCCTTGGCCGAGCTGATGTCCGGACTCGCCATTCGGAACTCGTAGTCGGCGCGCTGGGCGTCGACGACCTCGAACCGGATGATCTGGGACTGACTCAGGAGGTCGGTCAGGTTCTTGTACTCGGCGCTCAGCTCGTTCAACATCGTGGCGCCCGCCGAGCGCTTGATCTTCACGCGATCGTCCGCGTAGATCTTCTTCAGCCCCTCGCCGACCGTCACCTTCCACTCCGCTTTCTGCGCCTCGATCAAGGTCAGCTCCTTGTCAATCACGTCCATGTGATCGACATACGCCTGGAGGTCGCGGTTCCGCAGAATCTTGACGAAGAGCGGCCTTTGGAGCGTGGACTGCTCCTTGTTCTTCGCAAAGTACTCGTCGAACGCCTGATCCAGGATGCCCTTTGAGGCATCGTCGCTGTACTTGTCGAGGAGGGCCTTGATCTCGGTCTGCATCGGCTTGTACTGCGCGTCGAAGTCGATCAGGATCTTCTCCACCTCCTTCCATTCACAGAGGTTGAAGAACGTGAGTGCGCGGAGGACGGTGATCTCGGGGATGAACTCGTTGTCCGAGAAGTAGGGACTGTTCGCCGTGAGCAGGAGCCCTAGGACCCCGTTCACGTCGCCGCGGTGAAAATCGGCCCAGGCATGCTCGAACAGGCTCTCGGCCCAGTAGGTGCTCTCGCGGTCCACCATCTGGTAATAGGTGCCGGCATTTTCGTAGTTTTCGATCCCGAAGTAGATGCGGGCAACGTTGATCAGCGCGAGGTCCTTCATGTCCTCGATCTGGCCTTGTGCCCGGGCGTCCCCGACCACCGGCGGCTCGGCCGTCATCACTTCGCGGAAGTTGAGCACGGCGCTCTTGAACCGCTGCTGTTCCACGTTGATCGAGCCGAGGAAGAACTGGGCCCGCATGAAAAGGTCCGACTTCGGCGAGACCTTTTCGAAGAACTCCTTCGCCTTGTTCAGCTCCTCGCCCTCGTACATCTTCCGGCCCATCAAGTAGTTGAGCTGGTTCTGGGCTTCGCGGGGGAACGCCTCCGGCGGGATCTTCGCGACGATGCGCAGGAGCTCCTTGTCATCGCCCGTCAGGTTCGCGATGCGCACCATGCCCGGCATAGCGTACTTGAAGTACGGGTTGCCAGGACCGCCCTGGCTGACGACCTTGCTGTAGTAGTAGTACGCCCCGTGGTACAGTTGCAGGCTTTCGAGGCAGCTCGCGAGGTGATACTGGACCTTGATCGCCTGATCGGGGTAGGCGTTCTTCTCCAGCAGGTCGTAGAAACCCTTGCTGCAGGTCAGGTACTTCTTCGCTTTGTAATCCGCGACGAGTTGTTCGATCGCCGGCGGGGCGCCACCACTCGGGGGTTCGGCAATGGCGGGCTGGACGGCGGCGCCGCCGAGCATGTCGGTGCCGTCGAACGAGCTCGTGGGAGCCGGGGCCGGCCGGGGAGTCGCGGGCGCCGGAACGGGCGCCCGAGGGACCGGCACTGGGTAGGCCGGGGGCGCGGCGATGGGGGCGGGGGCGGGCGCGGCACCGCCGGCCAACCCGGCCACGGCGTTCACCACCTCGGGCGGTGCGCCACGCTGTTGGAGGCACTGCACATCGGCCTGGGTGTAACCACCGCCTGAGCCGCGCACCGAGGTGACGACAGTGTTGACCGGGACGTTGTACGACAACATCTTCATGATGTCGTCGCAGCTCATCCCGGCGTGTGCGGCGCCCGGGAGCGCGAGGGCGAGGAGGAGGGCCGTGGAGCGGAGGATCGTCATGGTCACTCCACGCCTGGGAAGAAGATCGATGCGCTACCGAGCAGCATGACGTTGTTCTTCATCTCGAGGGTGCTGGATTGGATGACCTCCACGTAGCTCATGCCTCGGGTCTCGAACCGGAAGGCAAAGCTCCTGGAGAGAATGACGCGCAGACCGCCGCCATAATTCAGGGTGGGGTGAAACTGCTTTTCTGTTGCGATGGCGACCGGGTCGGTCGCTTTGTCGAGGGCGACCAGATCATCGCGGGTGTTCACGATCCCCGTGCCGAAGGCACCGAAGATGTCGAACATTACGATTCTTCGCCCGGAAACAGCCACCTTGCCGTAGATCGGGGAGTACTGAAAGTTGAAGTCACCGAACCACTCGATCTTGGAGATATCGGGAGTGACCGAGTTTTCGTCGATGATCTGGTGGGTGATGGGCTTCCAATCCCCTTCGCCGAAATCGGGGCTGAAGGTGCCGCGAAACTCCACGCCGAAGACTTCGGTCACATGGTAGGTGAGACCGGCACCGAGCAGGTATCGGTTGATGAAGGGGTCGTTGGTGACATACCCGACGCCCGGGGCGATCTCGTAGCGCCCCTTGTGAATGAAGTCCTTTTGCTGAAGCGTCTTGATGAGGCGCTTCTTGCGATCCTCCTCGGCGGTCTCGAGGGTCGGCTCGGTCTTGAGCGCGGCCTTCTCGTCTTTGACGGTCTCCTCTTTGGGGGCGACGTCGTTGGGGGGGTCGTCGATCTCGTCGCCGGCCCAGGAAAGGGCCGGAACGGTGAGGATCGCGCCGATGGCCAGGAGCGGGAGTGTGGAGTTGATCATCGGTTAGAACTCGTAAAGGCGGGGCTTCATGGCTGGGAAATACACCCCGATGCCCACCGAAGCGGTGAAGGTGTTGACGACCCGTTGCTCGGTGACCACGATGTCCGCGTTGTACTGAGGCTTGTAGTCGACGTAGAGAGCAGAGCGAACGTCGAGTTTCAGCGCCAGCGACTGGGTGATGAAGTAGTTCTGGCCGAGGCCGATCACCGGGCCCAGCTTGGTCTCGTTGCCTCCTTCCTGGAGGGCAACCACGTCGCCGGTGGAGGCGGTGGCTTCGTCATAGACCGCGACGTAGTTGGTCTTTGTGAAGCTGCCCACCCCGGCGAAGATGTAGAAGTCGAAGTTGACGACCGTCTCGCCGAGGAGGTTGATTTTTCCGTAGATCGGCGCCCAGTTGATCCCGAACTCCGCCGCCAAGGTGATCTTGTCCAACGGCTGCTGGAAGTCGCGGCTGCTGCTCGCCGACGCGTTGTAGGCGCGGTCGAGGAGCACGGAGACCAAGCCCTTGAGATCCTGCTCCCCGAGATCGGGCGAGTAGCCGACGTCGGCCCCGAACGAGAGCGTCTCGTTGAGGTGGTACGTGAGGAAGGCGCCGGCGACATAGCGCACGGCCATCGGGTTGTTCGGCACGTACCCGAAGTGTGGGGCGAGTTCGAAACGTCCCTCCTTCAGGAAGTAACGGTTTTCGATGGCTTTCGGCACCTTCTGGTCGCTGCGGTAGTCCTCGAGGGCAGAGGCACCCGGGGAGTCGGCGGCGCTGGCCAGTGAGGGGGCGAGCAGGCCGAGGACCAGCATCGCGGGGGCGGAGGAGAACAGTCGCATCCGTGGACTCCGAACGGGTCTTCAGTGGAACACCCGAACTGCCAGAAACCATCCTCGGCGTATGCCGCCTTGGATGGGGGTTCGGACGGGTGCGGGGGATCAACGGGCGCGCAACCCAGCGATTGCGCGGGCCGCACAGTAGCACGGTGAGACAGTTGGTGTCGCGCGGGGCCGGCGTGCTCCCCCTAGCGGGGAGGACGATCGGGGACGTAACGATGGAATCCGGAGATCCGTCCCGGGTGTCAAATCGCTGTCAGCGGTCCTCGACGAGCCACGCAGCGAGGAGTTCGGGCCCTTCGGGTTCTCGCCAAAGGCACTGGTGAGGATCGTAGTCTCCTCGGGCGGTGCAATAGGCGACGGTGTCCATCGGGAGGGCTGTTGCCAGGGACTCGGCGGTGAAGGCCGGGGTCTGGAGATCGCCGGGCGCAATCACCACCGTCACCGGGGTGGTCTCGTCGCGGGCGACCGACATCGGATCGGCCGGGTCCATGGTCCACTGGAACAGCGTCAGGAGGGGATGGGTGCGATCGATCGCTTCCCACGCTGGCTCGGGAACGCCGAGGACCGCTCCAACCAAGGCCTCGGTCGTGATTTCACTCGGGGTGGGGGCGCCAAAGAGGGCGAACAAGCTTGCCAGGAGCTCCGGGTCCTGGCCGGCGAGGAGGCCGGTCTCGAGGAAGTACAGGGAGAAGTCGCCGCCCGTGCCCACGAGGAACGCCGACTCCCAGGCCTCGGGTTCGGCGGCGAGCCCGAGGTTCGAGGTGACGGATCCGAGCGAGTGTCCACCGCGCCGGACGTGCGTGGGGTCGATCGAGCCGCCAGGGAGATCGGCGTTCAACTGCTGCTGGAGGTACCTCAGCAGCACATGGCCGTCAATCGCGGTCTGCCGCTGATTATCTCGGAAGGCGGGAAGGTTGACGATGTTGTAGAAGCCGAGGGAGCCGTCGGTGAACCCATCGTCGATCAAGGGATAGCGGCTGCCGTAGAGGGTGGCATCCCGGCCGATCGTCGCGAAATTGGCGTCAGCCAGGACCTGGGCCAGGACGCGGCTGTCGTCGTCGGCGCCGGGCCGCTGGACGATGTTGTAGGCGTCGCCAGCCGTCCCGTGGTCCCACACGAGCGCTCCGCGCGCCGGGAGGGGGTTGCCCTGTGGATCTGCGGGTAACGACACGGTGATCCGCATCGGCTCGACCCAAGGCTCGGAGACGAGCGCGCCGGCCGAGAAGTCGATCCATCCGCTGTCCCGGTCGATGTCGGTGATGTGCAGCAAACCGGGCGACATGTACGGGCGGTCGTCGGGATCCTGGTAGTTCAGCGTTGGGATCTCGGCTTCGTACACGACCATCGGCCACGATGTGAGGTCGAGCACCTGCTCCTCACCCGGGTCGTAGGACAGGTACACGACGCGTTCGCCGCCATCGGCGTAGCGGGCGATCTCCACGGTCGCCTCCTTTCCCGAGGGGGTCTCTCCGGCTCGGTATTCGAGCTCGACCACTTGCTGGAAAGTGGGGCTGCCCCAGTCCCCGAGGCGCGTGTCCGCGTCGTCGAACAGCGCGCGAAGCTGGGCCGTGGCGTCCTGGACCGTGAACACCGTGGCCCACGCGGGCGCGCCGCGCACATCGGCCAGTCGGAGGGCGTCGCGGACTTCGTCGGGGGTGTCGTGGCCCTTCGGAGGTCCGATTCCGCCCCCGCGCAGGACGGCCACTGCGTAGCGCTGCCCCGAGGTGGGAGGGCTTCCCAGGGCGGGAACGATCGCGAGCGTGTTCGGGCCGAAATGTGGATCGCCCTCGGGGTCGGCGACAAAGTGGAGCTCCAAGGGTACGAGCTCGCTGCCGTCCATCGCGACCATCACCACGGGGTCGGTCGGGAGCCCCGCCGTCGCGTTCGGAAGGTCCACCGGGCCGTCGAAGCGGAAATAGATCGCCCCGTTGTTGGCGAAGCCCTGGGTCGTGTGCTCGATCCGGTCGATCCAGCCCAGCTCGATGTCGCGGGCGAGCTCGGCTTCGGCCGTCGGGAAGCCGGTCAGGTCGGGGAACCCCGCGTCGTCGCGCAGGTCGTCGCTCGGAAACGGGACGTCGAAGTAGTGCGTGGGACGCTGTGGATCATAGACGACGCGAACGTCGGGCGCACAGGCGGAAACAGCAGCTAGGGCGATCAAGGCGGACTCCAGGTCATTCGGTGATGAGGTCCGACTGCCGGGACGTCGAAGGGCCCGCCCCGCACGCGCCAACCGAAGCGAGCGTAGAAGCCCAGGACGTCGGCGCGGGCATTGCACCAGAGCGGCGCCGCGAGGTCGCGCTGGATGGCGACCAGCAGCATCGCCCCCCGGCCCGTGCCGCGTACGGCGGGGGAAACCGCCATCCCCCGCAACTGCAGCCCAGACGTGGGGGTCAACGGCTCGGCCGGCCACGGCGCGGGAATCACGCTCGCTACGGCGAGTACCTGGCCCGCCTCCTCGTCGACCCAGTGAAAGCCGGCGTCGTCACCGGGGAAGATCGCGGTTTCGCGCGGCCGGCCCGGGCGAAGCACTTCCCAGCGAACGTCCACCACATCGGCCGAGGACCCCCTGCGAATCATCTCTTTTCCTTGGGCGGGTTGGGCCTCGGGCCCAGTCGAAGGGCTCCGAGGACGCCCTGAACGAGGGCCGCGGCGAGCTGGCCGCCAAGTCCAACGAACCGCACGAGCCAGGTTTGGAACCACGAGATCACCGCTACCTCGCGAGTTCTTCGGTGCTGGTCCGATCCAGCTCGGTGACCGCCGAGCTACGGCGCCCAGCGTCCACGTCCCGGGCCCAGGTTAACACGCGACCCACACTGCACCGTTGACCCGTGGGAGCGCGCCGGGTACAGCGCCGAACATCAGGGAGCGGCGCATGCTGGGGTGGCTGGGCGTGGCATGGGCGGGGACGCCCGAACCCGAGGTTCGCGCTTGGCCGTTCGACGATGTCGAAGCGCGCGGCCACTTGCTCGTCGAGCCGCGCCAGGCGGAGCCGCACAAGACGTGGGTGATCCGGGAGGCCACCGTGATGACCGCGACGGGCGTGGTTCATGCGCCCGGCTTCGTGGTGATCGCCGATGGCAAGATCGCGGAGGTCGGCCCCGGCGCGGGGCCCGCGCTCGAGGGTGCGCTGGCGGTGGACGGGCGCGGGATGTGGTTGACTCCGGGCCTCATCGACACCCATTCCCACCTCGGCGTGTACCCGTCACCGGGGTTCGGGGCTCACGGCGACGGCAATGAGGCGACCGCGCCGACCACGCCGGGCGTGTGGGCCGAGCACTCGGCCTGGCCCCAGGATCCGGGATTTGCCTGGGCTATCGCTGGTGGCATCACCGCGTTGCAGCTCCTTCCAGGCTCGGCCAACCTGGTCGGTGGGCGTGGCGTCGTGGTGCAGGTGGTTCCTGCGCGGGGCAGTCGCGCCATGCGGTTCCCCGGGGCGCCGGAGACCGTGAAGATGGCCTGCGGGGAAAATCCCAAGCGAGTCTACGGTGAGAAGGGCGGTCCGTCCACCCGAATGGGAAATCTGCGGGGGCAGCGAGAGGCCTTCCTCGGCGCCGAGGCGTACCTCCTCCGCTGGGTTGACTACGAGAGAAAGAAGGCGGCGTCGGAAGAGTCGGGGGAGGGCAAGAAAAAGAAGGAGGCCCCGGGCGATCTTCCCCTCCCGCCGGATCGGGATCTGGACCAGGAGACCCTCGCCGGGATCCTGGTGGGCAAGTTTCTCCCGCAGGTCCACTGCTATCGGGCAGATGACATGCTCTCGTTTCTGCAGGTCGCCGACGAGTTCGGCTTCCAGGTTCGCTCCTTCCACCACGCGCTGGAGGCGTACAAGATCCGCGACATCCTGGCCGAACGGGCTGTCGCGGTCAGCACCTGGTCCGACTGGTGGGGGTTCAAGATCGAGGCCTACGACGGGATCCCCGAAAACCTCGCCCTGGTCACCGATGCGGGGGGACGCGGGGTGGTCCACAGCGACTCCGGGGTGGGGATCCAGCGGTTGAACCAGGAGGCCGCCAAGGCCTTGACCGCTGGCCGCGAGGCCGGGATCCAGGTCACCGACGACCAAGCGCTTCGCTGGATCACGATCAACCCGGCGTGGGCGCTCGGGATCGACGGGACGACGGGCTCGATCGAGGTGGGAAAGCGGGCGGATCTCGTGCTGTGGGACCACTCGCCGTTCAGTGTCTACGCTCGGGCGCACGAGGTGTGGGTGGACGGACTCCTTCGCTGGGACGCAGACCAGCCAACCGTTTGGTCGGACTACCTGATCGGGCAGGAGGTGGGCCCATGATCGCGCTGCTGACCTCTCTAGTCGCGCTGGCCGTGGACTGCGCCGTGGTGGAGAACGCCAGCCAGATCTGGCTCCCGGAGGGACCGGCGCCGGCGCCGGGGGCGACGCTGGTGATCGACGGCCCAACCATCGCGGCGGTCGGCGTGGTCGCGTACCAGGCCGATGGGGCGACGGCCAAATGGAACGGGCGGACCTGCAAGCGCGTCGATGCGGCCGGAGGAGTGATCACCGCGGGCCTGATCGAGTCGCGGTCGCAGCTCGGCGTGACCGAGATCGATCTCGAAAGCACCACCCAAGACTTCGATGGGGGGGGAGACCCGATCCGCGCCGCGCTTCGGGTCGGCGACGCCTACGATCCGCGATCGGCGGTGATCGGCATCCAGCGGGTCGCCGGCGTGACCGGCGCGGTAATTCACCCGAGCGGCGGCTTCATCGCCGGGCGCGCGGCCTACGTGTCCCTCTACGGGAGTCTGCAGGCCGACACCGTGGTGAACCCCGTCGTCGCGATGGAGGTGGGCGACCAGAGCGGTCCGTCGGGTGCCGCCGATTTGCTCGCCCTGCGGGAACTCCTCGATGACGCCAAGGCTTGGCGCGCCAACCAAGCGGCCTGGGAACGCAACCAGACGCGCCCCTACGCCGCGAGTCGCCTCGACCTCGCCGCGTTGACCGACGTCGTGGATGGACGGATCCCGCTCGTCGTCTCCGCCGACCGAGCCGCGGATATCGAGGCGCTTCTTCGGTTTCGGTCCGAGACGGGCGTGCGGCTGGTGGTCCTGGGCGCGGCCGAGGGGTGGCGCATGGCGGCCCAGTTGGCGGCCGCCAGGGTGCCGGTGATCCTGGACCCGCTGGTCATGGGTCCGGGATCGGTCGATCAGCTCGCTGGGCGGCCGGATAATGCCGCACTGCTGGCGAGCGCCGGTGTGCCCGTGACGCTCTCCACGTTCAGCACGCACAACGCGCGAAACCTTAGACAGATGGCCGGTAACGCGGTGAGATCCGGCATGGATCGCAATGCGGCGCTCGCCGCGATCACGGTGCGGCCGGCCGAAGCGTTCGGGATCACCGATCGCGGCCGACTCGCTGTCGGCTACCGCGCCGACCTGGTCGTGTGGAGCGGCGATCCGCTGGAGCTGTCCACCGTGGCCCGCCACGTGTGGATCGGCGGGGTGGAGATCCCGATGACCAACCGGCAGACCGAGCTGCGTGAGAAGTATCGGACCCTCCCCGGAACGCCCGTTCCGTCACTGGGGAACCCGTGATCGGCCGGATCGCGCTGCGGTCCGGGATCAGACTGGATCGCCTCCTGGGAGTGATTCGCCAGCATTGGGCGGGTAGTGCCGAGATCGATCCTACCGAAGTCGCCGCCGGATCGCTCGCGCTGCAGTCCGGGGCGACCGATCGACTGGGGTTCGTCGCGCGCGAACTCGGGGACTGGATCGTGCTGGCGGATAGCGAGGACGTCACCGCAGACGCGGCGTTGGCCGCACAGCTGGCCGAGGAACTGGAGGTCCCCGTGCTGTGGGTGTGCACCGTGGACGATGCGGCGCGGGTCGTGTGGTTCGGGGGGGACGCTCCCGATCCCGACGAGGCGCTGGGTCCCGCTGAGGTGGAGGCGTGGGCCGACGCCCGCATCCCCGGTTGGCGCGCGGGCTGGGCCGATTCGGGTGGCGAAAGATTGGCGTTCGGCGGGCTCGACGCCGATCTCTATGTGGACGACGCCGCGTGGCTGGTTCCCACCCGGGTCTCGGTCGGGGCCATCCAGGTGAGGGGCGGACCTGGGGTCGATCCGACGACGGTCTCCCGGGAGATCGCAGCCTACTGGCTCTCCTGTGGGGCCCGCCCCGGCGACACCGCCGTACCCGAGGAGCCCTGTGGGGTGATCGGCGGCGGTTCAGACCGGCTCGTGGTGGCGGTCTCCCCCTGCGTTGAGGGGTGGATCACCGTGGTCGACAGCGAGCGCGAAGTCGCCGATCTGGCGCTGGCCGACTGGCTCAGTGCGACGCTCGACGCGGACGTTGCCTGGTACTGGGTCGATAGCGAGAACGACGCTGCCGCGCTGCGCCTGTTCGGCTTCGAGGATCTCGAGGAAGAACCTGCCGACGAGCCCGAGAGCGTGATCGTGTTTGCCGCCGAGACGTTTCCACAGCCGTTCGTCACCCTCGGCTCCGAGGAGAGCGAGGGCTGGCAGCGCCTCGGGTTCACAGCGGTGGAGGCGGATGAGTACGTCACTGACCCCGCGTGGCTGGAGGAGTCGTCGCCTGGTGGGTCAGACCCGGGCTCTGAGTCGGGCTAGCCGCACCTGTTCCTCCGGCGGCTTCACTTCCGAGGCGGTCGCCCGACCGGTGGGAGGCCGTTGACCCAGGCGCCGATCGCGCGCCGGTCGGCATCGGACAGCGTTCGCGTGCCCTGGCGGATCAGGGCTCGCATCTCGCCCCCCACAAGGTCGTCGTCGGGGGTCAGCCCGTCCTCGAGAAAGGAGGCCCAGTCGTCGAGGTCCCAACCGAGCGCGGTGAGATCCGGCGCGGGAGCAGGGGGATCGTCGTTGCCGCCGAGCTCGCGCCGATGACGGAGGCCGCCGGTGGGTCCCCGCGGCGTGTGGCATTCCCCGCAGTGCAGGACCGCGGTGCCCAGATACTCTCCGCGATCCATGGAGGGACTTGGCGTGCGGTCGAGATTCATCGCGCGCCAGGGACCGAGCCAGCCGCGCCAGCCCCACAGCCCGCGCAGCGCATGGGCGGTGTCCTCTCGCTCCACCGCTGAAAGAGTCTGGAAAAAGGCCCAGAGATCGGCCACGTCCGCGTCGTTCAGGGAGGTGAAGGACGGGTAGGGGAACGCCGGCCAGTACGCCCGCCCTGCGGGGTCGCGGCCGTCGCGGAGCGCCGTGGCAAAGTCCACTGCGGTCCAGCCACCGATGCCCGTTTTCGGGTCGGACGTGAGGTTCGGTCCATAGAAGGTGCCGAACCGGGTTTCGATCGCATACCCCCCGGACCACGCGGTGCCGTCGGGGGAACCGTGGCAGGCACCGCACCGGGCTGCAGCGGCCAGGGCAGCCCCGCGCTCGACCGACGCGTCCTCGGCGAGGGCTCCAGCCACCAGGAGAACGCCGATCAGTGCTTGTCCTCGATGCGGTACTTGTCATGGCAGGCGCCGCAGGCGTTGCCAACCTTGTCGAGTTGGACCTTCCAATTGTCCAGGGTGGCTTCCTTGGCGGCCTCCACGAGCTTCGCGGTCTCGGCCTCGTACGACTTGGCCGCTTCCGCAAAGCCCACTGCGTCGGACCAGATCTCGGGCTTGGACTCGGACTTCAGCTTGTCCGGTGCGGTGCTCTGCGGAAACAGGTCGAGGGTGGTTTTCGCAAGGTCATGCATCGCGACGGAGTGCATCAGCGCGTCTTGCGGGCGCGCCACGGCGCCGGAGGCGATCAGGGAGGCCATTCCGAAATGGTTCGCACCGGCTTTCATCTCCTTCTCGCGGTAGGCAACGATCTTCTCGGGAACTGGATCGGCGGCCCTGGCGGTTCCGAGGAGGACCAGCGCGAGAGAGAGCGGAGCGAGCTGAGACATGAACCCTCCAGGAGTCCGCACCTCACCTGAGCCCGCCGGTCGGTCAAGCAGGCGGCCTGCTTGACCTCGTCGAACCGGTGCGCACTGCCAGAGTAGCGAACGCAGGTCTGCGCTTCGAAGCTGGGGGAATCCCATGGGTATCGTCGGTCGTCCCGCGCCGAACTTCACTGGGGAGGCGGCTCGCGGTGGTGAGATCGTGCGCATCTCCCTCTCGGATTACCGTGGAAAGTGGTTGATTCTGTTCTTCTACCCGCTCGATTTCACGTTCGTGTGCCCCACTGAGCTGGTGGCCTTGTCGGATCGCCTCGCCGACTTTCGCAAGGCCGACGCGGAGGTGCTGGGGGTGTCGGTGGACAGTGTTCACGCCCACCTTGCCTGGATGCGCATGCCGCGTGCGGAGGCGGGCGTGGGGGACCTCGCCTTTCCCCTCCTCTCCGACCTGTCGAAGTCGATCGCGGAGGCGTACGAGATCCTGCAGGGTGACCAGGCGCTTCGCGCGCTGTTCCTGATCGACCCCGACGGCATCGTACAGTCCTGTACGGTGAACAACTTGGCGGTGGGCCGGAGCGTCGACGAGGTGCTTCGAACGCTGCACGCCTATTCGCAGGTCCGAACCCACGGCGACACCTGTCCCGCCAATTGGCGAGAGGGGCAGCCGGGCATGCCCGGGACGCTCCAAGCGGTCGGGGCGCTGCTCGGCCCTTAGTACACCCTGGCCGAGTTGACGATCGCATCGCCAACAGCCGCGTCCCGGGTCGTGGTCGAGCTTG
>CANLGQ010000060.1 GCA_947490265.1 Pseudomonadota bacterium | reverse complement strand
GGGCTTCACCTGAAGTGCTCCTGGATATCTCGTGGCCTTTGAATACAACCACAAGATATCCAGCACTTCAGGGCTTTTCAAGCCATCTTTTCACGTTCCTTAATAACTCTCCCGCTCAGACCGAGGCTGCGCGCTTGGTCAAGGCCTAGAGGCGTCCCGACCGGGATCAACCTGGTGACGCCCCGCGATCGCGCGCTGCTGAAGCAATTGGCGTCGAGCACGCGACAGCGCGGGCGACCGGGGTGGCTTGTCCGGGTGCGGGGCCTACGTGATCACCCTCTCTTCGGAGGGTCCATCGGCGTCCTGCATCTGATTCCGGGTGCTGGTGGCGGGCCCCCCGGGTACCCGGGTGCCCTCGGGGCGTGGGACTTCCTCCGCGTCGCGCGTCGGCTACACTGCAGTGCGCCTCCAGCCAGGGGCATAGCGGTCGCGTTCACACCCCGGAGTCCCATGTTCCTGCTCCTGCTCCTGCTCATCGCCTGCTCCAGCTCCGGCATCGCCGATTGCGACGCGGGCGGCACCGGCAGCCTCTCCCTCACGCTGGACCTTCCCGACCAGTCCTGGGCGGCGGAGCCCTCGGTGAGGGTGTACAGCGAGGACGGGGCCGTGGTCCAAACCGTGGAGGCGACCGAAACCCTCGAGCTTCCCGGTGGGCTCTACACCCTCGCGGCCTGGCGGGGCACCGTCGACTCCGGCGCGATCGGGACGGCGTTCGGGCTGCTCGACAACACCGTGACGCGGGTCTGCGTCACCGACGGCGCCACTACCGAGTGGAGCGGCACCTGGGAGCGCCAACCGTCCGGCGAGCATCTGTGGGTCCTCAGCGGCGAGGCTGCCTATGGCTTCGGGCCCGAGGCCCTCGACGATGTCGAGGCCGATCCGGCCATCACCCTCGACATGCCCCTCACCAACGACCTGCGCGGCCTGGCCTTCGATCCCATGGGCAACCTGTGGACTGCCACGTCGCCGACCTACGGCGCGCGGTTCCTGGTGTACCCGCCGTCGGGGGTGGACGGCTCGGCAGAGCCGGTGGTAGTCGGCGGCGGCCGGTTCGACGACCAGATCCAGTTCGAAGGCCTGCAGTTCGACGAGAGCGGCCACCTGTGGGCGCTGGTGAAGTGGTCCAACTCCGTGGAGATCGGGCTCTGGCAGTTCACCACCGATCAACTCCACGCCCTGCTCGGCGAGGGCACGGTCCCTGACGAGCCGGCCTCCGATGTCGAGGTGGAGGGACTGGAGGGCCCCGATGACCTCGCGGTTGGGCCGGATGGACGCCTCTGGATCGCCGACTACGGTAGCAACCGGGTTGTCGCGATCGACGGCGATCTCGTCGCCGAGGGCACCGTCACCGTGAGCCCTGAGGTCTCGTTCAAGGCGCGCTGGGAGCCGCCAACCGGGCCCGGAGACGGGATTGGACCCACCGCCCTCGGTTTTGACGCCGAAGGCCGCCTGTGGGTAAACTACTGGGCCAACCCGATGTTGGCGCGCTTCGACAGCTTACCGACCGGCTCGGATCAATGGACGCCCGACCTGCGCGTGGGCGACGACGTGCTCAGCCTCGTGGCGGGGCTCGCGCCCGATCGCAACGGCCGGGTGTGGTACGGAAACGAACCGCAGGACGGCGCCGGCGAGCTCGTGGCCCTGGACCGCGACGACGGCACCGAGACGGTACGCGTCCGCTCGGCCGACGCCCTGGCGCCGAGCACCCTGGTGTTCGACCCGAGCTTCCGGTAGCCGAGCGTCGCCCGAAGGAGCGGGTTGGCATCCTTTGCGCTCACCGGCACCAATACACCCCCGATGGGGGGGATCGGTGACTCCGCGGCGGAAGAGTCGCCCGGCGAGTGACGTGAGTAGCGCTGGCGGCCTCCAAAACCGCGACGGCCGCGGCAGAGCGGGCAACCGCGCTGGCTGGCGCGAAGCGCTTCAGTCACAAACGGCGCGCCCGCCTACGGCGCTGAAAAGTCCGCCTCGGCGAGTAGATCTTTGTCGAACGTCACCACGGCGCTGCATCCTGAGTCGCGCGCCTGTTCGGCGATGAGGTAGTCTGCGAACCCGCCATTCCCTGCTGCGTACCGGCGAAGGGCGCGCAGGCAACGGTCGGCAGACTGGAAGGTGAGGTGCTCCGCCTCCAGAAGCGCGCGGAGCGTGTCGGCGATGGCCGGGCGCGCCAGTCGGTATCGGCTCTGAAGCACCCATACGACCTCCACCAACACCACGTCACCGATGAAGAAGGTCTCGCCGACCTCCGACCCGCTGGCGAGCCGTGCGACCGCCAGCCGATGCTGCGGGTCGTCGTCTCGGGCGAGGAAACGCGCCAGCACATTCGTGTCGAGCGCGATCACCGGACCGAGCGCTCGAACTCTTCCGAGATCGCCGCCGCAATCGCGTCGTCCCAGTCCGACGCACGCGTTGCGCCCGGCGAGCCTATCAGGCCGGCGAGGGACAGCAAATCCCGGGTCCTCGCGAACAACTCGACCACGCCGTCTGGCCGCACGAGGAACTCGAGGCGGTCGCCGGCTTCCACGCCCAAGGCATCCCGGATGGGCTTCGGGATGGTGATCTGGCCTTTCGAACTGAGGGTCGCGGTTGACATACGGCTCCTTACTTCATGGTAAGGCAGCCGCATCGTGGCATCAACCGGCTGCGCGTACGCGCTGCGGCGCAGCCCGGCGCTCGCCCTCCGGTGGGAGACTCGTCTGCGCGATGCGGTGCAAGGAGCCGTCTCGGCTTGACAGGGGGCAGCCGCCACATGATGGGGGCTCGATGTCGTATTCTCAAGTTTGCAGGTCCGCGGTGCGCTTGCATTTCCTAGCAGCTTCCGTCGTGGTCGTCGTCGTGGGGTGCTCCACTCCTGAATCGGACTCCACCGCGGACTCAGCGTCGACGACGCCCTGCGACGCCCTCACGCCCCGGTGGGTGACCATCTCTCGGTACGACAACGCCGACTGCACGGGTACGCCGGTCATCGAACAAACGCTCCCCGCCCATTATGGCAGCGAATGCTGTTACGCGACGACCGGCCACGAAGGGCATGAGAACTCGAGCACCCACTTCACGTGCGGGCAGGACAGCTTTACCTACACGCAGTGGACGTCGCTCACCTGCAGTGATGGGCAGGTACCGGCGGGAACCGTCAAGACGTACACGCTCACCGGCTGCACCGAGGACACTCCCCCTGGAATGTGGGGCCGCGTCACCGACTTCAGCGGCTGCGAGTAGCGTCGGGCATCAGGGCGGGGACGGACGTCGGGATCGGAGTAGCCGAGGGCCGCCAGCCCGGGCGGCGCCGTGTCGAGCGACGACACTGACCTTGTCGCGTCTGCTGCGGACCGGAACGAGTTCGGTTAGGGTCTTCACGAGACCTGGAGACGGTCATGCGTTCCGTTCGCACCAGCGACTTCAAAGCCCACCTCAGCGAGCACCTGCGAGAAGTTCGCCAGGGCGCAACCTTGATAGTGCTGGATCGCGACCGTCCGGTCGCCCGGGTCGTTCCCTGGTCAGATCCCGGCGAACTCGTCGTCACGCCTGGGAAGGGCACTCTGTCCGAGATCCGCCTACTCCCCCCGCTCGATCTGGGGGCCGACATCCTCGATCTGCTCGCCGAGGAGCGTGCCGACCGTTGACCGCCTACGTCGACAGCTCAGTGATCCTGCGGGTGGTCCTGGGAAGCCCCAATCGCCTGGCGGAGTGGGAGCGGCTGGCGAGACCGGTGGCCTCTCGGCTCGTGCGCGTCGAGTGCTTGCGGACTCTCGATCGGAGTCACCAGCAACGCCTCCTGGCGGCCGCCGATCTGTCCGCGCGACGAGGCCTAGCAATCAAGATCTTCGAGGCGTTCCACCTGGTCGAGCTCACGGCCGACCTCCTGTCGCGGGTCGAGGCGCCGTTCCCGACACCGCTGCGCACGCTCGACGCGATCCATGTGGCGAGCGCAGTGGCTTGGCGCGAGGTCCACGGCGATCTCTTCTTTGCGACCCACGACCGCGAGCAGGCCCTCGGCGCGCAAGCGCTGGGCTTCCGGATCATGGGCTTCCCCTGACCCTCCGAAATCGTTTCGGCCCGCTCCCGCCGGTGACGGACAGGCGGGATGAACCCGCTCGGCTGCGCGGGGGTCGACCGGCTCGTGGGGAAGGTTCGCCCGTCGGGCGACCACAGCCCGTGGTCCATCCCAGGGGCGGTGCCGGCGTCGATGCCGGCCCTCGGCTGGATCGTGTAGGATCCGGTCGGTCGGATCACGCATCTACTTGCCGAGGCGTTCCAAAACATGCATTCGAATCCCATTCACTGGGCCAATGTTCGGGGGGCCTTCGTTCTGCTGTCGTGCACGAACCTGGCATCGGCCTGCGCCGACCAGGCGCCCATCGCCCCGGTCGCCCCGGTGGCCCCGGTGGCCCCGGTCGCCCCGGTCGCCCCCATCACCACCCTCGAGCAACTCGGCGGCAAGGCCTTCGCCGTGCCGACCGGCACCGTGGCCGACCAGCTGGTCACGTCGAAGATTCCGAACGCAACGTTTCAGTACTACAACTCGGTACTCGACGCCGCGATGGCGGTAAAGGCCGGCAAGGCCGATGCGGCGGCCTACGATCAGCCCATCCTGCAGAACATCGCTGGCAAGAATCCCGGACTGACGGTGCTGTCCACGCCCATCACCGTGGATGAGTACGGGTTTGCCGTGCGGCTCGGCGACGATGCGCTCAAGGCGGCGATCGACGGCGTGGTCCGCGATGCGCGGGCCGACGGCACCTACCAGCAGATGATGGACCGGTGGCTGCCGAAGCAGGGAGCGCCAGGCGCGATGCCGGCGGTGCCGGCGGGGGACGGCAGTGCCGGCGTGTTGCGGTTCGGCACGGCGTCAGTGACCGAGCCGTTCTCGTTTACCGACGGGTCGCAGGCCGTGGTCGGCTTCGACATCGAACTCGCCACGCGCGTGGCGGCGCGGCTCAACAAACGCCTCGAACTCGTCAATATGGACTTCGGCGCCATGATTCCTGCGCTCATGGCCAGCAAAGTGGACGTGATTGGCGCCTGCATCACGATCACCGACGAGCGCAAGAAGTCCGTGCTGTTCTCCGAGTCGTACTACACGGGCGGCATTTCAGCGCTGGTGCGGCAATAAGGCCGAGCGATGGCCTGATCGGCGTTCGTCTCGGTGTCAAGGATCTGATCGGTTCACGCCCGCTTTTGTGGCGAGCGGACTTCTGGTACGTCCAGTGAATGGGTCCCCTGATCCCCCGGCGGGCCATCGGCGCGGACGGCCCACTGCGATTCGCGCTGCAGGCTCCGTAGCGGAGGGCTGCGCCACGCGGCTCCGGAGCGCAAAACGAGTCGTCCGCGTTGACAGGATGGCGGACTTGATTCATCCTCGCCGTCGGAGGTAGAGTCATGACCCGTCGTTCCTTGAGTCAGGTAGTGCCGTTGGTGCTTTGGATGGGTTGTGACGGCGGTGCCAATTCCGATGACCGGCCCGCCAAAGACACCGACACGGACACGGACACAGACACGGACACGGACACCGACACCGACACCGACACCGACACCGACACGAAGCCGGCTTCGGTGGATGTCGAGGGTACCGTGACCTACCAGTGGGTGAAAAACGGCGAGGCGGTGTGCGACGCCGACATCCGGTTCCAGGGTGCGGCTTTCGACTGCCCGGAGTGCGACTTCGCGTACCACGTCCACACGGCCGACATCACGCGGGACGACGGGACCGCGGCGTGTGTTTTCGACCCGTGGCTGTCGCTCCTTGGCATGCCGGTCGAAGGCTACGAGGAGTACCGGTGGGAGGCCTTGTTCGGATTCGCGCCGGCCTACGACGACTACTATTACGGCCCGGTGACAAACGCGTTCCTGGTGGGGCCGTATCTCGAGCTGGGTGGCGACCCGGTTTACGAATTCTACTACGCCGCGGACTACGACGAGAAGGTCCAATACCCATGGCTTTCATCGGAGTTTTCGGTAGATGGAGCGTCGGTTGCCTACGCGCTGTCCAGCCTCGACGACTACCTGTACAATCCGTGGGCAGGCTATTGCCCGGGCGTCCCGGAGGGCAACTTTGGCCCGTCAGACGGAACCCACGTTGGCGATCCGGTTGAAGAGACACTTGGGTGCTTTTACGACGAAACCGATGTTTGGTCCTTTGAAAATACCAACGGTGGGCCAGTGACCGTGTACGTCAACGCGGACACTCTCTCTGCAGGGGACGCATTTCCCGCTCGACTCTTTTTGACGGATGAGAGCGGCTGCGAAATCGCATGGTCGTATGGGGAGTACGACTGCGCGTTCACTCCGCGCGACGGGGAACAGTGCCCGTCGTTCGAGATCGAGCTGGAGCCTGGGACTTGGCGAGTCGTGGTCGAGCAGGACGGGCGATGCCCCAATGGGGTGAACGCGGGCGCGTATTCCGTGTCGGTCGCCACCGATTCGGGCCCGCTCCCGCTGACGCTTTTCGCCGACGACGAAGCGGACAACGTCGAGATGCTTGAGGAACTGTACATCACCTGGGACGCGGTGCGGCTCGACGCGCCCTGATCCGCTTGGCGGTCAGCCGCCGTAGGGGTCCAGGTTCGCCCGAATCGCTGCCAAGCATTCGGCCGCCCGGGCGATCCCCGCGTCGTCGAGGCCCCGAAAGGCGGCGTCCAGGAGCTGGTTGCTGACCGAGATGAACCGGGGCAGACCGTCTCTGGCCTTGGCGGTGGGTGCGAGGCGATAGGCCCGGCTGTCCTCCGGATCCCGCGTTCGCTCCACCCACCCGGCCTCCTCGAGCGGCCGCACGAACCGGCCGACCCCTCGCGTTGTGCCTGGCTCACGGCGTCGAGCGTCTACTGACACGGGACCGGGACTTCGCGCTTTTTCCCGAACTGGTGCTGGCCGACCCGTTCCGTCCCTGAGGTCCGCAGTCGATACGAGCGACACCGCGACGCCGACACCGGGGACACCGCCGCCCGGCCGCCGCCCAGCACCGACTCCGCGAAGGCCAGGGGGAAGCTGTGGGTGCGGGACTGCTCCGCCAGGCTCGATCGGGTGGGTCTGGGTCCTCGGGCTCGCGGCGGTAGGCTGGCGGCGGCGTTTGCTGCCGACCTCCGCGCGGGTGGGATCCGGGAGGTCCGCCGCCGTCCTGTGCGTGGACGCGCCGAGCAGGCCGCATTAGAACCCGCCTGGAGGGTGCGGATTTGCGCAGTCGCAGCCCTCGGGGGAAGCCGGGCACGATCGATGACCTCCTCGCGTCGTTGCAGCCCGACGTCCGCGATGCGTTGGTCGAAGCTTCGGCCTACCTCAGGGAGAAGGGCGTGGCGCATGCGGTCATCGGGGGCGTGGCAGTCGCTGCGCACGGGTACGTGATCAACACGGTCGATGTGGACTTTCTCGTGCGCGATGCGTCCTTCTTCCAGGGCCGGAGCCGGCTGATCGCGTTGTCGCCCGGCCCGACCGAGTTCCGGGGAAAGACGCTCGACGTGCGAATCGACTACCTCTCGGGTCGAACGTACCCCAACCTGCCGCGCCTCGAGGACGAGGTCGAGGGGGAGGAATCGCCACATGTCGTGGCGCTCTTTCCCTTGCTGTACATGAAGCTGACCGCGTGGCGGCCGAAAGACCAGGGGCATGTGATCGGGCTTCTGAACGCGGGTTCGGTAGACATCGCTGGGTTCCGGACGTGGCTGCGCACCGAAGCTCGGGATGCCGCCCGGATCGAGGCCCGTCTCGATCGGGTGCTCAAGCAGGCGAACGCTGAGCGCTGATCGGGCACCCGGGGGTAACCTCATCGGGCCGTCTCGCCGACAATAGCGAGGAGGAGCCGCCCGACGAGCCGCGGAGCAGCGTATCCAGTCACCGGCTGGGTGTGATCTTCCTGGCGACATCTGGGCGTGCAAACGTTGATTCGAGCCACGCCCACCTCAGTGACCCTCTACGTCGAGGACAATGCGGATAGTTTGATCATCTCGGCCTGTTTCTCGACTTCCAGGACTTCCATGGGTCTGCGCTGAGTGACGCCGTGCTCTCGTGTGCGCGCGACCTCCCGTCCTCCGCGGCGAGCGGACACCTGGTGAAGATGCACCATCGCAAGCAGCCCAACACCACCGCCTCGCGTGCAGCTGCCGCCACCAAGCCTGTCTCGTACCGCCGAACACCGGCGTTCGACGCGCCCTAAGCGGCTTGGCGCTCAGTCGCCGTCGGGGTCCAGGTTCGCCCGGATCGTCGCGACGCACTCGGCCGCCCGGGCGATCCCCGCGTCGTCGAGGCCCTGAAAAGCCGCGTCCAGGAGCTGGTTGCTCACCGAGATGAACCGGGGGAGCGCCTCTCTGGCCTTGGCGGTGGGCGCGAGGCGATAGGCTCGGCTGTCCTCCGGATCCCGCGTTCGCTCGACCCACCCGGCCTCCTCGAGCGCCCGCACGAACCGGCCGACCGTCACTTTTGACACCGACAGGGCCTGGGCGAGGTGGGCCTGGGCGAGCGGGCGCCGCGCGTTGACCAGCACCAGCAGCGCGTTCGCCTGCGCGGGGGTGACGTCCTCGAGGCCCGCCTCGGCCAGCCAGCGCTCGACGTGTCGCTCGGTGGCCTGGCGGATCCGCCCCAGATCGACCAAGGCCTGGGTTTGGAGGCGACGAAGGGCGAGATCGGGGCCGGCCATGGGTCACCGGGTGGCAAGAGTTGAGCATGCTCATTATGAGCTTGCTCACCATCTCGCCAGGAGGCCCTGTTGAGCGACGCCTATGTGTTCGACGCCTGCCGCACCCCGCGGGGTCGCGGAAAAGACACCGGTGCCCTGTACACGGTCCGACCGATCGATCTGCTCGCCACGGTGCTCACGGCCCTGCGAGACCGCAACGGCTTCGCCCCCGCCGACGTCGAAGACGTGGTGGTCGGGTGTGTCACCCAGACGGGTGAACAGGGAACCTGCATCGCCAGAATGGCGGCGTTACAGGCCTGGGGTGGGCTCGAGGGGCCCGGTGTCACGCTGAACCGCTTCTGCGGATCGGGGTTGGAGGCGGTGAACCACGCCGCGGCGATGGTCGGGGCGGGCTTCGCCGACCTCGTGGTGGCCGGCGGGGTCGAGAGCATGTCGCGCGTCCCGATGGGGTCCGACGGCGGGAGCATGTTCGATCCCGACTTTCAGTGGCGGGTGGGCTCCGTCCCCCAAGGGATCTCGGCCGACCTCATCGCCACGCTCCGCGGCTATTCGCGGGCCGACCTCGACGGGTTCGCGGTCGAGACCCAGCGCCGGGCCGGCCTTGCCCTGGCGCGCGATGCGTTCAAGCGGAGCCTGGTCCCGGTGAAAGACCGGAACGGCCTCACGATCCTGGCGGTCGACGAGCACCCCCGCCCCGACGCGACGGTCGCCTCGTTGTCCCAGCTCCAGGCGAGCTTCGCCATGCTCGGCACGCAGTTCGGGCTGGACGCGCTGGTTCGGCGGGCCTACCCGGCGGTGGATCGCATCGAGCACGTGCATCACGCCGGGAACGCGTCGGGGATCGTCGATGGCGCCGCCGCGGTGCTGGTCGGCTCGAAGGCGGCCGGCGAGAAGCTGGGGTTGAAGCCTCGCGCTCGGATCCGCGGGGTGGGGTTGGCGGTGAGCGAGCCCCTCATCATGCTCTACGGGCCGATGCCGGCTTCGCGCAAGGCGCTGGCTCGGGCCGGGATGACGCCCGCTGACATCGATCTCTACGAAGTCAATGAGGCCTTCGCCTGCGTGCCCTTGGCGTTTATGGACGATCTGGGCGTTCCCCGAGAGAAGATAAATGTGAACGGCGGTTCCATCGCGTTCGGTCACCCGCTCGGGGCAACCGGCGCCATGATCCTCAACACCGCGCTCGACGAGCTCGAGGCCCGCGGACAGTCCACCGCGCTCGCCACGCTGTGCATCGGCGGCGGCATGGGCATCGCCACCATCCTCGAGCGGGTGTAAGCCATGAGCTACGAAAACACAGCATTTCAGGCTACCTTCGACGGATCCATCGCCGTGCTCTCCATGCGGATGGAGGGTCGAGCCAACAAGATCAACGAGACGTTCGTGCGCGGTCTCGCTGCGGCGCTCGACTGGGCCGGCGCCCAAGCTGGCCTCAAAGGCATCGTGCTCACGAGCGCCCACAAGGACTTCTGCGTCGGCGCCGACCTCGAGATGATCTACGCCGAGCGCGATCCGGCCCGGATCGTCGAGGCCGTTCGCGCCTTCCACCAGCTCCATCGGCGCATGGAGACCGGGGTGCCGATCGTCGCGGCGCTGAACGGTTCGGCGCTGGGCGGGGGCTTCGAGCTCGCGTTGGCAACCCACCACCGGATCTGCGTCGACGACCCGCGGATCCAGCTCGGGCTCCCCGAGGTGATGCTCGGGGTGATCCCCGGTGGCGGCGGCACGCAGCGGCTCCCGCGGATCATTGGGATCCAGAGCGCGCTCGAGCTGCTGACCCAGGGAACGCAGCTCCGACCGGACAAGGCGAAGGCCAAGGGGATCATCGACGCGCTCGTGCCGAACGCGGCGGAGCTGATCCCGGCGGCGACCGCCTGGATCACCGCGAATCCGAAGCCGCGCCAGCCGTGGGACAAGGGCGGATTCGTGTGGCCGGGCGGCATTCAGCCCGGCACCGCGGACGCCCGCAACCTCTTCCTCGCCGGGTCGGGGATGGCCTACCAGAAGACCGCGGGCGCGTTCCCGGCGGTGGAAGCGCTGATCAGCGCCGTCCAGGAGGGTTCCGTCCTCAAGCTGGAGCGCGCCCTCGAGGTCGAGGGGCGCCACTTCGCGGGGTTGGTCGTCAGCCAGCAGGCGAAGGACATGATCCGTACGTTGTTCTTCCACAAGCAGGCGGTGGACAAGCAGGAGGGTCTGCCGAGCGTTTCGGACCACGGCTTCCGAAAGGTGGCGATCCTCGGCGCGGGCATGATGGGGGCCGGGCTGGCCTTCCTCGCGGCGAAGGCAGGGCTGGAGGTCGTCCTCAAGGACGTGAACGGCGACGCCGTCGAGAAGGGCTTGGCCCACATTCGAGGCGAAGTCGCGAAGCTGAAACACCTCGACGAGGCCGGGCGAAAGGCCATCCTCGACCGGATCACCGGCACGCTCGATCTCGCCCCGGTCCGCGGCAGCGATCTCGTAATCGAGGCGGTCGTCGAGAACCTGGCGGTGAAGCACGCGGTGGTGCGCGAAACCGAAGGGTTGCTGGCCCCGAACGGCGTGTGGGCGTCGAACACGTCGGCGATCCCGATCGGCGACCTCGCCAAGGCCTCCGCCCATCCCGACCGGTTCATCGGACTCCACTTCTTCTCTCCCGTCGAGAAGATGCCGTTGCTCGAGATCATCACCGCGGCAGGCACCTCCGAGAACACCCTGGCCCGGTGCCTGGCGTTCGGCCGGGCGATCAAGAAGGCCTGCATCGTGGTGAACGACGGGTACGGCTTCTTCACCAGTCGCGTGTTCTCGAGCTACATCCTCGAGGGAGCTCAGCTCGTCGCCGAAGGGCACGACCCGGTGCTCGTGGAGTGGGCCGCGCGCATCGCCGGGATGGTCGTTCCGCCGCTCCAGGTTTTCGACGAAGTGAGCCTTGCGCTGGGCAAACACGCCACCCAGCAGGGGGCGGAGTACCGGGGAAAGGAGATCCTCGAGGCTCCGGGAGTGAAGCTCATGCTCCGGCTGGTCGAGCTCGGCCGGGCCGGCAAGGCCGCCGGAGCGGGGTTCTACGCCTACGAGAACGGGCGACGGCAGGGGATCTGGAGCGGTTTGCGCGAGATCGTCCCGTCGAGACCGGAGAAAACGGGCGTCGAGCTGCTGCGGAAGCGCCTGATGTACGGACAGCTCGCCGAGGTGGGGCGGTGCGTGGACGAGGGGATCCTCCGCAACTGGCGGGACGGCGAGATCGGCGCGATCTTCGGGATCGGCTTCGCGCCGAACACCGGCGGACCGCTCGCGCTGATCGACCGGATCGGGATCCGGGAGCTGGTGAGCGAGCTCGACGCCTTCGCCGCGACCTACGGCGAGCGCTATCGACCGGCGCAGGCGCTGCGGCGGATGGCCGAGAAGGGCGAGCGCTTCTTCCCGGTCGGGTGAATCAGAGGTCGAGCGCCAGGGCCCGCAAGCCCGAGGGCGGGCCGTTGAACACATCCACGTCGCAGTTCCCGCTCACGCCGGGGACCGACCCGTAGGCATCGACCTGCCAGAAGGTGTAGGTCGACCAGCCGGTCGGTAGATCCGGCGTGGCGTTGCCCCAGTCCGCGACCCACAGCGGGTTCACGGTGAAGTTCGGCGAATCGACACAGAGGTTCCACCACGTCTTCGAGGTGTAGATGACGGTGTCTCGGCCGGTCAACGCGAGGTAGGTGTCGGCGAAGTCGGCGATCCAGTCCTCCATCTCGCTCTGGGACATGTCGTAGCAATCGTTTCCGCTGTTGGGATTCCACTCGATGTCGAGGACACCGGGCATCGTCTGACCGTCGTCGATCCAGCCTCCCCCGTTGTCGATGAAGAACTCGGCCTGCTCGGCGCCGGACGAGTCGTTGGGGATAGCGAAGTGGTAGGCCCCGCGGTACATCCCCGCGTCGAATGCGCCGCCGGACTCCTCAGGGAACGCGTCGTCGATGTAGTAGGTGCCCTCCGTCGACTTGGCATAGACGAAGGAGAATCCACCGTCGGCCATGGCCTCGAAGTCGATGTCGCCCTGCCAGTGCGAGACGTCGACTCCCCACGGGGGATCGCCGGTCGTGGTGGGGACATAAGTCGTTTCGGTGTCGGTCGGGGTCTTGGTGGTCGGAGACTCCGAGGGGGGAACGCCGTTGGTGAGCGGCGTGGTGCGGAGGCGGGCGTGGCGGATGTCGCCTTGCTCCTTCGCGGCGCACGCGGCCAGGGCAAGCGTCATGAGGGCTGTGCGCACGATGACCTCCGGGCCGGCCGTCTATCCTCGAAGGTGTCCACCGCCCATCGCTTCCCCGGATCAGGACATCCGAGAGAACATCTCCTCGAGCAACGCCATCGCGGTCCATCGGCGGTTGCCGGCCGTTTCGGTGGTCCAGGAGCGCGCCGAGTCGATCACCGCGTCGGTCACCACGACGTTGCGGCGGACCGGGAGGCAGTGCATGAAGCCGGCGGTGGGTCGCGCGCGGGAAAACCGAGTCTGATCCAATGTCCAATGCCCGAGCGTCGCGCGCACCGCGGCCTCCTCCTCCCGCCGGCCGTAGCCCGAGAAGCCCGACCACGACTTGGCGTGCACGACCTCCGCGCCGTCCATCGCCTGATCGGGGTCGTCGGTGAAGCGGAGCGAACCACCCGCCGCGGCGGCGAGCCCGGCGGCCCGGGCGGTGATCTCCGGATCGAGGTCGAACCCCGGCGGGTGCGCCACGGTGAGATCCAGGCCCGCGAGGCCGGCGCTGAGCACGATCTGGTTCGGAACGGCGGCCGGCAGGGCGCGGGGGTGCGGCGCCCAGGTGAGCGCGACCTTGCGGCCACGGAGATCGGGACCGAGGTGGTGGCGCCACGTCGCGGCGTCGGCGAGGGCCTGGAGCGGGTGCCACAGCGCCGATTCGAGGTTGAGTACCGGGCGGGGCGACCAGTGGCGGAACGCCGACAGCACGGGGTCGGCGCGGTCTTCCGCGGGGTCTTTCAGGCCGGCGAACGCCCGCAGCGCGAGCAGATCGGCGTATTCCCCGAGGGCGGGGATCGCGTCGGCGAAGTGTTCGGCGTACTCGCCGTCCATTCGTGCGCCGGCGCGCCATTCGAGCTTCCACGCGTCGGCGCCCGGGTTCAGGGTGACGACGTGCACGCCGAGGTCGTTCGCGGCCGCCTCGAGCGACACCCGGGTTCGGAGAGAGCTGTTCAGGAACACCGCGACGATCCGCTTGCCGGGGAAACGCCGGGGGCCTGAGCCCGCGCGCAGAGCCAGCGCCCGTTCGGCAAGGGCCAGGAATCCCTCGGCGCCGAGCTCCGTGCCGTCGATCCAATCGAATCGGCTCACCGGAGCACCGCGGCCAGCGCCTCGGCGAGCTGATCGACCGCGTACTCGGGCATGACCGCCGGGGGACAGAGGCGGAGCACCCTGGGATTGCTGGAAGCGCCCACGATGAAGCGCCGGGCGAGCAGCGCGGCGGCCACGGGCTTGGCCGGCCGGTCGAGCTCGATTCCGATCCACACACCCGATCCGCGGGTGGCCTCGACCCCGGGGACCCGCATGACACGGAGCATGCGCTCGCCGAGTGCACTGGCGCGCTCGAGCAAACCCTCCTCCTCGATGATCCGCAGCGTGGCCTCCACCGCCGCACACGCCAGGGGACCGCCCCCGAACGTCGTCCCGTGCTCGCCGGGCTTCACGCTGTCGGCCATCGGCTGGGTCAGCAGCACGGCGGCCACCGGAAACCCGCCTCCGAGGCCCTTTCCAACGGTAACCAGATCCGGTACGACGCCGAGATGGTGGGTGTACAGCGCGTGCCCGGCCCGGCCGATGCCCGACTGCACCTCGTCGGCGATCAACACCGAGCCGTTGGCCCGCACCCGGTCGGCCACCGCCGCAAGCCATCCGGACGGCGGCTCGACGATCCCGGCGATCCCCTGGATCGGCTCGACGATGACCCCGGCCACGTCGGGCCCGAGCGCCTGCTCCAGCGCAGCGAGGTCTCCAAACCGCACGAACCGCACCTCGCCGTGGGGGGGGGCGTGGCCGTCGCGATAGCCCCAGGTCACCCCGAGGGCGCCCATGGTTCGGCCGTGAAAGCCGTTCTCCATAGCGATGATCACCGGGCGTCCCGTCACCTTGCGGGCGATCTTCAGCGCCGCCTCGTTGGCCTCGGCTCCGGAGTTCACGAACCAGGCGACCGGCATGCCCGTGAAGCGAGCGAGGGCGTGCGCAGCCCGCGTTCGAACCGGTACATCGGCGAGCGTCGTGAAGAAGGAGAGGCTCGCCGCCTGGGCGCGCAGGGCCTCCACCCACTTCGGGTGGCCCTGGCCGAGGAAGGTGACGGCGTGACCCCCGTAGAAGTCCCAGTACTCCTTGCCATCTACGTCGAACAGCAGCGCACCTTCGCCGGACGCGAGGGTCAACGGGATCCGGTTCGTCCCGAGGCAGTCGAGCAGCGATCCGACGGCGCTGGGGAGGCGTCGCCACTGGTTGTTTTCGGTCATTCCGGCATACATGGCGGTGGTGCTGAAGGGCATGGGGCTTCCGGTCAGGGGGTTGCGGCGGCGCGGCGTAGGCCGGTGTCGTCGGCAAGGCCGATCATCCGGTTTGCGCACTGGATCGCTTGGGTAGCAGCGCCTTTTCCGAGGTTGTCGATGGCGGCGAGGACGACGGCCATGCCCGGGGCGGTGGCGATGGCCAGGTCGGCGAACGCGCTCCCGCGGACATGGCGAACCTCGGGACTTTCGGTCCGCAGGCGCACGAGCGGGGAGCGGGCGTAGGCTTCGGCGACGAGGCCGGGGGCGGCGTCGGCGTCGGCCACCGGCACGAAGGTGGTGGCAAAGATCCCGCGGTCCAGCGGGGCCGACTGCGGCACGAAGTGGACGGTTGGCGCCCGGCCGAGGCGGCCGAGGGCCGCGGCGATCTCCGCGCCGTGCTGGTGGCCGAGGACCTTGTAGGCCTTGAAGTTCGCGAAGCGTTCGGGGTGGTGGGTCGCGCCTACCGGCGACGCCCCCGCGCCGGTCGACCCGGTGGCCGCGGCGACGCACACCGGCCCGTTGATCTGGTCCGCAGCGCAGAACGGCGCGATCGACAGGAGGATCGCCGTGGCGAAGCAGCCGGGCACGGCCACCCGGCTCGCTGACGCCAGCTCGGGGCCCGTCCAATCGACAAGCCCGTAGGTCCAGGCGGGATCGAGACGGTGATCCGCCGAGAGATCGAGGATCCGGGATCGCCGGGCCAGCGGGACCACCTCGGCGGCCGCCCCGTGCGGCAGGGCGAGGAAAACCAGGTCTGCCGCGCCGAGCACCGACTCGGCGATGGGCTCGAACCGGAGATCGGTCACGCCGGCCAGGGCGGGCACGATGGCCCCGAGCGGCTGTCCGGCGTGTTGACGGGAGCACACCCCGGCGAGCGAGAGGCTAGGGTGGTCGAGGATCCACCGGCAGAGCTCCGACCCGGCGTAGCCCGACGCTCCCACGACGACGGCGCGCGTGGTCACGGGTGTCGACCCTCGGCGGCCGCCAGGACCGCGGCGACGAGCGCGGGGCCGTCCTTCCGGGCGTTGATCGGCGCGGTGTTCATGCGGGCAGCGATCGCCCGGCACCCGGAGTCGTTGTCGGTAGCCGGGCCAGTGACCGCGGCGACCGGGAGGCCGACCCCTTCGAGGATCAAGCCGCCGCCCCACGCCCCGACCGGATCGTTTGCGGCGAGGACGACCGCACTGGCCGCCGCCTTGAGGTCCGGGCTGTTCAACAGGTCCATCACCCCGTAGTCGCCCATGAGGCCATCGCCGAGCTCGACGATCAGCAGGTCGAGCCCGTGCTTTGCTGCGGCATTGAGGCAGCCTCGGGCGGCCCGCACCACGTCGGTCCCGATGGTGGACGGGAGGCCGGCGTCCGCGAAGGTGTAGGTGCACAAGGCGCCGTGGTCCGCCATTTCCAGCGTGTCGCGGCGCAGCGCCACCCCGGTGACCTTGGTCGCCCCGACCTTGAGCCCGCGATTCGTCGCCCCCCGGACGAGCGCGCAGGCGGCCGCGGTCTTTCCGGCGTTCATACAGGTTCCGACGATAAAGATCGCTTTGGGCAGGGGGTCGAGGTGGTCGGCGAGCGGGACGGGGCCCGGAAAGATGCTCGCTGGCGTGCCGATTCGGCGTCCCAATTCTGGAAAGGTAAGGATAGAGCCAAGAACTTCCACGCGAGCCGGTGGCCCGACCTCCGGGTTGATCGAGGTGCACAACCCAATGACGCCGCCGAGGTTCAGCAGGTGCAGCTGATCGCCGGGCCGTACCTGGTCGGGCACGACGCCGGAGTAACCGCGCAGCGCCTGTCGGTTGCCGAGCACGCCCGCGACCAGATCGCCGGCGTGGTAGGTCATCATCCGCCCGTGGCCGTCCTCGATCTGGTTGTAGACGGACTTCTCGTCGAGCACGCGGACCGCCACCACGGTTCCCGGGACCGCGGGGATGTCGGAGCCGACGACGACGCTGGCGGAGAGTCCGGCGTTGCGGGTGGACGAGGCGATCTTGTCGAGGTGGATCCGCATCTCAGCTCCCGTTCGCCTTCGCATGTGCCGCCGCGGCGAGCCATTGGGCCGTGCCATGGATTCGGGCGAAGCCGCGGGCGTCGTCCCCGGTCCACAGGGCGGTCTTCTCTCCGTAGGCGGTTTGTTGAACGTCCATCATCGACCACGGAGATCGCACCCCGGTCACGGATACGGTCCCCTGGCGAAGAGTCAGTCGCACATCGCCCCGTACCCGCTGTTGGGAGGACGCCAAGAACGCCTCGATGTCGCGGGCGAGGGGATCGTGGTATCGGGCCTCGTGGACGAGTTGGCCGTACAGCTCGCCGAGGTGGTCTTTCCAGAATCGCTGCGCACTCGAAAGTACTAGTTTTTCGAGTTCTCGGTGCGCGGGGAGTACGATCGCTGCGGCCGGCGCCTCGAATGCCACCCGACCCTTGATCCCCAGGATCGTGTCGCCGAGGTGAACGCCGCGGCCCAAGCCGTGGCGCTTTCCGATCTCGGATAGCCTGGCGATCGCCCGCCAGCCACCGACCGTCTCGCCCGCCACGGCGGTCGGGAGACCCTGATCGAACGACAGCACGACCTCCTCGCCCTGATCTGGGGCTTCTCGGGGATCGACTGTGGTAGTGAACGAGCTCGGCGAGGGCGCGGCCCAGGCGTCGTGGGTCTCGCGTCCCCCGGCCGTCGTGCCCCAGAGCCCGCTGTTGATGCTCACCGCGGCGTCGGCCTGCATCGGACCGAGGCCCCGCGTGGCGAGCCACGCTGAGGTCTCCTCCCGAGTGAGCGCTTCGTCGCGAATCGGGGCGAGGACCTTCGCGGAGGGTGCGAGGGTGCGAATTGCGGTGTCGAAGCGGATCTGATCGTTGCCCGCCCCGGTGGAACCGTGAATCAGGGTGTCGATCCCCCGTCGCGCGGCCTCCTCTGCGAACAGGCGGGCCTGCACGACCCGTTCGACACCGACACACAGCGGGTACACCTGACCCCGGAGCACGTTGCCGCGGATCAGCCAGGCAAGGTGATCTTCGAAGAGCGCGTCGCGCCCTTCGAGGGCGACGTGGTCCACCGCGCCCAGGCGTCGCGCGTGGCGAGCCAACGCGTCCAGCCCTTCGGCGTCCCACGCGCCACAGTTGACCGAGATTGCCGTTGTTTCGTGCCCTGCCTCCGCAAAACGGGCCACCAGCCACGAGGTGTCGAGACCTCCGGAAAATGCAACTGCAACGGGAACTTTATCCAAACGACCTTCCCACCGCCTGTCCGAGCGGCCGCGCGCCGGGGTGCATCGGCGACGGTGCGGATTAGCTCGCCGCGCGTCGGCGGTCAACTTCGCGATAACACAAGTTTATAGCCGTCTTCACAGGTGATGGCGCCGGAGGCCCTCCGAGTGATTGGTTGC
>CANLGQ010000059.1 GCA_947490265.1 Pseudomonadota bacterium | reverse complement strand
GTGGCTCAAGGCAGCATCGGCGGCGCTCGGGGTCGGCTCGGTTGCCAGCTTCGGGTGGGCCGCGTACCACGATTCTGAGCGGATGGACTACTTCGTCGAGGCCGTGGGACCGGTCGGCGTGGCATTGGCCGGCGGTGTCGTGGCCGTCTGCGCGATTCTGTGGGCTGGGTGGGACCTCCTGTTTCCCCCGGCGGACGACGAACCCCGGTCGCCATCGGACACTTGACCTGCACCAAGCTGGACGAGAAGGGGATGGTCCAGTAGGAGGTCGGGGTTTCGTCGGTGGGAGGTCTGCGTGGTACGGAGAGTGTTCCTGGTGGGGCTGGTGGCGTTGTCGGCGGGTCTGCTCGCATGGGCGGGCGAAACTCCCAGTGCCGAGAGCGTTCTCGACAACATCGACAAGAACATGGTGGTCGACAGCCGTTCGAACACGGTCCGGATGAGCCAGGTCAAGAACGGGCGGCCCCGCGAGTTCGTGATGCAGGTCTTTGCACGCGGCAACGACCAGTCGGCGATCGAGACGCTGGAGCCGGTTCGCGACAAGGGCATCAAGTACCTTCGCATGAGCGACGAGCTGTGGATCTACACCCCGAGCATCGAGCGCACGCAGAAGATCAGTGGGCACATGCTGCGCGAGGGGCTTCAGGGGACCGACGTGTCGTACGAGGACATGATGTCGTCGACCAAGCTGCGCGAACAGTACACCGCCAAAGTGACGGGGTCGGAGGTGGTCAGCGGGCGCACTTGCTGGAAGCTCGAGCTCGCCGCGAAGGACGAGTCCGTGACGTATGCCAAGCGGGTTTCGTGGGTCGACGGGGAGCTGTGGATCCCGCTGAAGCAGGAGCTGTACGCGCTCTCCGGAACGCTGTTGAAGACCTGGGAGATGAGCGACATTCAGGACTTCGGGGGCCGGAAGTACCCGACCAAGATGGTCGTGTCGGACAAGCTCCAGCAGGGGACCTCGACCACGATGATTCTGTCGAATCTCCAGTTCGGCGCTGGGATTGACGCGGAGACGTTCACGACCGGCTGGCTCGAGAGAAAGTAGACGGTCGCGCGTCACGAGCTATAGTTTCGGGCGGAGTTGATTTGTTCGCTGTCCTGCTCACAGCGGCCGCCCTGGCCGCACCGGTTCCGATCGACTCGATGCCCGAGATCCTGGCCGACGTGCAGGCCAGGCATCAAGCTCGTTTTCTCGTCGGGGCGACCTGGGACACGCAGAAGCCGCTCGAGAAGCTGGCCAACGCCGTGCGGGCTCAGGCCGATGTGCGCCGGGTGGCCGACGACCTGTCCACCGCGTCCGCCTGGCTCAACGAGCAGGTGTCGAGCGGGGCCTACCAGTGCGCGTTGTACGTGGGAAAGTCGAGCGGAGTGATGTACTCGCTCCACCGCTTCGGGGATTGCGACCACCCGCCCACGGCTTCGCAGGGTCCGGTCGCGGCGAAGGGAACCCTCAGCCCGGATCCAGCCCAGACCGGGGCGATGTTCGTGTCGAGCGTCGGGGGCGCGCCCGAGTTGCTGGCGATCGGGAGCGTCGACCCGAGCACGACTCGGGCAAAGCTCCAGGCAGAGCTTGGGAACCGCAAGTGGCCCACCGGGGAGGTGGTACGGTACGCCGCCGCCGCCACGATCCGGGAGCTCCACTGCGTCGGCGATAAGCCGCTGTGCAACGTCGCGGTGGCTTGGGCGGTGACCGACTCGGAGCGGAAGGCCCTGGTGTACCAGGTTGTCACCCGAGGCGAAGGCTCCGCGTCGAGCGCGCCGGAAGCGACGTCGGTTGCGCTCCAACACGCACTTCTCTCCTTGCTCTCTCGGCCCCTGCTCGTGTCGCGGCTCGACGCCGCGGCCGCGTCCACGGGCGACCCCGCTCCGAACTGGGCCGGGGAGGTATCGGTTCGTACCTGCCCGGTCGCTGGACCGCCGCTGCCGTCGGCCGAGGGAGATCTCCGCGCCAGGGTCGGCACCGCGGCCCGGGGGCAGGCCCAAGGCCCGGCGGTGCTGCTCTCTCCCGACGGCTGGGCGTTGGTTCCCACCGGCGTCGCGACTGGCCCGGTCCAGCTGACCGTCGGCCGGCGAACGGCGGAGGCGACGGTGGTGCGCATCGATCTGTCGCTCGGTCTGGCGCTCGTACGCGCCCCGGGCAGTGACTGGCCCTGCTTGATGGTCGGCGCAACCGCGCCGTCCGCGGGTGCCAAGCTCTATGCGCCCATGCCCGACCAGCTCGCGGCGGCGTCGGTCATCGGGGTCCAGACCGCCGGCTCCCTCAAGTTCCTGAATACAAACCTTGCCGCGCCGCCCACCGGAACCCCGTTGTTCGACGGCACCGGGCAGCTTCGCGCGGTGGCGAGCTCCGCAGTCAGCCTCGGTGGGTTGGCGCGGACCCCGATTGGCCTGCCCGTGAGCGTCCTGCTCGATCGGCTCGACATCGTCCTCGCGACCGCCTCGGATGCCGACGCCGCCGCCCGGATGGGGACGCGAGGCGCCACGGCGGTTCTCCCCACGATCGACACGGACGATGCTCCCCGATGAAGGCCTGGCTGCTCCTCTCTCTCGCCTGTGACCACCCCGAAGCGTCGGTTCCGGTCCCGCTGCCCGATCCGATCTGCCCGGGGCCGTCCTCCCCCAACAAGTCCTTCCTCGAGAAGTCGAATGCGTGGGGCCTGCTCGGCGTGGAGGGCGTTCGAATCGAGGCCATCGACTTCGACGGCGACGGATGGACCGACCTCCACGTCCACCGCGGCGGCGACCTGGCCGACGACTTCGCGCCGGCGGGCGTCCGACAGTCGTGGCTGCTTCGGAACACGGAGGGAACCGGCTTCCTCGATGTGACCGAGTCGTCGGGGTTCCGGAGCGGGCGCACCGGGCTGCCGCGACCGGGTTCGGTCGTTGCCTGGGCCGACGTCGACAACGACGGCGACCTCGACGCGTACACCGGGTTGTCCGACCCGTCCGGCGCCCTCGAGGAGACGAGCGAGATCGTCCTCAACCAGGGAAATGGGACGTTCGCCCTCGGGCCCGAGGCGAACATGGCGCGCCGCAAGGCCGAGGACGATGTCC
Organism: Pseudomonadota bacterium; assembly: GCA_947490265.1. Taxonomy (GTDB): domain Bacteria; phylum Myxococcota_A; class UBA796; order UBA796; genus CANLGQ01. The sequence goes on along the minus strand of CANLGQ010000059.1, from coordinate 15,474 downwards.
CGGCGGGCGCCGCGTTCCACGACTTCGACCGAGACGGGAAGGTGGATCTCTGGGTGCCCCAGAATTCGGTGAATTACCTTCCGCAGCAGGACGAGCTGTTCCGCGGTAACGGAGACGGCAGCTTCGATCGCGTCACCTTGCCCGCGGGTCTCGAGACCTTCGATTGGACGGGGACGCCGGTCGCCGACCTCAACGCCGGCCTGGCCCACTCGAACGCGTGGTCGGCGGCTGCCTGTGACGTGAATGACGACGGTTGGCCCGACCTCCTCGCCGGATCCTACGGCCGAGCCCCGAACGCCCTGTGGATGAACAACGGAGATTCAACCTTCGAAAATCGGTCCGTGGCGTCGGGGTACGCCTACGATGAGCGTACCGACTGGTCCGACAACGAGAGCGCCCGCTGCTACTGCCAGCTGCATCCCACCGCTGAGGATTGCGCCGGCGTTCCGCCTGCTGAGTTCATCGCGTGCGCGGTCGACGCCGACGCCTTCCGGTGGAACCACGCGACCGACCGCGAGGCCTACCGCCTCGGCGGAAACAGCGCGACGGCGGTCTGCGCCGACGTGGACAACGACGGCGACCGCGACCTGCTCACCGCCGAGATCGTCCACTGGGACGTCGGAGCGTCCTCCGACCCGTCCGAGCTCCTGATCAACGATGGGACCGGGGTGTTCTCGCGCCCTGGGAACGACGTGACCGGCCTCGTCCGCGACCACGCGATCGTCGACTGGAACGACGGCGACATGACCGCTGCGGTGTTGGACTTCGACAACGACGCCTGGCCGGATCTCTACGTCGGAAGCTCCGACTATTACGGCGCGCGGGGGTTGCTCTTCCGGCAGGATTCGCCAGGTCATTTCGCCTCAGTTCCGATCGAGGACGGCATCGACCACACCCGCTCGCATGGGGTCGCGGTCGCCGACTTCGATCGCGACGGCGACCTCGATCTGGTCGTGGGCCACAGCCTTTCGCGCTGCGAGGAGGACTGCTATCCGACCGCGAACATCCGCTTTTTCGAGAACCAGTCCGGCGGAAACGCGGTGCGGTTCACCCTGGTCGGCGGGGCGGCAAGCAATCGCGCGGCCATTGGGGCGCGGGTTCGGGTCACTGCGGACGGCGTCACCCAGACCCAGGACGTGGGCGGCGGACACGGTCACTACGGAATGCAGTCGGATATAACCATGCAATTCGGTCTTGGCGCCGCCTGCGAAGCCGAGGTGGAGGTGCGTTGGCCCGACGCCGCTGGGACCCTCGAGCGCTGGACGCTTCCGGCCGGACACGCCTTCGTCCTGCCGCAGGGCGGGTCGCCTCAGGTCGCCGACTGATCAGCGACGGGGCCGAGGGCGTGATAATCTCGTGGGTGTCGCGAGGTCGCCCGATGTGGTTCCGGCTTGTCGCTGTTGTGGCCGCCTTCTCGGCCTGCGACACCGATGCGGACGACGCGTCCGGTCAGACGCCGCTGGCGTCCGAGCCGATCGTCACCCGGCTCTCCGAAGCCGAGCGGTTGCTGCGGGCGTCGATGGCCCTTCGCGGGATCCGTCCCTCGGTCGCCGATCTGCAGCGCGTGGCTAGCGACCCGACCCAGCTCGAGGCCCTGGTCGACAGCTACGTTCAGTCGCCGGAATTCCTCGAAGTCATCAAAGACCTCCATGCCGAGCGCCTGCTGCTGCGAACCGACACCCAATTTCAGCTTCCCGTGATGGGCCCGCTCGAGAGCTCGGGTTTCAGCCAGGCCGACATCTATTCGTCGACGACCGAGAGCCCGCTGCGGTTCGTGGCCGAGGTGGTCGGCACCGACCTGCCGTACACGGAGATCCTCACCGCCGATTGGATGGTCACCAACGAGGTCCTCGCGCAGATGTACGGTTTGCCCTACGATCCGGCCGGGGCTGAGTGGCAGCGATCCCAGTGGTCGGACGGCCGGCCGCTGGCGGGTCTCCTGTCCGACTCCGAGATGTGGCGTCGGCACGTCAGCAACGGGTTCAACTTTCATCGGGGCCGCGCCAACCTGGTGGCCGACGCGTTCCTCTGCGAAGACTTTGCGAGCCGCGACGTGTTGGTCGAGGGCGGCGTCGCCCTGTCGGATCCGAGCGAGGTCTCCGACGCGCTCGTCGACACCCCGTCCTGTGTCGGTTGTCACCAGTCGCTCGATCCGCTCGCTGCCTTTTTCTGGGGGTACAAGGAACAGATCATGCGAAACGCCGTTTCTTCGGCGTACGCAGCGGATTGTGCTTGGAACTGGGAGAATGGCGAACCCTACCGAGGGAGCTACCGGCCGGAGCACTTTTGCTACCCGCTCAAGTTCTATGAGGCGACCGAGCAGGACGGTTGGGCCGATCCAGAGATCCACCTCCGACCGCCCTCCTATTACGGCACGCCGGGCGACGACACCAGCGACCTTGGGTCGATGATGGCCGAAGATCCTAGATTTTCGATGTGCACGGTGCGGAATTTCTACGCCTACCTCACCGAGGTGTCGCGCGAAGCGGTGCCGCTCGACCTCGCAAGTGCGCTGCGCGACGACTTCGTGGCTTCGAACTACTCGGCCAAAGAACTTGCGAAGGCCATCGTCCTGTCCGAGCCCTTTGCCATCGCCAAGGTCGAGCCGCCGCTGGCTCTGCCGGCTACGGCGCCGTTTGCGCTCCCGTTCGCCCCCGGCCTCCAGGTGATTCGGCCCGAGCAATACGCCCGTACGCTCGCTGATCTCACTGGCTTCGTGTGGCTCACCAACCCGGACAACGTCGGCTGCGAGTTGCCGACCAACATTTGCTGGGAGAACACCAACCTCGCCAACACCGATCGCTTTGGGTACCGGGCCATGTTCGGCGGCGTCGATGGCCTTCAGGTCACCGCGGCGATCATCGGCGCGACGCCCACGAAGATGATGGTGATGGAGACGATGGGCTCCGAAGCTGCCGGATACGTCGTGGCTCAGGACTTCGCTGTCCCGGCTGCGAGCCGCCGACTCCTCGTCCTGGTCGAGGTGACCACGGTCGACGAGATCTCGGTGCGCGCCCAGCTTGCTGCGCTCCACCTTCGGATTTTCGGCGAGTCGGTCTCGCCGGACAGCCCTGAGGTCGCTCTCTCGTGGGAGCTGTTCTCCGCCACCCTCGCGGTGGGATCGGCGCCCGAGTCTGCCTGGAAGGTCGTCCTCACGGCGTTCTTCCAGGATCCCCGAATGCTGTTCTACTAGTGTATCGGCACACGGATTCCGACGAGTCGGCATCCGCGCGCCTCGCAGGGGCCCTGCCCCTGCAAGCCCGCTGGGGGGCAGGCTTCACCGCCCCCCAGACCCCACGGCACCTCGAGCCGGCACGGGTCAGAATCACTGTGTTCAACCACTAGGTCGGACCCAACATGGACCTCAGCCGACGCAATCTCCTCCTCGCCTCCGGTGCCGCGACCCTGTTCGGTCGCTCCGCCGCGTCTCGTGCCGCCGCGGGTCGACCGAAGAACTTCGTGCTCGTCTTTGCAAACGGGGGGTGGGACGTCACGTATTGCCTCGATCCCAAGCAGGGTGCGCTCACCCCGAAGGGCCAGCCCACCCCGATCGAGGGACCGTGGCTCGACGCGGGTTCGTCCGCTCCCCAGGCGGAGGAGGTCGTCCAATTCGGGAACCTCCAGATCCAGAACAACGAGGTGCTGAGGGGCAACGCCGCTCAGTTCTTCGCCGACTGGGGCGCTCGGTCCCACATCGTCAACGGGATCTGGACCGGCTCGATCGCCCACGCTCCGTGCCGGATCCGGCTCTTCACCGGGGGCACCAACCAGCTGAATCCGGATTCGGCCACCATCTTCGGCTACGAGACCGCCGCGGTCGAGCCGCTCGGGACGGTCGACCTGTCGGGGCTGTCGTTCCCAGGCCCGCTCGCCGCTTCGACCGGCCGGATTGGCTTTCAGAGTCAGATCGTGGCGCTGATCGGGAGCGACAGCCAGTGGCCGGATCCCGATGGCGCGCTCGGGCCGTACCCCTGGTTCCGGGCCAGTTCCTGCGACGTGGCCGCCGCCTGTGAGCAGCGGGGAATCGACGCCTATCTCGCCAAGCGGGCTGCGGCGTTCGGCGCGTTGCGCGCGGATGGTGGCGCCAACGACGCGCGGATCGCCGGCCTGCTGGAGTCTACGGATCGCGCTCGGCGGTTCAAGCAGAGCGCCGACGTCCTGAGCGAGTCGCTGGTCTTGGGGCAGACGCCGAGCTTCGAGCTCCAGTGTCGGATGGCGGTGGATATGTTCGCGAGCGATCTGTGTCGCTCGGTGGTGCTCGGCACGGGGTCGGACTGGGACACCCACATCGCGAACACCGCGCAACACGGTTTCTATCAGAATTTGTTTGCTGGATTGGGGACCCTCGCCAGCGAACTCACCGCCCAGGGAATGTTCGAGGACACGCTCGTCGTCGTGATGTCGGAGATGACTCGAACACCGCAGTTCAACGCGAGCAACGGCAAGGACCACCACTCGCACACGAGCGCGATGCTGTTCGGTGGAGGGGTTCGAGGCGACGCGACGTCGGGGGCCACGGACAACGAGGACCTCGAGTCCGAGCCGATGAACCTCGCCACCGGCGTGGTCGATCCGGACGGGGAGCTCTGCAAGTACGACAACTTCACGGCCGGGATCCTCACGATGCTCGGGGTCGATTCCCGGGATTGGCTCCCCGGCGTGGCCCCTTTTACCGGCGCGATGCGGTAGCGCGCTTGGCGGACAACGCGATTTCCCCCCATGATCGACGCCCTGACCCATCTCGACTTTCCGAGCTTCGATCGCGATCGTGCTGGCATCGTGGCGCGTGCCCGCGCGTCCGGGGTGACCGGTTGGGTGATCGCCGGGACCGATCCCGCGGCCTGGGCCCGCACCCTGGCGGTGGCGCGCGAGACCGGGGGCTTCCCGGCGCTCGGCGTTCATCCTTGGTGGGCGCCCCGGGTAGACCTCGACACGGCGATCGCGGACCTGGAGGCGCGCCGCCCGCAGGCCATTGGGGAGATCGGGCTGGATCGCCTCAAGCCTGGCTGGGAACGGCAACAAAAGGCCTTCCGGGCCCAGCTCGCCGTCGCCCGGGGGCTCAACTGCCCGGTGATCCTCCACGTGGTGCGCGCCTGGGCCGACGTTCGCGCGATCCTGCGCCGCGACGGTCTGCCCGCCGCCGGGGGGATGGTCCACGGCTGGACGGGACCGCCTGCTGCGGTTCCCGAGGCGGAGGCGCTCGGGCTGATGGTGTCCTTTGGTCGCGGGCTTCTCCGCCCTGGTCGGAGCCTGGAGTCCTCGCCCCGGGTGTCGCTCGACCGGCTCCTGGTCGAGACCGATGGGGAGCCGGCCGGCCTTGTTGCCGTCGTGCGCGCCCTGGCGGTTCGTCGGGGGGTCGAGGTGGGGGAGATCGAACGGGTGACCGCGGCGAATGCCCTTCGCCTCTTCGCGTGCCGGGGGTAGCATGGCGCGGGTGCTGACCTTCGATTGCTGGCGGACCCTGCTCCACGAGCGCGTGGGCGCCGCCGCGCGCCGCGACCGGACGGTGATGGTCGCGTGGGAGCTGGGGCTCGATCTGGAACCGGCCGATGCCTTGATCCAGCGCGCTTGGGAGCACCACGTCGCGCGGTGGACCGTGGGCGTGTCGTACACGAGTCGCGACATGGCGCGGGCCGTGCTCGACGAGGTCGACGCGCACGCCCCAGGTCGCCTCGAGCGAATCGCCGCTTGCTTCGAGGAGGCGATCGTCGAGCATGGCGTGACGCCCGTGGAGGGAGCCGTGGACCTCGTCTGTCGCTTGCGCGACGCGGGCGTGCCCGTGGCGCTGATCTGCGACACCGGTTTCTCCCCCGGCAGGGTCGTCCGAAAGTTGCTCGCGTCGGTGGGTTTCCCTGCGTTCGACGCCTATGCGTTCTCGGACGAGGTCGGGGTCCCGAAGCCGCATGGCGCCATGTTTGCGGCGGCGCTTCGCGGGCTGGGCGCTCAGCCGGCCGAGGCCGCGCATGTTGGCGACCTTCGCCGGACGGATGTCGCCGGTGCCCGTGCCGCGGGCCTCACCGCGTTGCGCTTTCGGGGCGTGTTCGACGACACCGACGAAAACCATCCCGAGGCCCACGGCGTTCTCGACGCGCTGGCGCAGGTCGCGGAGTGGCGGACCGGGTAAGGTACGGGGCAGACTGGACGGTCGGAAGTGGGGGGCCTCGTGCGCGCATTGTGGATGACATGGCTCGTGGTGGGCTGTGAGGACCTCCCGGGCGCTCCCCCGCCCACCGACCGATCCGACACCGACACCGACACCGATTCGGACGCGGACACCGATTCGGACACCGACGCCGACACCACGAGCGTCGGCATGCAGCGCAAGGTCGACCTCGGCACCGCGCGTTCCGATAACGGTGGGCATGTGACGGTCGAGTTCGATCTGGGACCGAACGACACTTCGTTCCTACTGTTTGGCGCTTCGGACGAGGTCTACCTCTCAGTGGACGAGGTGATCGACCCCGGCGGTGCTCGCGTCGTGCGGTGGCAAGACTTCAACGGAGACGAGTCGTTGACCGACTCGTTCTACCCGTTCACGAAGGACGTGGCGTTCAACTGGCCCATGCGCGACATCGACGGACCGCTCCGCGCGGGCACGTGGGCGGTCAAGGTGGCCACGACCGACGCCGACTACCGTTACGTGGGGAGCGGGGAGTTCACGGCAAACGTTCGGATCAAGCAGGATCCCAACTTCTCGACGGCCGACGTGACGGCCCGGATCGTGTACACGGGCGGCCTCGAAGGGGACGGTGAGGTGGTCGCGGCGATCGAAGGCGCCGTCGAGCGCTGGCGGGAGATCTGGGCCGACCACGGCATTGCGCTCCAGGAGTATTACGATACGGCGAACACGAGCGCCGACCTGCCTTATCCGGATTTCAACAGCTTCGACATCTTCGACGTCTCCCAGGCCCTCACCGGACAGGAGGTGCAGTTGCTGGTCGGCGAGTTGGTGGACGGCGACCCGTTCACCTACGGCATCGCGGGCGGCATTCCAGGCCCGCTCGACCCGAGCACGCGCTCCGCGGTGGTGGTATCCTGGTTGGCCCACGCCGGTCAAAACGGGTCGTTCGACGCCGACGAGATCCGATTGATGGGGGAGACCTTCGCGCACGAGATCGGGCACTACATGGGGCTCCAGCACCCAGTGCAGATGGGGTGGAACGACTACGACGCGCTCGACGACACCGACAACTGCGGGTCCTCCAACTCGTGTGCGGCCGCCTTGGGCGACAACCTGATGTACCCGGTGAGCCTCTGCGGGGGCGGCTACTGCGACCCGCAGTACAAACTGACGAACGACCAGGAAGCTGAGCTGCACCGCAACGCCGCGGCGCTCTGAACGAAGATCGGCGCCCGGGCCCGCTACGGGCGGCGGATCGCGCCCGATGCGTCGAGCTCGTCGTACCAGGTCGTTCCCGGCGACCACCACTCGGCCGCGCTCGGCGCCACGCCGGTGCGCCAGAGCACCCAGGCCGTGGACAGGCCGAGGATCGCGTCGTGCACGACCGCGTCGTCGCCTGCTTCGCCCCAGCACCAGGTCGTACAACCCCAGTCGGTGGGGCTCTCGAAGTCACAGTGGTCCGCGCCGGTGATCACCAACGCATCGGAGCCAGGGATCGCGGCGTACACCGGCAGTCCGTTTTGGTCGGTGTTGCACGAGGTGGCCTCGCCGGAGAGCAGCGCCGCTGGGACGACCACGTTCGGCCCGACGCTGACGCCGAGGTCCTCGGAATCGACGAGATCGAGCCCCAGGTGCCCCAGCGCGGTGGGGTCGCCGACCGTGGCGAGCAGCGTAGCCAGCCCGCCCGCCGAGTGGCCGGCCCACAGCACGGGCGTGCCCTGGGCGACCACGGCCTGCAGGGCCAGGAGGTCGAGCGCGTTTTGCTCGTGGTCGGTGTCGGTGATCTCGGTGTGGCACAGGTTCGGCGTCACGACGCCGACTCCCCAGGTGGCCCAATGCTCGGCCCAGTCCGCCATGAACTCTTTCTCGCGCACCCAGCCGTGCGCCAGCATGACGATCGCGGGCGGGTCGATCCCATTTGGGCGGTACACCGTGTAGTCGATCCCGCCGCTGCACGAGCCGACGTCCGCGGTCTCGTTCCGGACGTCCACCGTGTAGGGCCCGACCACCCGATAGTCCTGCGCGGGAGCGGGTGGATCGTCGGGCGTCGTCGTCGGGGGTTCCGTCCCGGGTGGGAGGGTTCCGGGCGACGTCGTGGGCGGGGGCGCGGTGGTGGTTGGGGACTCGACGCCGATGCTGAGGCTGCCGGGGGCACAGCCGACCAGGTGAACCCAAACGGCCAACATGACGACCTCCACGCCCCACTAACCTGGGTCGCCAATGCGTCATCCCGGGCGGACGCTGAGCCGGTGGGGCGCGGGCTCGCGGCGCGGCTCTTCCCCTTGCCTCGAATCGACCTCAGCCGCCGGGTTTGGGCGGCCTCATCGTCTCGACCAGGGCTTTGGCCTCGGCTTCGCCGATCAGGGTGAACAGCGAGGCCTGGATGTCTCGACGATGGGCGAGGACCGCCTCCTTCGCCGTCGCCGCATCCAACTCTCCGCTTTGGAGGCGCGCCGCCGTGGCGTCGAGCTGGGCGATCCCGTTGTCGAGCAGCTGCTGGACCGAAGTGACCTTGGCTTCGTCCCAAGCGTGGGCCTGGCCAAACTCCGCGACCCGAGCGTGGCCCCCCTCCGCGACGATGTCGCGAAACGCGTCCCACTTTGCTGCCGCCTCCGCAGGATCTGCCCCGGGTGGTCGACCCCGCGCCTTGCCCTTCCCGCCCTTGGCTTTTCCGCCCTTTCCACCCTTGGCCTTGCCACCCTTTCGGGCCTTCCCGTGGCCGGCGCTCTTTCGGCTCTTCGCGTCGTGCTTCGTCGGCTTCGCCTTGCTCACCTCGGCGGTCGGGGACGGTGTGGCCCCTACAGCCGGCTCCGACGTGAGCCACCAAGTGGTTCCACCCATCGCGACGAAAGCGGCGAGTGCAGCCCCGACCACCCATTTCGTGTCCATTTCCCCTCCTTGCTCCGGGACCTAATCTAGCGTGCTGTGGGCGGTCCCGCTCAACGGCGAGCGAGCTCCGCGTCGATCACTTCCGAAAACACGTCGAGCGGAAGTGCACCCGAGAGATTGATCCCGTTGATGTAGAACCCCGGAGTGCCGCTCATCCCGACCTTGCGGCCGGCCTCGACGTCGCGTTCCACGTCGGCTTGGTGCTTGCCCGAATCGAGGCACACCTGGAATGCATTGGGATCGAGCCCCACTTCTCCTGCGAAGCGCACCAGGGAGAGCGGGTCGAGCATGCGCTGGTTTTCGAACAGCCGGTCGTGGTACTCCCAGAACTTCCCCTGGTCGTCGGCGCACATCGCGGCTTCGGCGGCCTTTGGGGCGTTCGTGTGCATCGGAAGCGGGAAGTGCATGAACGTGACCGAGACCTTATCGCCGTATTTCGCGGCGATTTCATGCACCGTCTTCGCGGCGCCGCCGCAGTAGGGGCACTCGAAGTCGCTGAACTCGACGATCTGCACCGGCGCCGTCGCCTTTCCGAGCCGCGGGGCCTTGCCCGGGTCGAGCGGAAACCGAGGAGGCTCGAGGTGTCGCACGACCTTGGCAGATTCCTCGAGCCCTTTGAGGTAGCCCCGCATCACGTCGGCCGCCTTCTCAGACTGGAGGTGCTCGCGCACGGCCTCGCGCACTTCATCGATGCTTCCGCGGATCCGGCCTGCATTCTGGTCGTAGAAGGCCTGCACTTCCTCGTCGGTCGGTGGGGCGACCTTCGACTCGACCTCCTGTTGGATGAGTTGGTCGCTCGTCACTCCGCGCTGGGTGGCTTCGGCGTCGACGAGCTTCTGGTAGATGAGCTGATCGAGGGCGTTCTTTCGCGCCTCGTAGAGCTTCACCCGCATCTCGACGATCTCGGACGACAGCTCCTCGTCGAGCTCTGCGGCGGTGACCTCTGCGCCGCCCACCGTAGCGACGATCGGCTCCAGCGCATCCCATCCCGTGGCCGGCGCAGAGGCCGGCGGAGTTGGCTTCGCCTCGGCCTGACCGCCGGGGTTCTCGGACCCCGTTCCTCCGGCGCAGGCGGCAAAACAAACGAGCAGGGCGACGACGGTCGAGGTGCGCGGCATCGAGACTCCGGGGCCGCCTGACCATAGCCGGTCGGCTGGTCAGCGTCCGTCAGCTTTCGTTCGGATCGGCGGTCAACCGGTGGGCCAGCCAGGGGAGGGAGACGTCGAACCGGTAGGCGATGCTCGAGTGGTTGTCGTCGAACTCCTCATAGGTGTGGGCGACGCCGTGGTGCGAAAGCGCCCGGCTCAAGGCGCGCGCCCCATACGCCAGGGAGTACTGATCGCGGCTGCCGCAGTCGAGAAACACGCCGCGCAGGGTGCGCAGGCCGGCGAGCGCCTCGGGGTGGTGGACCCGTCGGAGGGGATCCCAGTGTAGCCAGCGGCTCCACGCCTCTCGATCGAGGGCGCCGGTGTAAGGGTCGAGCGGCAGGCGGATGCCGTCGGGGGCGTCGGGCTGCGGGTCATAGGTCGCGGTCATCGCGAGGGTCATGAGGTGGTTCAGGTCGGTGCCGTCCACCTTGGCGCTGCCGAAAAACTGGCTGAGAAACTTTGAGGTTGCGGCATCGAGATCGTCGCGGCCGCGCAGCGGGCGGCCGAGCGCCTTCGCCAACCGGTCGAGCGCCGGGATCAAGTGCGGGCGATAGACCAAGTCGAAGTCTACGTCTCCCGAGTGGCAGGCCAGCGCCCCCCAGGCGTCGGCGCGGGTGAGCCCCTGCCACATCGCCCCATAGCCGCCGCTCGACTTTCCCAGCACGCCGCGGTGGGCGCGGCCCGGCCTCACAGGAAAACCAGCTTCCATAGCTGGGATAAGTTCCTCGGTCAGGAACGCGCTCCACCGACCGAGCACCGGGTTGTCGATGTATTGGTTGCCGCCCAGTCGGGTGAAGCAGTCGGGCATGGCCAGAACCACCGGCGGCATCGCGCCGCTGGCGATCAGCCGATCGAGCCGCTGGGGCAGGCTCTCCTCGAACGGCTTCCAGCCCGGAAACATCAGCCCGGAGCCCGTGAATCCTTGCAGGGCCACCAGCAGGGGGACGGGACGGTCGACTTCGGCAGGGACATAGACCGCAACTTCGCGGACTGCGGGTTCGCCGAGCTGGTTTCCGAGCAATTCCCGCCCTCCAACCGGGATGGAGCAGAGCCGCCCGCGCAGGGCCCGCCAGCTCTGCCCCGGCATCACGGCACCGCGGGGAGCTGGGTGATGTCGAGGTTCGCGCGGGTCGGCACGTCGGCGAACACACTGACCCGCCCGTCGGGCCAGGTGACTTCGAGCCGATCGAGGACATCGACCGCGCCGAAGCCGAAGTGGACTTCGGGTGGACCGCTCGATCCGAGCGAGAGTCCGCCGGCTCGCACCCAGGCGGTCTGGACCTTGCCGCCGGCTGTGGCCCGGACTTTCGCCCCGATCGCCTTCGTGTTCCCGTCGCCCGACGCCCCGTGCAGGTGCACGCGAACCCAGGCGTTGGCGTCGCACTTGCTGAGGTAGGCGATGTTGCCGTCGCGCACGTCGCGCTTCACGATGTCGAGAAAACCGTCGTTGTTGAAGTCGGCGAAGACGCCACCGCGCCCGATCCCGTGATCGTCGACCCCCAGCGGCACCCCGCGGTCCTCGTAGCTTCCCGTCGCGTCCATCAGGTAGAGGGCGTCGGGCTGGTTCAGCGGGTTCTCGAAGAGCTTGCCGCTGCCCACATCGACCCAGCCGAACTGCACCAGCAGGTCTTCGTCACCGTCGTTGTCGACGTCGCCAAAGTCGCCCCCCCAGGCTACTTTTTGACCGCGGCCTCCCAGGTCGTTGCTGAGCGTGCGCGCCGCACCCGACTCGACCCACAGGCCGGTGGTCGTGCCTTCAAGGAGCACCAGGCCGTTCCAGATCGGCATGAACAGGTCGGGGATGCCGTCGTTGTTGATGTCGGCAAAATCGAGTCCCATCCCCGTCCAGCCACCGTTCAGTCCGGCGTCGTTCCCGGCGTCGAGGGTGAGCACGCCGTCCTCGTTCCACAGCACCTGGTTCGGGTACGCAACCCCGAAGTCGTTGACGGTGTACAGGTCGGGGAAACCGTTGTCGTCGAGGTCGATCCAGCCGACCGCGTAGGCGAAGCCGTCGTGTACCGGTTGGGGGATGAGGCTCGACAAGTCGGTGAACGTCGCGCCGCCCTCGTTCCGGAGGAACCAATCGGCGTCGCCCGGGAGGAATTGTTCGGAAGGGACCGTGTCGTCCACGAAGCCGTAGTTGCCGACGTACAGGTCGAGGTCGCCATCGAGATCGTAGTCGGCCCACGCCGAGCTCATGGAACGGCGCGGTTCGGTCGGGAGGTTGACCAGCGCCGTCACGTCGGTGAAGGCCCCCGCGCCGTCGTTGCGCATCAGTAGGTTGGAGCGCATGTACCGGGTAATGAGCAGGTCGAGGTCGCCATCGCCGTCGTAGTCAGCGGCCGATCCCCCCGAGCTGAGTTCCACGTCGATCCCGCTGAACACCGCCTCGGACACGTCGGTGAGGGTGTTCCCAGCGTTGCGGTAGAACGAGGGAACGAGCTCGTTCGAGGTGAAGACGTCGACGAGGCCGTCGTCGTCGAAGTCGGCCACCACGAGCCCGGATCCCCACACCCAGGGCTCGAGGGGCAGTTGCGCGTCGGAGTCGGGAGCGACCGGGATCGCCCGCCGCTCGAACCAGTCGTCCCCGGTGCGTCCGATCGGCGCGCAGAGGGTGGGCGCGCCCTGCACGAGGGTCGCTTCGGGATCCGGAAGGGTGTCGGTGTCGGTGTCGGGCGGGGTGACGGCCGTATCGGTGTCGGACGGGGTCTGATCGGTATCGGACTCGGCGTTGTCGCCCGTGCAGGAGCAACCGACGAGGCCGAGGACGATCCGCTGGACGAAGGTGGACAAGGGGCGCTCCGAGCGAAGGGCCAGGAGCAAGTTATCACCGGAGTCGGCGATCCGCCTCAATACATCCTGTAGTGGTGGACCTCGACGTGTCCCTTGCGGAGGATCTCGAGGTCGATCACGTCGGCGCGGCGATATCGTGCATAGGCGGCGATCCCCTCGATGATCGAGCCCACCTTGGTGCCGTTCACCGACAGGACGACGTCGCCGCTCCGCAGTCCGGCCATCCAGGCATCATTGCCACAGCGAAGGCCGCCAATCTTGAACCCCTTACGGGAACCGTCCTCGGCCTTCCAGTGTGCGACCCAGCCGAGATCGTCGAGCGCGCGGATGTGCGTGGCGTAGTAGTCGAGGAGTCTCCGCTCGACTCGCCAATCTTTCTCGCCGGGCGCCTTCCTGATCCGCGGGTTGTCGGGCGGGGTGCACTTTCGGGTGCGTCCGCCAGGGGCTGGCGCCGCTGGGCCCTGCGCCGTCGGCGATCCCTCGGGCGCGCCGTGCCCGGCCGTCGGCAGTGGATCGCCGCCGGGTGCGTCCGGGGCTTCTCCCCGGGGGGAGGGATCCGGGGCAGGGGGTCGAGCGGCGGGTGCCGATGGGTCGCCCTGGGGAGCGGGTACGGCCTCGATTGGGCGGTCGTCGGGTGGGGCGTCGCCCGGGTAGCCGACCGGCGGGCTGAACGAGACATACTCCTCGTCTCCGGCGCTGTTGTCGCCGAGGAGCTGGGGGCTGAGCTCGAACGGCACGACGAGGTAGGCGAGCACGGCGAGCAGGAACGGCACGCCGATCGTGGCGACCGGTACCAGCGCCGAGGCCCCGACCTCGAACAGCGTCTCCACCCGGGAGAGGGCTTCGTCGATCGCGCTCCCAGGCCCGAACCAACTGCGGGGCGCCTGCCCCCTTTCGCCCGCATCGCCGCCCATCGCCGTCCCTGTGATACCGTGTAGCACGGTTGTCACCGGGTGCGGGAGCCCGTCGATGAGCACAGCAGCCGCCTCGCCGGAGTGGTCCGGCCCTGGCGCGGATTTAGTCGCGTGGAAAGCAGAAGATGGCGAGATCGGGTGGGAGCTCCGGCTCCACGAGGTCTGGCGTTCGCACCGGCTCATCGCCGGGCAGACGCCCGCCTTGCTGGACTGGCTCCGGTCGCCGGGCGTGGATGGCGTCGCCCCGCTCGCGGCGGTCGACCTCGCGCGGGGCTCGTTCGCCCATCGAACCGGACCGACCCTCCCGTGGGTGGCGCTTCGAGCGACGCAGGGGATCGGGACGCGGGCCGCGCTCGAGCTGATGCGGGCCGCCGCGCTCGTGCTGGCGGACGCGGGCGGCCACGCGCCGCGAGTTGGCCTCGGAGCGCACGGGGCGCTCTCGCCGTGGCGCCTGCTCGTGGATCGGCACGGCGCCGTGAGCGTGCTCGGGTACGGTCTTCCTCCGGTGGACGCGCTCGCTTGGCTCGACGAGGAGGTGGAGACCGTCGATGCCGATGGGATCCGGTATCTGGCCCCGGAGGTGCTCGAGGATGCCGAGCAAGACGCGTCGACCGACTGGTACGCCCTCGCCCTGATTGCCGCGGAGCTCGCTACCGGATCGCCCGTTTTCGCTGGTTCGGTGGACGAGATCGCCCGTCAGGTGGTCACGGGCGGGGGGCCGGCCGGAATCGAGCGGGTGGGAACGGCGTTCTCCGACGAGGCCTTCGATCTCCTCGCCACGGCGGCCGAGCGCGATCGCACGCGGCGGCACGCGGGGCTCGACCCCCTGCTGCGCGACCTCGAGCAGGCCCTTTCCAGCGCCACGGGTGCCTCGCTGGCCGAGGTGCTTGCCTCGACCTTCCCCCCGAGCGACGCGAGACCCGCGCCAGTGCGGGGCGAGGATCCGCAGCGGACTCGGGCGGCGCGCCTCCTGGACGCGATCTCCGCCCACTTGGCGGCGATTGGCCGGGCAGAGGTCGTCGCCACTCAGCTCGGCAACGCGTCCGGGATCGCCACTGTCATGGAGTCGGGCCGCCGCGCGCGGCGCGCAGAGGAATCGGCGAAGACGGCTTCGCGCCTCCTCGAGCTTGACGATGACGAGGCCTCGGTCGCGATCAGTCTCGATCTGGTGGTCAGCGCGGAGCGCGCTGCGGCCACGGCGGCGGGCGTCGCAGAGGCCGCGGTGGACGAGGCACGCGCTGCGGCCGCGGTGGCGGCCGAGCTGGCCGCCGAGCGGGAGCGTTCCGCCGCTGCGGCCCGCGCCCTGGCGGAGCGGCTCGCGAGCTGGCAGGTGCCGCCTCTCACCGACCCCGAGGCGGTCGCCCGGCTCGACGCGTGTCGCGAGGCGCGGGCCCTTGCCCGGGAGGGGGCCAGCGCGGCTGCGGCGGGCGACCCGGCGGGCCTCTCTCGCGCAGAGGCCGCGCTGGCCCGCGGGGTCGCGCTCGAGCAGGAGGCGGCGGCGCTCGAGGAGGCCGCGGTGGATCGGGCGAAGGCGCGGGGGAAACACGCCGAAGTTGCCATCTCCGAGGCGGCCAACCGGATTCGGGCGGCTGGCGGGCGCGCGCGAGAG
>CANLGQ010000058.1 GCA_947490265.1 Pseudomonadota bacterium | reverse complement strand
GGTCAGGGTGGTGGTGGTGGCGGCGGCGGCCAGGATGGCGGCGAAGGCGGCGGCCAGGATGGCGGCGAAGGCGGCGGCCACGGTGGGGGCGGCGGGCACGGTGGGGGCGGCGGCCACGGTGGGGGCGGCGGCCACGGTGGGGGCGGCGGCCACGGTGGCGGCGGTGACGGCGGCGGCGGCCAGGGGGGCGATGAAGGCGGAGGCCACGGCGGCGGTGGCCACGGCGGCGGCCAGGGTGGCCACCACGGCGAGGAAGAGAACTCCGAGAGAGCTCGATCCAACGGCGATCAGTCACCAGGAGACGAGGCTCGGGCACAAGGAGCCGCAGCCGGGGCCCAGCGAGCCGCTTCCCGGGCCCGTTCGTTTGGTGCGGGGGTGCAAAGTGCCGCGCGCGAGGAGCAGGCCGAGGAGGCTGGGCGCGAGGCGACCCGCTCTGCCGACGACAAGAAGCCGTAGGGAACGCGATTCGTTGACGCCACAGCTGGCGTAGGGGGCGGGACGCCGCGAGGTGTGCGTGCGCTCGTTCCCTTTCGGACCGACCTGTGGTGAAATCTGCGGCCACGGGGTGTGCAGTTGCAGAAGAGCTTCCTCGGGCGCGGATGGCGGTTCCCGTTCGGGTTCGACCAGACCGGCATCACCATGAGCGAATACGAGCAGAACATCCGCGAGTCGATTACCTTGATTCTGGGCACGAAACCGGGAGAACGCCAGATGCTCCCCGATTTTGGGTGCCGGATCCACGAGCTGATGTTCACGCCCAACACGACCTCGACCGCGACGATGGTGGCCCACCACGTCCAGGCTGCGCTGGCCCGTTGGGAACCTCGGATCGAAGTCACCAAGGTGGACTCGTGGCCGGACCCGGGTGGCACCGTGCGCGTACAGGTGCACTATCGGATCCGGTCCACTCAACAAGATCAGGACGTTGCGCTGCTCCTCGGCGCCTGAGCGTCCACTCCCTGCTTCCTCGACTGCGCGTCGTCCGCGCCTGGTGATTGACCAGAATGCCCATCAAACCACCTAATCTGGATGATCTCCGCTACGCGGACCTCGTGCGCGAGGCGCGGGCGCTCATCCCGCAGTACTGCCCGGACTGGACCAACCTGTCCGACTCGGATCCCGGCGTCACCCTCGTCCAGTTGTTCGCCTGGATGACAGAGATGACGATCTTCCGGCTCAATCGGGTGCCGGACAAGACCTATGTCCACTTCCTCAATTTCATCGGCGAGGAGCGGCGAGAGGCGCGGCCGGGGCAGGTGCCGGTGACCTTCGCGCTCCGCAACGAGTCGCGCGCCGTTGCGGAACTTCCTGCCTTTACTCGGTGTTCCACCAAGCAATCAGGGGGACTGGACGCGCTCCACTACCTCACCTTGCAACCCGTGTCGGTCCATAGCAGCAAGCTCGAGCGGGTGGTGGCGGTCAAGGCTGGCGAGCGCCCCATGGTGCGCGAAGTCCCCTTCGAGGCCGACGAAGACGTGCCGGCGGTCGTGGTGTTCGGTGGCGGATCGGGCGCCCAGCTGTTTCGAATGGACCCCGTCGAGCACGGCCCCCATGCCTACACTCCGGACCAGTACCTCTATGTGGCGCACGACGACTTCCGGATGATGGATGTCGATCCCAAGCAATCCGAAAAGAAGCATGTGGCGCAGGGCAGGGTCCGTCTGCGCACGGCGACCGAGGAGAACCTCCCGGTGGCGAACGTTTTTCGGTGGGAGCGGTTTACCCCCGATGGGTGGGCTCCGATCGAGACCGAGCTCGAGGCGGACGACGTGCTCGGCTTGCCGGAGGTTTCGCTGAAGGCGTTCCTTCCCCGGCAGATTGCCGTCAATCACTTCGGCCACGAAGACGACCCGTTCCTCCTGCCGGATCTCGTGGAAGCGGACCAACGGTGGATCCGCGGGGTCGTCGAGTACGAAAGGTGGCTCGCGGCCCGCATGCAGGATGATCTGGAGATCACCTGGCGCGACGACCGGGGCGGGGAGGAGCGCCTCATCTCGAATTGGGACGTTCGAGACACCGGGAGATCGCTCGAGTTCTTCATCCAGGACATGCCCCCGATCCGTGCGGGGTGGACGGTGCGGATGACCCTCGTCGACCGCAGCTTGCCCGCAGGTCGAAACGCCTATTTCCCCAAGTATCGGTTCAGTTATCGGCGCGGGGAACAGTGGGACATCATCGAGTCCGACCGGGTGCGATACCAGGGCACCAGCATTCTCGTGGCGGGTCCGTTC
Source organism: Pseudomonadota bacterium (assembly GCA_947490265.1). GTDB lineage: Bacteria > Myxococcota_A > UBA796 > UBA796 > CANLGQ01. The sequence goes on along the minus strand of CANLGQ010000058.1, from coordinate 16,322 downwards.
TCAGACATGGCAACCGACGGGTACAACCTCCGCGCCGAGCGCATGGAGACCGTCAACCTGCGGGCCCTGGTTCCTGAACTGGAGCTGGAGGCGAGCTGGGTGCGGCCGGTGATCACCCACCTCGCGTTTGGTCCCGAGTCGAACGCCGCGGCGTATCTGGACCTTCCCAGCCTGCCGCAGATGCCGTTCCAGATCGCGACGACCCTGCCCCCGCTCCTCGGCATGAAATTCTTCGTCGGGTCCGACGTTCTCGAAAATCGCGCACAGCGGCCGGTTCTCTTGGAAATTGAGGTGGGATTCGAGTACGATGGGAACTTCATCGAGGACCCGAAGGACGCGTACCACCTGCAGCTCACCTATCGCGCCGCGGACACCTGGCGGGTGGTCCACACCGAGGACGACAAGTTCTCAGAGTTCACATTTGCCAAGCTCGATCCCGAAGGCGCGCTCCAGGCGAATCGGCGAAAGATCCGCATCCTGCTCGATCCGAAAGAACAGCTCAAGGGCCTGTTTCGCTCGGTTGTCGCCGGACGGGAAACCACCTGGCTCCGCTTCGAGTTGACTCGGGCGGCTCTCACGAAGCAGCCCGACAAGCGCGAGCCACCCAAGCCGATCTCGCTGAAGGTCTTCAACGTGAAGATCGGAGTGGACGGCATCATCGGGAAGACGGTCTACGAGCAGCCCATGCCTGGCCTCAAGACCGCGACCGTGGAGTACCGAGCCAGGAATCGGCGCCTGACCTGCGCGATCGTCCGCTCGATGGGGCGGCTTTCCGAGCACTTCCCCTTCGACCGCTTCATCGATCTCGCGGAGGACGCAGGGCCGGACGGCGAGAAGAACGGGCATACCGCGCTGTACATGAAACTCGACCGGCCGCTTCCGCCCGGCGAGCGGCATGCGTTCATGTTCAAGTGCCGCGGGGAGACCTACCTTCCCGAGGGTACCCAGGTCTTCTGGGAACACCTCGAGCCCGCACCCCACGGGCGCGTGCGGTGGCGTCGCCTGGGCGCCACCGAAGAGGAGGGGAGCCAAGTCTACCGGATGAACCGGTCTGGGGTGCTCGAGTTCCGCCTCGAAGAGCCGATCCCAGCAAACGACGATGGCGTGTGGATGCGGGCGCTCTTCCGAATGCCCGATCCCGAGACGATCCCGCTCCTTCCCCCGATGTCCCACTTGTTGCTGAACTCGGTCGAGGCCATCAATCTCCACGAGTTTCGGATGGAGAAGTTCTCCGGAGAAGGGATTCCGAACCAGAGCGTTACCCTGCGACGAAGCCCGGTTTACCTGCACCCCGAGGAGACCGAAGGTGGCTTTTCTACCGACCGTTTCCCGGACATCCGGGTCTATGTCGTGGAAGAGGATGGAGAGCGCCGCGAGTGGCGGCGGGCTCCGGGAAACAGTCTGCTGACCGCCGGAAAGGATGATCGGGCCTTCGCGGTCGAGCCGATCGACGGCACCCTGACGTTCGGCAACGGGATCCGCGGGCGGATGCTCCCGGTCGGCAGCTACAACGTCTCGGTGGACATGTACCATGTGGTCCCGGGTGAAGCGGGCAACGTGGGGCCGGCAAAGATTACGGTTTGTGAAGGGTTTGGCGACCTCGTCCACGTAACCAACAAGCTGCCGGCGACGGGGGGTCGGAACCCGGAGACCATCGAGGAGATCGTCCGTCGGGCGCCCTCCGTGCTCACCAGCCGCGACCGCGCCATCACCCGGCTGGATTTCGAGGTCATCGCGCGGGAGGCGAGCGCCGAGGTGGCGCGCGCCGCGTGCGACGGGCGGATGGCGCACGACGGGGAGGTCGGGGTCGTCATTCTCCCGCAGCGCCGAGAAGGGGAAGTCGTTCCGGATCCATTCCTCGCAGCGGGCCTGAAGGAGCACGTCGCGCGCTACCTCGCTCGGCGTTGCCTCGTGAACGTGCGCCCCACCGTGCGGCTGGCCCAGTTCCAGGAGGTCGATGTCAGCTTGGTGATCCGCCTCAGGCCGAACGCCAACTTCATGTTGGTGCGGGAGCAGGCTCGCGCGTGGGTGCGCAAGTTCCTCGACCCGTACCAGGGTGGCCTCGACAAGCTGGGATGGCCCTTCGGGGGCACCCTCTATGCTCAGGACTTTGCGCGGATGGTCACCGACATCAACGAGGTCCGCCACGTCGTCGAGGTCCATGTCTACGACATCGCGGCCGGCAAGAGCGACTCGGGGCCCGGCTGGCAGCGCGGAATGGGGCTGCAGACCTTACTTCTCGATAAGTCCGACCTCTTCGTGCTCAGGCACGTGCGGGTCGTCTCGGAAGAGGGGGAGGCATGAGACGCGTCCGCGTCCCGTCGAGGCGCGGCGGAGACGGGGGCGGCCCCCAATTGCCGGCCCCCGCCGGTGGGGGTACCGCGCTCGTTCCGAGCGTGTCAGCGGGTGATCGGCGGTATCTCGAACAGGTGGTCGCCGTACCCTACAGCCTGCGCTCCGCCCGCACCTACCTGCAGCGCCACATGGGGAATCGGATCTCCTTCCGGCTCGTGGAGGTCCGGCGCGGGGAGACCGCTGGAGTCGTTCGCGAGATCGAGATCAAGCACGCGGACGGGGGGGAGCGCTCCTGGATCCGCGGTGAACGCACGTTGCCAACTGGGGAGCCGGCGAGCTTCTTCGTGCCGGATCACCTCGTCACGGTCCGCCCGAAGGCCGAGGGGGCGCTCGCGCGCGGTCGCTCGCTCCAGGCAGACGACCAAGTGGTCCTCCACCTCCCGGTGCGCGGGTATCTTCGCTTTCTCCCTCAGATCTTCCAGGGTGAGGGTCCGGTGGCGAGTCGCGACGTGGTGAAGGCGCGGGGAACCGATCTGCAGCGCTGGCGGGGCATGGATCTGGGCGAGAGCTCGGCGACCGAGGTCACCGTCGATGAAGACCCCCTTCGACGATTTCTCTTTCTGTTTCAGCACGTCATGTCGTCGGTCACCGAGCAGATCGACCGGGTCTCTGAGCTGACCGATCCGCTGGCCTGCGAAGCCAGGTTCCTTCCCTGGCTCGCCTCCTGGGTGGGGTTCGCCCTCGACGAGAGCCTGCCGGTTCATCAGCAGCGAGAGCTGGTTCGGCGAGCCATTCGACTGATGCGGACGCGCGGGACGCGCCACGGGCTCGAGGACATGGTGCGGGTGCTGACGTCGGCGCCCGCACGGGTGGAAGAGCGCGCGCGGCCACCGGCGATGATCATTGGTCGAACGCATCTGATCGGTGGACGCGACGTGGTGGAACGCTACCAGGCCGGGGAGCCGCTGGGGGGGTGGCTCTTCACGCCGGTCCACCCGGCTCGCCTGCCCGAACGCTCGCTTCCTGCCGACGAGGCCGTGAAGGAGGTGTACGTGTCGACCGTCGAGCGGCGAGACACGTCGTTCTTTACGCTCCGGCTGGAGCCGCGCGACCGCTTCCGTGGGCGGTTCGGCGAGCGCGCCGGGCATGTCCTTCGCCGCATCGTGAGCGTCCTCTCGCAAGAGCGGCCGTCGCACATCCAGTTTGTGATCCGATTCGAAGACGCCGCCGCCGCTGCCCCGCGGCGGGCGGCACCCAAGGAGTAGTTCATGACGTTCGAGCACACGTTGAGGCGCCTGAACCCGTTCGAGGGGTTGTGCCTCACCGCGGCAGACCTGCTGGAGGAGCAGACCTACCATCGGCACAATCTGCAGCGGCACACCCTGTTCCTCAACAGCTTCGGGGTGGTCCAGGGCCTCCAGGTAGAGCTGGAGCAGAAAAAGAAGAAGTACAACGCCATTATCAAGGGCGGCTACGGCATCACGCGCGCCGGGCAGGGCGTGCAGCTTCGCCAGGACGTGTCGGTCTCGCTCGAGGTTCCCAAGGCCGACGGCGAGTACATGCTGTGGCTGTTCCACGTCGAGCGGCCAGATCAGGAGTCGGGTCGTCCCATTTTCGACACCGGCGATCTCAAGGAAGCGCGGATCGTGGAGAGTGCGGCGCCGCGGATGCTGCCGATGGAGGAGGAGCACGACGACGGGGTCGCGTTATGTCGGATTAACGTACGCTTAGGGAGGATGGTCCAGGTACAACTCCCCGTGCCGCGCGCGGGGCGGCAAGGGCGGGCGGCCGAGTCGTATCTGAAGCCACGGGTCGTCGAGTTCATCCGCCTGAACCGGAAGGTCATCGCCAACCTGTTCCGAACTCAGACGTTGAAGGAGCAGTCGATCGGGATGGTCGCGTTTCTCGGCGCGCTCATCTCCGCCGAGTTCCTCCTGATCGAGGAAGGAACCAGCGATCGAGTCCTCTATCGGACAGCGGGGTCGCTCATCACCTACAGCCATGACTTCTACAACCCGCTTCCCGCGACCACCGACCGGGTCGCCCAGTTCACCGATTTCGTGCGGCGGGTGAATGCGGAGGTTCCGGGCACCGATCAGACCGACGAGACGTGGCTGCGCTGGTTTCAGCAGTTCGAGCGATTACTGCAACCGCTCCAGCGGATCAGTGAGGAGTTCGAGCGCACCGTGGAGGCCATGCGGTAGTGCGGTTCCTCTTCGATTTCCTGTCGCCGTATGCCTACACCGCGTGGCACCTGTCGCTCGGCCTCGCGGCGCGCCACGGTCGTGCGTTGGAGCCCGAGCCCGTGCTTCTCGCCGGGCTGCTCGGCGCGCACGGAACCAAGGGACCCGCAGAGGTGCCCGCCAAGCGCATCTATACGTTTAAAGATGCCTTTCGCAAGGCTACAGCTGCGGGGCTGCCGCTGCTCCCGCCGCCGTCTCACCCCTTCAACCCGCTCCTCGCCCTCCGCACCGTGCTCGCGGCGGATCCCGGCGATCGCACCCGCTTGGTCACCGCCCTCTGGCGTGGCGCGTGGGGTGGAGGGGGAGGGGTGGAGGACCCGGCGAACGTCGCGCGCCTCGCGCGGGAAGCTGGGTTCGACGGTGAGGAATTGGTCGCCCGCTCCTCGGCCTGCAAAGAGCGACTGCGCGAGCTGACCGAGTCGGCGGTGCGCGAGGGGGTGTTCGGCGTGCCGACTCTCTTTGTCGACGGCGAGATGTTCTGGGGGGTCGACGCCTTGCCGTTCGCGGAACTGCGCCTCCTCGGCCGGGATCCCTTCGAGCCGTCCACGCTGGCCCACTGGGCGGATCTCCCCGCCACCGCGGGGCGAAACCGGTGAGCGGGTATCCGCTGGCCCCCCAGGACGCCGGCACCGTCCCGGTGCGTGTTCAGGTCATCGACCTGGAACCGTTTGCCCTGGACATGGTCGTTCCGACCTACCTTCCTGCCAAGGACCTCACGACTCGCGTGGCGCGCGACGCGGGCCTGGGTGCGTATTGGCCCGACGGGACCCGGCGGGCGTTCTACCTGCGGGCCCGCGGGCGGCTCCTCGGGGACGACGAGAAGCTCCAGGACCTCGGGATCGTCCCGAATGAGCTGCTCCACCTGCTTCCGGAGCCCCCGCCCGGTTCGGCCGTCGAGGAGCGACCTCCCGAATACCCACCTGCAAAGGGATATACTGCGGCGGGGAGCCTCAACGTCGTGGGGGGGCTGGCGCTGGTGCTCGGGTGGACTGCAGCGTGGTCGCTGGCGCTCACCGTCGCGCCGAACGTGTGGATGGGCCTGCTCCCCGGCACCGGTCTGAGCCTGCTGTCCACGAGCTTTGCTCGGCACCTGTGGGGCGGGCCAGGCAGCCGGTTTCGGGTCCCGATCACCGGCGGCCTCGTGTACTTTCCGCTCGTGGTGCTCGCCGGCCTTGGGCCCTTCGCGATGGGTGTTGGGCCCCGCGAGCTGATCCTGGCCCTCGGACCCGCCGGAATCGGTGGCTTTCTGGGCATCATCCTGGCCTGGCTCGCGTGGGCAGGAGCGGTGGAGCCGCTGCCCAAGATCACGGCCAAGCAGGTGCAGGAGGCGGCGGCCGCGATGACGTGGTCGTGCGGGATCTGTGGTGGCGTGGTGACCCAGGAAAACCGAGCCGACTGCCAGTTTGCCTGTGGGCGCGTCTTTCACGCCGGCTGTTCCAGGGCCCGGCAGGCCCTCTCGAACGAGGGGGGCTGCTCGGTCTGCGGCTACAAGCCAGCCTGAATCGCTTACTTCTTTCCCTTTGGAAGCTTGCCTTTCAGGCTCTTCAGGTCGTCGAGGCTGGGTTCGTCGAGGTCGACGCGGGGAGGCAGGACCTCGGGTAGTGGCGGGAGCGGAACCGGGATTGGCAGTTCTGGCACCAGTTCCACGGGAAGGGGCGGCGTCGGCGCGCGTCGCCCTCCGGCGCCGCCTCCGCCTCCGCCTCCGCCTCCGCGGGGCGCGGACCCGTTTGCCCCGGCCGGCTCCGCGGCGGCTTCCGCGGCTTCAGCACATCCGTCGACCGGGCACTTTCCCGTGAGCTCCGTCATGCGGGCTTGCAACTCGCCGGGTTGCAGGAGACCGAGCCAGGTGGGCGGGGTGTCGGAATCGACCACGGCGAGGCCGACGACCGCGTCGTCGGTTGGCCACGCGCCCGACAGGTCGATCTCGGTGCGCGTCGCATCCGGCAGGGTCACGGCGATCGAGGCCTGACCATGGGCGAGCTCGACCAATCGCACGCCGGTCCCCGCCCACTGCGCGCGAACCGCTTCGCGCGTCGCCGCCCAGTCGTCAGGCAGGGTGTAGGCGCGCTGAACGAACACGAGCGCGACCCAGGCGGGATCTGGCGCCGCCACGTCGACCGCGGGCTTCGTCGCGTAGTCCGCTACGACTTGCTCGTAGGCTGCCTCCGTGGTCGCGCAGCTCCCTGCGCCCAGGCAGTCGACCATCCGCGGCGCCCAGGTTGCCACATCGGCGTGACTGGCGATGAACTGGGTCAAATTCGCCACGCGTTCGGTTCGGGCCTCGCCGACCAGCGCGCCGTCGGGGTCCTCGGCGCTGAGGAAGCTCTCGACCATCGGATCGACGGGCGCCGGCTCCGGCACCGGCTCTGGCGGTGGTGCTGCGCCGGGGAATTCGAGCCCAGCGCATGCGAGTCCGAAACCGAGGAAGATTGCGATCACCGAGCGATGTGCCCACATGGCCAGCCTCCGCGCTCGCCTTGTATCCCGATCGGCGCTGAGGATCGGTCGTCGGCTGCAGATCGCCAGTTACTCCTCGACCGGTGCACGCCAACGGAGGAGGATCTCAAAGCCCACCGGGTTTCCCCCCCAGTACAAGGCACTCGCCCCCGCGCGGCGCCGCCGCTCCGATTCGGCTACGTCGCCGCTGAGCCGCGCCGCCTCCATCCCGAGGATCACCCCATCCGCGGCCGCACACCCATTTCTCGTCGCCAGGGCGTCGGCGGTCAGCGTGTCGGCCAGGTGGAGCGCGCGGTCGAACTGGTTGGCCCACAACAAGGCCGGACCGAGCATGGATCCCGCTGCGGCAGCCAGCCGCGCCCGGCCCTCGTGCCCGGCGCGCGCACGCAGCGCGGTGAGGGGCTCGACGAGTCGCGAGGGACGCTCGGCGATCGCGGCACGGGTGAACACCGTCGCGGCGGCGACGTCGAGGGTGTCGGGCTGGGTGGCGAGCCACCGCAGGGCTTCGGCGGGCCGACCGTCGGCCCAGGCCTCGGCCAACGGGTCGATCGGCTCGGGCTCGAGGGGCGGAACCCGGGGATCTTCTGGGAGAACACCCGCGATGACGTTGACGAGCAGCGCGGTCACCGCCGCGACCGCTGCGTCGGTCTCGACCGCGGCTCGGCGGAGGCCGTTGGAGAGTCCCCGAATCGCCACCGAGCGGCGCTGCGCGGCGCGGGCAATGTCGACGAGCAAGCTCAAGACTTTCCCCACCCGCTCATCGAAGTGCTCGGCGACCGAGAGCAGATTTGCATCCGGCGATCCGCTGGACCAAGGCTCGCACGCCTGTGCCACCGCTGCGCACGTTCCGGCGAGCTGGACCCGGAGCCGGGCGGCGTGGGCCGCGAGGCGCTCGGCGCCTTGCACGGCGCCGTCGAAGAGCGCGGCCTCGGGGTCAGGTTTCCCGCCGGTGTTCGCGAACATCACCTCGTCGAGGCCGAGCGGGTCGTCCCCCTCGTCGGGAGGGGTATCGTCGATCAGGTGGGGCAGGTAGGTGTGCGCGGGCGGCAGGTCGAGCAGATCGGTGAGCAGGCGGGTGAGGTGACCGCTGGCCGGTGTCCCGAGCTCCCGAGGGCGCACCTGGCCGGTGCGTCCGGAGAGCTCGGGTTGGAGGAGCTTCGCGGCCAGCGGAAGTTGGTTCCCGAGGGCCTGGGCGGTGATCCAAACGTCGCGGACCCGGGGCTCCCCGCCGGAGAGATCCAAACAGAGCTGGAGGAAGGCGCTCATTGTGGCGGACGGACTCACCAGGGACGGGCTGTCGAGCAGGAGCGACGTGCCGATCGCCGCCAACCGCGTCCGGGTCACCAGGCCGCGCCCCCACGGATCGCCGAGGACGGGGGCCACCGGGGTGATCACCCGGGCCCACGCTCGGCGGCCGACACCGGTGGCCGACCATCGGCGGATCTCGCGGGTCCAGGCGGACATGCCCCCTGCGATGACCCGCAAGGTCGGCTGGACGAGCGCGTCGAGCGAGAAGTCTCCGGCCACTTGGCGCGGCGGCTCGAGCCGCACCGCGGCGCGCAGCGCCTTGTCGGCCTCGGGCAGATCCTCGGTCGGCATGCTCTCGGAGAATGCAGCGCGATCCTGTGACTTCTTGATCCCCGGGTTCCAGCTCGCGGTCAGCTCGGCGAGCGTCATGCCCGGGACATCCGGCGGCAGGTCGTCGTCCCCCCCGAATTCGACGCCGATCTCCTCTGCCCGGTCGCGCAGGTCGAGCGCGCCGGCGTCGCTGCCGGCCTTTACGGAGGGGATCCCGAACAGCGTCGCGAGGCCTTCGTTGCCGACCTGGTTCTGCATGCGGGCCTGCTCGGTTTCGGTCTCCTGCTTTTGCTGCTGCTCCTGCTCCTGCTCCTGCTCCTGCTCCTGGGCGGCATCCTGCTTCCGCTTGCCGGTCAACTCGTCGCCGCCCTTGCGGCTTCGGCGATCCGAGGCCATCGCTTCCCCCGCGTGTTCGGTGCGTCTGATAGGATACCGCGGAAGCGCGCAGGCGGGGATCAAGGGGTTCATGACTTTCGCCGGGATGACGGGCACGGGGCGTAGGGTCGCGGGACCGGGCGCGGATCTCGTGGAGTTCGACGCGGAAAACGGCCTCAAGCACGTGGCGCTCGTTTTCCCTGCCGAGCTTCGGTCCGAGGTCGCGCTCGACGCGGGGCTCCAGCCCGCCCTCGCGTTCCTCGAGAAGCCGGGTGTCGCTGGGATCATCGGCCTGGCGCGCCACGTGCCCGAGGAGGGCGCGTTCCTCTACGGCACGGGCACGGTCGTGACCGTCGCCGAGGTCCTCAAGACCTACGCGGAAATGGGTGTTTCGCCAGGAATCAAGGCGGGGCTGGAGCTGGTGTACCTCGGTGCCGAGATCCTCACCGAAGCCGCGGCGGCCGCTGCCGGGCAGGGGCCGCTCCGCTGCCACGGGAATGTGAACCCGTGGCGAATCGCGCTGAAGGCCGACGGCCAAATCAACTTTCTCGGGTATGGCGTTCGACCTGTCGAGATCACGAGCTGGGTCGCGCGGCAGCAGGGGAACCCCCGCGAAGACTCGTTCCGGTACGCCCCTCCCGAACGCCTCGACAAGGCGGGCGCGGAAGGGCTGGCGTCCGACTTGTTCTCGCTCGCGCTCGTGGCCGCCGAGCTGATGATCGGGCGCCCGGTGTACGATGGCGTGTTGTCTGAGGTTCGGCAGCAGGCGGCCCGCGGGGAGGCGGTGCGCCGCCTGTACCAGCTCCGCGAGAAGATGCCGGATCCGGTTCGAGAGGTCCTCGTTCGCGCGCTGAAACCCGATGTCGACGGGCGGTATCGGCAGGGCGGGGACTTCGTTTACGCCGCCCACGATCTGCTCACCTCGGTCGACGCCGATGGTCCCAGCCTCGCCGACGTCGTGAGAAAGACCCGCGCGGTGCAGAAGCGAGGAAAATTCGCGGCGAGCGGTCAGACCGGTACCTTGACGGCCGAAGACCTGGCCGACGTCGCTGCCGACTTCGACGACGTGCCCACGCGCGCTGCGCCCGGTCCGCAGATCGCTCGCCCCGCGGAAACACCCGAGGAGGTCTCGCCCAGCCGGTGGGCGAAGGTCAGTCGCCCGGGTCGCGATCCCGCTGAGGTCACCCGTACCCAGGGGCTCACCGGGGCCGCCGGCGAGCTGCGCGAGCGGCTGCGGCGGCCCGAACCGCCGGCCGCCGCCCCGCCGGCCGCGGAGGGCCCCGAGGAGAGCGCACGCGACCGGCTCCGTCGCCGTCTTCGGGAGAAGAGCGCTGCCGTGGAAGCGACCGGCGCGATTCCCCTCGCGAAGGCGTCGCCGCCCGCTCCGACGCCGCCCGCTCCGACGCCTCCGACGCCTCCGACGCCGCCTCCGGCGGTGGCGAGTGGGTCGACCGCGGCTACCCGGCCGGTCGCCCCGCCGGTGCCCCCCTCGGTCGCTGCGGTCTCCTCGCCTGCTCCCGCCCCGGAACCCGCCGCGCCTGCCCCGGAGGCTCCGCGCCCGGTCTCCGCCGACGCCCAGAACAGTGCCGTCGCCTTGCTCGAGCGCCTCCGCGCGACGGCACCCGCGCGTCCCCGGCTCCTGGAGGGTGCGGTGGCCGGACCCTCGGGTCCGGCGGTTCACCGGCTCGACCTGTTGGTTGGCGGGATGGTTCGGCACGCGACCGTGCCGCCCGACGCGACCCTCGCGCAGGCCGCGGCGCGTGCCGCTGAAGAGGCGGGTATACCGACCGATCTGGTCGGTTCGATCACCGGTTGGTGGCGGCTCGAGCAGGACGGCAAAAGGTGGCCGGGCACCGACAAGGTGTCGGTCCTGGACGCGGCGCGCCCTGTGTCGCTGACCTTCGTGCCCAACCGCGTCATCACCGCGACGCTGGAAATCCAGGGGGTGGCGGAGACGATCCGGTTCCAGGCCCCCGTGGGTACCGCCATTCCTGTCCGCTCCCTCCTCGAGCACCTTCGACGTTGGCTTGGACTTCCCGCCGGATCGTGGACCCTGTCCGCCGACGGGAAGCCCCTCGCGCCGCTCCAGACGCTGGACGACGCGGGGGTTTCGGGCCCAACGACGTTGGTGGTGAGCCGGTGACCCAGACGCAAGGTGCCGCCCAAGAGAGGTGGGACGTTGTGCTGAAGGTCCTCCACGGGCCGATGTCCAGCCTCGGCGAGCAGGTGTTCCGAGGGCCGGTGGTTCGCATCGGCGCGAATCCGGGCCCCGGTGGCGTGCAGCTCAACGGGTATCGCGGCCTCGACGCTCGGCAGTGCGTCATCACCGCGTACACTGGCGGCACCGCCTCGGTCGCTCCGGTCGGCACGAACCAGGTGCGCCTCGCGCCGCACCCCAATGTGAACTGGAAGGAGATCGACCCGATCCACGGCCCCGAGTACCTGTCGGAAGGGTGCGCCGTGCACCTCGGACCGGTCGGGCGTGGCGCCACCGTCCAGTTCGTCGAGTGTCGACGGCTCGGTGTGTGGCAGAAGGGGCGACTTGCCTCGGAGATCGGCGATCTACCCGACGGCACTGCCGTCCCGAACCGCACCGGACCCGGCCAGCGCCCCATTCCAGGGCTGGCTGGTTCGGCAGGGGTTCCGGCCGCCTACGATGCCCGGCGAGTCGGGCGGATCTCCGCCTCCCGGGTGTCGGTGTTCGTCGTCGGCTGCCTGACCCTCTTCGCGGGGTCGTTCGCCGTGGTATTCCTGGCGACCGGGCTCTATTTCTGGAGCTTCCGCGATGTCACCGAGCTCGGTCCCTCGGAGGAGGGGTTGGAGTTCTATGCCTCGGTCAGCGCCGATGCGGTGAAGAAAGTGCGGCCCGAGCTGCTTCAGGGCCTGGAAACTCCGTTCTACGACTTCATCATGGCGCCGAACATCACCGCGACCGAGGGGTACAAGACGGGCCTCGATGTGCCCAAAAATTGGGATCGGCGCCTGCTCGAGTACACCTCGGCCTCGGTCGTCCAGCACATCCACAGCCAGTCGTTCTTCGGCCGCCTCGACGCGGTCCAGATCGAATACGCGCGGGTTGTCCTCACGATGCGGCAAGCTGGCTTGCCCGACGTCCTGGCCGCGGTCCCCTATCAGGAGAGCCGCTACCAACGCGACCTCTCCTCGGCCACGTGTGCGCGCGGGTATTGGCAGTTCATGCCCGAGGTCGCCTACCGGGTCGCCGTGGACGCAAAGCTCGACTTCCGCGTGAAGAACTGCCGTTTCCGGGGCCGCGGCGACTTTCTGTGGTCGCCGTCTCAGAAGGCCCCGCCGCCGAATGTGTACGAGCGCGGCGACTACATGGAGGATCGGCAATGCATCCTGGAACGGTGCGAGATCGACGATCGCTCCGACATCGAGAAGAGCACGGCTGCCGCTGCCTTTACGCTCGGCGAGGCGTGGAGGGACCCGTCGATTGCTCGCTCAGGCGCGGCGGTGCAGATCATGATCGCGAGTCACAACGCCGGGTATGATGACTCGCGATTCGGCATGAGGAAGTCGACGAACCTGCTGCCGGCCTATGAGCGGTGGGCCAAGGCGGCGGGCCAGCTCAACGGGCACAAGTTCGTCGGCGAGAACATCCGGTGCCCGGATCGGGCGTCGGAAGGTTACTGTGGTTCGGCGTTGCCCGCCGAGACCCAGCACTATGTCTATCCGATCATCGCCCAGCATCTCCTGGCGGTGTGCTATTACGCCCAAAATTATCCGCAAAACCCGGCTTTCAAGGACTGGGTCGACTACGTGAACGACAAAGACGGCTACTGCAAGCAGTTCAAAATCCCCAACAAGATCGACGCCGGGAAGTGGAAGCGGGGACCCCGCCCATGATCTGGCGCCCGGTCGTGGTGATCCTCGCCGTGATCGCTGCCGTGGTGGTGAACGCGGTGCTGCTCCGTCGAGAGCGGATCCCCGAGCCGGCGGACAAGCCGGTGGAGGCAGTCGAGGAGCCGCTCCGGCACGTGGAGTACCGCGACAACAATCGCCGTCGAAACCTGACCGAGACGTTTGGGATGGATCCGGGACTCGCCGAGAAGACCGCGAAGCGAATCGAGCAGGTGGCCCGGTACAAGACGCAGCTTCAGAAGCTCCTGAAGGACAACGCGGAGATCGTGAGCGACGCCTTTTGCCCGTCCGACGAACTTCCTCAGCCCTACGCCGCGCTCGAGTACCTGGTCTACGAGCAGAACGGGCGCCGCGACGTCTACCAGCCCGACCGGATGACGACGTTCGAGCCGCAAGAGTGGTTCCAGCTCAACAGAGGCCTGGTCCAGGGCGTGTACAACCAGGTGGAGTTGACCGGCCGCCACGCCGACGCGACGCTGATGGGGGTCTCGGGCCTGGTGCTCGCCCGCGAGCGCGACGTGCTCGATGGAAACTCCCCTTGGTCCCAGAGCGTGTTCGGTACGTGGGGCTTTTCGTCGCTCAAGAAGGAGCAGCCGTCGATCGAGGCGCTGGCGGCCGAGTACTTCGCGCTGATGCACCTGCTCACCGAGCTCGCGAACGCCCAAGACGGGATCTGCTCGTGACGCTAGCCGCCTCGGTCCGACGGCAGGGTTGCCATCGTGGTAAGTTCGGCGCCCCGGTGCGGGCCCCTTTGTTGGGGCTCACCGCGGAGTCGGCTGGATGAGCGCAGCGCGTCGTCGTTTTCGCATCCTGAAGGAGATCGCCGAGGGCGGTTTCGGCAAGGTCTATCTTGCCGAGCAGATCTCAACGGATGGCTTCTCTCGAATTGTCGCGGTGAAGCTACTTCATGCGAAGTGGTCCACCCACGACGAGATCGTGATGCGCACGCGCGACGAGGCACGCCTCCTTGGGCTCATCCGACACCAGCACATCGTAAAGGTCGAGGACCTCACCTCTCTCGACGGCAAGTGCGCCATTGTGATGGAGTACCTGGAGGGGGTCGATCTCAAAGGGATGATGCAATTCTTGAAGGAACGGAACGAACCGTTCCCGCGCGCCGCGCTGTTCGAGATCATCCTGGGGTCGGCGAGCGCGCTCGACGCCGCGTACAACGCGGTGCCGCTGCAAGGGGCGTCTGCGCTCAAGGTCATCCATCGCGACATCAAGCCCTCGAACATCTTCGTCACGACCGCCGGTGCGGTGAAGGTCCTCGATTTCGGCACCGCGCGAGCCAACTTCGCTGAGCGCGAGGCCAAGACCCAGGCGCTCGCCTTCGGTTCGCAGGGCTACATGGCGCCGGAGCGGATGCTCGGCGAAGAAGATACGCCGAAGGCGGATATTTTCTCGCTCGGAATCTCGCTTTACGAGCTGCTCACCCTCGAGAGCTTCGGACGGGTCCCGCCGCGGCCCAACAAGTTCACCCAGAAGGTGGAAGAGCGGGTGATGGCGGTGAACCTCGAGGGCGATCCCGCATGGGTCGGGAACGTCCGCCAGGTGCTGCGGCAGATGCTCGCCTACGAGCCGGCCGAGCGCCCGACGGCCGCCGAGGTCGTGGACGTGATGGAGACCCTATCGCAAGAGGCGAAGGACACGGGGCTTCGCAAGTTCTGCCGGACCTCCGTCACGGAGGCGAAGGCTGCGATGCCGGAAGCGGAGACGGGTGATCCGCTGGTCGGGGGCACCGTCGAAGAGGATGCCTCCGGCTTCGGGTTGGTGGGCGGGTCGGGGCCCGGAACCGAGCCGACCCTGCCAGCGCCGCCTCCGGTGCCCGGTGGCCTGCGATCCGCCGATCCCACCTGGCCGAGCGGGCCAACTCGCGGAAACACCGGCTCCCATTCGAGGGGTTCCCTCGGGTCGACCAGCGGGCCCACACGGGGCTCCCCCTCCGGGTCCTTCTCGGCTCCGATCCCCCGCTCGACGACCGGGCCGCGCTCCCTCTCGCTCGACGCTGGTGGGGAGGAGTATGCGGGGGACCCCGCGCCGACGGGCGGCGGCGGAGTCTGGCGAGTGGTTGTTGGTGGCTTGCTCCTCTTCGGTCTGTTGGCGGTCGTCGCCGCGGTGGTGCTCGGCGGTGGGCTCGCCGTGCTCATCGGCGGGAACGCGGTGGTCCAGGGGGGGCCGGTGCCGGTCGCTCCGGCTCCGCCCCCGGTTGCGCCCGCTCCCCCTCCCGCGCCTGCCGCGCTGAAGGGCGGTCAGATCGTCTCGGCGGACAAGCGGACCGACGTCAAGAAGATTCCAGTAAAGCTGACCTATTCGGATTCTAGTGGTGCGCGGGTGACCGTCTCCGGGGGCCAGGGCCTCAAGGCCGAGTGGGATGGCAAAGAGGCCTGGACGGTGGAGCTCGGGGACGGTCGGTATGCCACTATCGTGGAGCCGCCGAGCGCCGAGAAGATCCGTGGCGAGTCGTTTACCGTCGAGGCCGGCAAGAAGTCGTGTGACTTTACCTTCGACCTCGCCACCAAGGCCTGGTCGGGAGGCTGCAAGTAGGCCAGGCCGGCTGGCAGATGCTCGAGCTCGTGCTCGCTCAGGCGCACGCGCTCGCACGCGAACGCGACTGGGAGCGGGCGGGCGCGGCGTACGGCAAGTCGGCGCAGATGGCGGTGCAACTCGACGCTCCAGGCCCGGCTCGGCGCGCCTATGACGCCGCGGGCGAGGCCTATCGGCGGGCCGATCGGCCAAAGCTGGCCCGCACGGTCCTGGGCGCAGCGCTGGCCCTGGCACCGGGGCCCGACAGCGAGCCGTCGGAGGACGTCGTGCTCAGGGTCCGGCTCGCCGGATGCCTCTCGGAGCTGGGCTTCCCCAGCGCGGCCCGGCAGGCCGCCACGGAAGCGCTGGAGAGCGCCGTCGGCCCGATCCGGGCGCTGGCGCTCGACACGCTGATCGGCTCGGTGCTGGGGGTCGGGACGAAAGCGGAGGTGCGACCGTGGGTGCTGGAGCTCCAGGCGCTGGAGCCCCTCGCCGCCGCGTTCCGGACCGCCCAGCTCGCCCGGATGGACGGCGACCTCTCCGCGGCGGAGCGCGCGCTGGCGGACGCCGAGGCGCGACTGGTCGGCCACCGCGGGGAGTCCGAGGGGATGGCGGCCGTCGCCGGGGAGCGGGCAGAGAACTGGATCCTGGGCGGCGCGGCGGCGGAGGCGGTGCCGGTGTTCGCGCTGGCCCGAACCCGGCATGCCGCTGCCGGGCGCCACGCGCTGGCCTGGCGGGCCGAGGCCGGTCGGATCCGGGCCATGACCGAGGCGGGCGTCGCGGTGCTGGATGCCGGGTTGGACCTCCCGATCGCCTCAGCGGTGGAACGGGCCATGCCGCTCCTCGAGGCCGACCTGCGGATCGCCCGGGCGATGGCCGATCCAAGGCGGGCCGCCGCCGACCTCGACCGAGCCGTCGCCCTCGCCGAGCACGCCGGGGACCGGCTTCGCGCTGGCCGGGCCCGCC
>CANLGQ010000057.1 GCA_947490265.1 Pseudomonadota bacterium | reverse complement strand
CGCCTGTTCGGCGAGGCCGCACCCACCGGGCGCGATGCCCGCCTTGCCGCGCTGGAGCGGTGGATGGACGCCCACCCCGATCGGGCCGACGAGGCCGGCGCCGCCGCGATCCGCTCCCACCTCGCCGGACCGGGTCCCGAGGTGCCCGCCCCCTGGCTCGCCAGCACGATCGCGCGGGCGCTGATCACCTCGTCCGGAAGCCGCACGCGCCAGGCGCTCGGTGAGCTCCGCAAGTCCGGCGGTGCCGCCGCGACCGCGTTTGTGGACCCCGCGTTCGACCGGCTCGTCCGGCTGGCGAAGACCGCCGCCGGCACCGGCGCCCGCCTCCTCGGCCTGCGGCGCGGCGTGCTCGCCCGGGCGGAGCCCCCCGATCGGAAGGCCTGGACGCTGCGGCTCGCCACCGAGTCGGGCGAGCGGGTGATCGCCTGGTGCGGCCCCGAGGTCGCGCCGGACGACGGCACGTCGCTCGCGCTCGTCGCTCGGCTCGCGGAGCTCGGCGCGACCGTCCTGCTCGCCCCCGGGGAGGGAAACGCCGCGCTGCGCGCCGCCGCCACCACCGCAGGGATCGCCGTGTACGACGGCGACCCGTCCGACAGCGAACTCCTCGGCGGCGCGCCCACCGCCGCGCGCGCGCCGCGCACCGACCGGGTCGGCGCGATCGTCGCGCTCGTCACCGGACCCGAGATCCCGTCGGTCGAGGCGCTGACCGCCGCCTTCGCCGAGGGGCCCCGGGCCTGGAAGGTCTTCCCCGCGGTCGATCGCGTCCTCGCCCTCGACGATCCGTCGGCCGACACCCGCTCGGCGACGCTGCTGCGCGCGGTCGATGCGGCCGCGGAAGACGACCGCGTCATCCCCGAGGGGCTCACCTTCGCCATCCGGATCGCGGCCCGAGGGGGCGCCTCCACCCGCGAAGTGATTGCGAATCACCCCCGCTTTGGCGGCCCCGCGGCCCTCGGCGTCGTCGATGTGGCGGCGGCGGCGATGACCGGCGGCTGGGATCCGTTCCGCGTGCTGCGCGGTCCGACGCGCAAAGAGCGCGACGTCCGCCCAGTGCTGGCCGAGCTGGGGGGTGCCCTCGACGGGGTGTGGCGGATCCTGGTCCGGCGGGGCGCCCAGAAGGGAGAGCTCTGGTTCGTCACCGGGATGGGGCCCGAGGGGCAGGCCGGGATGGCCCAGCTCCTGGCCGAGAAGCACCCGCGGGTCGTGGTGCTCCCGGTCGAGGATTCCGAGCTTCTGAGCTGGTACAACCGCCTCGGTGCCACGCCCGCCATCGGGTGGACCGGCGACGAGGGCGACGCGCTTCGGACTGCGCTCGACCTGCTGCCCTCCGAGACCGCCGAGGCGTGACCCGCGCGTGATCAAGTACCTGGGGAGCAAACGACTGCTCCTTCCCCGGATCCTGGCCGTGATCCAGGCGTTGTCTCCCTCGGGTACCGTCCTCGACTTGTTCGCGGGGACGTCCCGGGTCGGGCACGCCCTGAAGCGCCTCGGCTACCAGGTCGTCGCCAACGACCACAACCGGTACGCAGCCGAGCTCGCCCGCTGCTATGTGCAGGCCGATCGCGACCGCTGGCTGGCCGAGGCGACGGAGCGCTTGGCCGAACTCGACGCCTTGCCGGGCGTACCCGGTTGGTTTACCGAGACCTACTGCGTGGCCAGCCGGTTCTTCCAGCCGCACAACGGAGCGCGCATCGACGCGATCCGCGAGGCCCTGACCGCACCCGCACCGCCCGAGCTGCAAGCCATCCTGCTCGTCGCGCTCCTCGAGGCTGCCGATCGCGTCGACTCCACGACCGGCGTGCAGATGGCCTACCTCAAGGCGTGGGCGCCCCGATCGCATCAGGCGATGCGCCTGCGCGTGCCCGACCTCCTGCCCGGTTCCGGCCGGGCGATCTGCGGCGACGCGCTCGACGCCGCCCACACGCGGGCCGACATCGCGTACCTCGATCCACCCTACAACCAGCACAAGTACCTGGGGAACTACCACATCTGGGAGTCTCTGGTGTGCTGGGACAAGCCCGAGGTGTATGGCGTCGCCCGGAAACGCGTGGACTGCCGAAGCAGAAAAAGCGCGTTTAACGCTAAGCGTGGCGCCCGCGACGCGCTCGCGGCGGTCGTCGACCGGATCACCGCGCCGCACCTCGTGGTGTCGTTCAGCGACGAGGGATTCCTCAACCGCGACCAGATCGAGGAGATCCTCCTGCCGAAAGGTGAGATCCTGGCAATCGAAGTGGACTACCCGCGCTATGTCGGGGCGCGCATCGGGATCTTCAACCCGAGCGGGGTGCGCACCGGGCAGGTGAGTCACCTCCGAAATACCGAGGTTCTTTATGTCGTCTCAAAGGACCTCGCGGCGCTCGAGCGGGCGCGCGCCGCGGGTCGAGATCCCGGCGCCGCGATCGGGGCGCCCAGGAGGCGATAACCACGTCGCGAGGCGATCCTCCGAGGGGGGCCCGGCCTGCTTGTGCTGCCGCCAATTCTCCGGGAAAATTCATTCGAGGTTCCGACCTGCATGCACCCCCCGCTGCGGAGCACCCCCGCGCTGCTCGTCCTGCTGTCCTGCGCCGAGCCCGAGGCGGTGGCCCCGCCGGCCACCACCCTGCCGACCGATCCGACCCCCACGCTCCCGAGCATTCCGCTGGAGGATACGGGTACCTGGGCCCCGGCCGACACCGGGGGAACGGCGACCAACCTCGACCCGTCGGCGACCGTGCAGATCATCCAAGAGGGATTCTGGACGCTCTCACCCGACAACGGTCCCTATGAGCAGATCTCCGGCACCCTCCGGATCGACGAGTGGCCCGACGGCGTGATCGACACCGGGACCGATACCGCGGTCGACACCGCCGAGCCGCCGCGCTGCGAGGTCACGTTCAGCATCGAGGGGGCCGACCAGCCGAACCACAGTTGCCCAGATTGCGACGTGGTGTTCAACATCACCTGGACGCTCGTGGAGGGGGATCCCGGGCCCTGTCGCGACCCCGACCTGCCGCTCGATGGGGCCGAGTGGCGGATCGGCTATGTCTCCGCGACGAACACGATCAAGTTCGATTACTACCACTCGGGCGTGTGGGTCGACTGGTACGAGACCGAGCAGAACAACGACACGTTGCACGTGATCTACGACACGACCAAGGCCGTTGCCGAGGAGGAAGACCCATGATCGCCCTGTTCCTCCTCTGGGCGTGCGCCACGTCCAGTTCGACCGACGCCGAGGCCCCGCCGGAAGACCGCGGCCCGGCCGACGTACTCGAGATCCCCGACGTCTCGGGCGTCGACTTTGTCGAGGCGTACCTGGCGGCGATGCGACTCAACCTCGAGGTCACCGCGTCCCGCCCGTGGGGCGGTCACCTCGCGTCCATCGACGACGTGGAGCCCGGTTGCCCCGACCTGTATGTGGGGCCGCCGCCCAACGACGACGTGATGATCGACGATGCGTCGCGTGGGCTGTCCTGGTACGACACCTGCAGCACGACCGCGGGCCTCGCCTACGACGGATTTTCGTACTGGGAAACCGACGTGTCGTCCGCTGGACAGCCGGATACCGTGGAGGGGGAGACCACCTCGGCGACGCGGATGCTGGTCTCCGATGCCGCGGTGCGGGACACCGACACGAGCCTGCGGTGGGAGTTCGACGGCGAGGCGGCCGACTCGATCTACCAGGTCGAAGCCACCGGGTACTCGCACTGGGTGTACTCGACGCTGGTCACCGGCACGGTGTCGGGCCCCGACTCGTTCGACGGCAGCGGAACCACCCCCGGCGGCTACCGCACCGACCTGTACCTCTACGCCACCGGCGGAGATGTCGACGAGCTCGAGGCGAGGGGGAATACCTACCTTTTCTTCGATCGCCTTGCCGATCGCTTCGACAGCACGGCGATGGACTTCACGCTCATCGGCCAGCGAGGTGCGGGGCCGACCGATTGCACGCTCGAACCCTATGGATGGATCGGCCTGCGCGACGAGAACGCGTACTGGTACGACCTCGTCTTCCTGCCGACCGATCTCCTCGATGCCCAGGAGCCCTACCCGAACGACCCCCTGTCGGAGTGCGACGGGTGCGGGACGCTCTACATCCGCGGGGTCGAGCAGGGGGAGATCTGTGTCGATTTCTCCGTCCTGTTCGCAGAGATCACCCGGCCGACCGTCGCTGAATTCGTCCTCCCGCTCCACAGCCTTCCCTGATCCCGGAGTTGCCGATGCTGCGACAAAACCCGACGAAAGCGACGCTCGTGTCGTTGTTGGCGTTCACCGCGTCGTGCGGCGAGCCCGACCCGCCCGCCTCGCTGTTTGTGCCCCTGTCGGCCCGCCAGCAGTTGATCCGGCTCTCGGTCGATCTGGTGGGCACCCATCCGGTCGAGGCCGACCTCCTGCAATTCGAGTCCAACCCCGAGAGCTACGAGGCCTACGTCGACCGGTGGATGGGCGACCCTCGCTTCCTCGATCGCGTGCTGGAGGTCTGGAACCAGCGCCTGCTGATGCGCACCGGCAACACGTACTTCGAGCTCGAAGACGCCGGTCTGGGCGGAGTCGACGAGCGGATGATGGGCGACGTGATCGCCGAGGAGCCCCTGCGCCTCGTTCGGCACATCCTCGAGAATGACCTGTCCTATGCCGAGATCGTCACCGCCGATCACACGATGGCGAACCCGCTCCTCGCCCAGATGTGGGACATCGCGATCGACCCAGCCGCGACCGGTTGGGTCGAAGGACACTACCAGGACGGCCGGGCGGAGGCCGGGATCTTGACCATGACGACCACCTGGCAGCGCTACCCGTCGATGGGGGGGAACGCGAGCCGGCATCGGGCGAACGCCATCTCCAAGATGCTGCTGTGCGACGACTACCTCTCGCGACCCATCGTCCTGAACCGCGCGGCGGTCGACCAGCTCACCCTCGACCCCGAAGACGCGATCAACTCCAACATCGGCTGCCAGAGCTGCCACAGCACCCTCGATCCGCTCGCCGCCAACCTGTTCGGCTTCTTCAACTACGACGACGACATGGGGATCGACGCGACGATCTACCGCCCCGAGAACGAGGAAGACTGGAAGTTCTACGCTGGAAAAGAGCCCGGGTACTACGGTCGTCCGACCGCCAACCTCGAGGAGCTCGCCCTCGAGCTGACCGAGGACAGTCGATTCGTCGATTGCGCCGTTCGCACCGCCTGGGAAGGCTTCACCCAGCGCGACCTCACCGACGCGGACTGGACGGAACTCCAGCCGCATACCGAGGCGTTCGTCAACTCTGGCTTGAACCTGAAGGCGCTCATCCGGTCGGTCGTGGTGTCCGAGGGCTACCGCGCCGGACGCGCCGACGACCGCGAGCTCGACGATCGGCTTGCCGGGGTGAAGGTCGCCTCACCAGCCCAGCTCCAGGGAATCATCGAGGACCTGACCGGGTACAAGTGGGAATTCGACGGCCGCGACGGCCTCGTGACGAACGACCTCGGCCTGCAGGTCCTGGCCGGCGGGATCGACAGCCAGTTCGTGACCCGTCGGACCTACGATCCCTCGGTGGGAATGGCCTTTATCCAGGAGCGACTGGCTCAGGCCTCGGGCTACGCGGTCGCCCTGCACGACCTCGATCCGGCCCGCACCGAACCCACCCGGCTCCTGCACTACGTGACCCTCGTCGACACGCCGGAGTCGGCACCAGAAGCCTTCCAACAGCAGATCCGCGCGCTCTACCTGCAGATCACTGGCGAGCCATTGGCCGAGAACGCGACCGAGCCCGCCGAGCTGGTGGCGCTGTGGAAGTACATCTGGTCGGTCGAAGGGTCGGCCACCTCGGCCTGGGGCGGCGTCGTCTCGGCCGTGCTTCGCGATCCCCGCGTCCTCACCTACTGAACCACCGATGGAGCCCCCCATGACCACCCTGAACCGATCCCGCCTCTCCCGGCGCGGCTTTCTCGGCGCCGGTGCCGGTCTCCTCGGAGCAGGCGCCTTGGCGTGGCCCCGCCGCGCCCAGGCCCTGGCGATGGAGCGCAAGTTCCTGTTTTTCTTCGCCGGCGGCGGCTGGGACACCGCCGCGATCCTCGATCCCCACTTCGACAGCGACGGCGTGGACATGGATCCCCTGAGCTTTCTCGGCACCGCGGGGAACCTGCGCTTCACCGACGGCGACGATCGCCTCGGGGCGCGGCGGTTCTTCAGCCGTTGGGCGGGAAAGACCGCGATCATCAACGGGATCGACGTGCATTCGGTTGGGCACGACAGCGCCGCCCAGTTCATGCTCACCGGCACCAGCGCGTCGTCCTACTCCGACTGGCCCACGATCCTCGCCGCGAACTCGGCGCTCGAGTACCCCCTTCCACACGTAGTTTTCAGCGGTCCGTCTTACGCCGGCACCCAGGCCCAAGCCGTGGTGCGCGCCGGCGGCGGGACGCTGTTGACCCTCATCGACGGCTCGCTCACCGGCACGAGCGATCGGCCCACGCCGATGGTCCAGACCCCGGCCGACGAGATGATCGACGAGTTCGTGTTCAAGCGCACCGCCGACTGGGCCGCCGGGCAGACCGGCCTGTCCCGCACGCGGGCCGACGCCCTCATGAGCAACCTCGAACGGGCGATGGAATTGGAGGGACGCCGCTTCGAGGCCGGTTTAAGCGACCTCGGCAACAGCATGCTCGACCAGGCGGTCAAGTCCTGCGAGCTGTTTCGCCTCGGTCTCTCGCGGTGCGCCATGATCGCCATCCCCGGCGGTTACGACACCCACTCCGGAAACACGCCCACCCAAGCGGTCAATCAAGACCTCTTCTACAGCGACCTCGACGAGCTCTTCGACTACCTCGCCACCACGCCCGGCCACACCGCCGAGTTCCTGAGCCAGGAGGTCACCGTCGTCGCGATGTCGGAGTTCGGCCGCACGCCCAAGTTCAATGGCGGAAACGGGCGGGATCACTGGCCGTACAACTCGATGCTGGTCGCCGGGGCCGGGGTGAAGGGCAACCAGCTCCTGGGCAAGACCGACGGGGGCCTGATCGGCCTGCCGATCGACCTCGCGACCGGCCAAGAATCGGCCTCTGGCGACATCCTCGGGTGCGAGTCGGTCGGCACGGCCCTCCTCGAGATCGGAGGCCTCGACCCCGCAGGGTTCCTGCCCGGCGTTCCGGTGCTCGACGCGTTGGTGCGCAAAGCGTGAAGTGGTTCATCCCGTTGTTCGGCGCGGGCCTCGCGTTCGGCGGGTGCGACGACCACCTCCTGGGGGTCGGCGAGTACTCGACGCTCTCCTGCGTGCGCGATCCACCGCTCACCTACGAGAATTTTGGCAGGGGCTTCCTCGCGAAGTGGTGCACCGGATGTCACAGCTCGCTGCTCCGCCCCGAGCAGCGAAACCTGGCCCCAGTCGGCATCGATTTCGACACCTGGGACGGAGTCCTCGCTTGGGCCGACCGGATCGAGGAGCGAGGCGTCCCCGACCAGGGCGGCATGCCGCCTTCGGGCGGTGCCGGAGGGGAGGACCGGGCGCTGTTCGGGGAGTGGCTCCACTGCGAAGTGCTCCCGGCGACCGTGGGCGGCGAATGAGGCCCCTCATCCCCCTCCTCTGGCTCGGCGCCTGCTCCGAGTACCGGGTCGAGTCGCCGCCACCGCTCCCCCCCGCCGAGCCTCCCGAGAGCGCCGACGAGTTCGGCGATCCACCGGACTGGAATACGTGCTTATCCGGCTGGCACGCCCAGTATGTGAACTTCACGGTCGACGACGAAATCGTGAACCCGCCGCGCACCGAGACGCCGGCAATCGACCCCTACGACCTCGATTGGTGGGAGGACGTGGCGTTCGAGCAGTTCGACGCGACGCTCGACTTCGGGGCGAACTGGTGGCCGGTCGACGAGGGACTGCGCGACGACCCGCAGTATTTTGGCGTGCACTGGCGGGCTTGGATCCGCACCACGAGCGGCGTCGACGTCACGATGACGTTGGGCAGCAAGGACGACGCGTGGATCGCGCTGAACGAAGAGATCATCGCGAGCGCACCGGGGATCCACAACTTCAACCCGACGATCTTCGCCACCCACATCGACTCCGGGCAGTACCCGATCGAGGGGTTCTACGCCCAGCGCAAGGGGCAGGCGAGCGGGTTCCAGTTCCGCTTTCTCACCGGTGATCTCCAGCTCTGCTACGCGGACTACACCGCCGCGGAGTAGCGCCACGCCCCCGAGGCCAGGTCGTCGAGCGAGTAGGGACCGACCGAGAAGCGGACGAGCCGCAGGGTCGGCAGGCCCACCGCAGCGGTCATCCGGCGGACCTGCCGGTTCATCCCCTCGCCGATGAACAGCTCGAGCCACGCGTCGGGGACGGACTTTCTCACCCGGATCGGCGGATCCCGGGGCCAGAGCGCCGGCGGATCGATCGGACGCACCGCAGCGGGCTGGGTCAGCGCCCCCCCGATGCGAACCCCGGCGCGGAGTCTCGCCAGGGCCTCCTCGCCCGGTGTTCCCTCGACCTGCACCCAGTAGCCCTTCCGCTTCCCATATCGGGGGTGAGAGAGCCGGTGCTGCAGGCGGCCGTCGTCGGTCAGCACCACCAGCCCCTCGCTGTCCCGGTCGAGCCGACCGGCCGGATAGACCGCTGGGACGGGAACGAAGTCGGCGAGCGTGCGCCGCCCGGCGGCGTCGGTGAACTGGCACAGCACGTCGTAGGGCTTGTTCAGGAGGACGACCTGGGGCATGGGTCGAGTATAGACATTAGGAGGCGGGCGTCGGGGGTTCGATGCGGTGGTGGTGGCTCCTCGCGCTGACGACGGGTTGCGCCGACGGGCCCCCGGCCGACGTGCGACAGCGCGTGCCCGGCACCGACCCCGAGACCGAGCCCCCCGTCCCGCCCCCCGAGACCACCCCGGTCGACGAAACCACGCTTCCGGCGCCTCCGTTCCTGGATTCCGCGGTGGTCGCCGACCTCACCGACGCGATCGACGACCTCCTGTCCGGCACCACCCATGGGGTGCTGATCGTCGATGCCGAGAACGGCCAGATCGTCTACGAGTCGAACCCCGACGACGCGCTCACCCCCGCGTCGAACACCAAGCTCTTCACCTCGGCCACGGCGATGGACGTGCTCGGCGAGGAACACCGACTCCGAACCCGTGCTTTCGCGCCCGCCCAACCGGACCCGAGCGGCCGGGTGGCGAGCCTGACCGTGCTCGTCGAGCACGACGCGACCTGGTCTCCCTACTTCTACGAAGACCAGTACTTCCCGGCCGACCGGCTGGCCGCCGAGCTCTACGAGGCCGGCGTGCGCAGCGTCACCGGCGCGCTCACCCTCGCTGGCGAAGTGCTGGTCGACGGGGATTCGCTGGGTACCTACGACGAGGCGGCGCACCGCGCTGCCGGGGTGGCGGTGGTGGAAGACGCGCTCTCGCTGTTCGGCATCTCGGTCGGGTCTACCGGGACAAGCGGGAGCTTCGACGCCCCGGCCGGGGTGGTGCTCGCCGCCCGGGAGAGCCCGCCGCTGAGCGTCGTGACCCATCCGCTCAACGTGTACAGCCACAATGAAATGGCGGATCTCCTCGCGAATCACAACGGGTGGGAGCTGTGGAGCGGCAGCAGCTACGCCGACGGAGAGGCGGCCACGCTGGACTTCCTGGGCGACCTCGGCATCGACACGACCGCCATCCATTTTGCCGACGGGTCGGGGCTGTCGCACGACAACACCGTCACCGCGCGGTCGGTGGTCGAGCTGATCCTCGGCATGCAACGCCGACCGGCAGGCCAGGCCTGGGAGCGGACCTTCTCGATCGGGGGGGTCATCGGAACCCTCGACGACCGCCTCACCGGCGAGAACACCGCCGGCCGGGTGCTCGCGAAGAGCGGCAGCCTGTGGAACACGATCGCGCTCTCGGGCGTGCTCTACAACCGGCACGACGGGCACCGATACGTGTTCTCCATCCTCCAAAACGAGCTGACCGACCAGACCCAGGCCCGCGCAATCGCCGACGCGGTGGTGGAGACCGTGGCGGCTGACCTCCGCGGAGGAGGAGCCCGGCCGGAATCGCCGGTGCTGAACGCGGTGATCAACCCCGGGGATGGGTCGATCGATGTGAGCTGGTCGGCCGCCGCCGGCGCCGCGGCCTATGGGGTGTGGACCTCGCCCGACGGCCTCGTGTGGGATCGAGCGAGCGCGGTGGTGGAGACCGGCACGCGCCACACCCTCGCCGGACTGCCGGCGGAAGGGCCGCAGTATGTTCGGGTGATGGCGTACCACTCCACCGGGGAGAGCGAGGCGAGCGACGTCTACGCGGCCACCCCGGCGACCGGCCCCTCTGCGATCCTGGTGGTCGACGGCAACGATCGCTGGGACGCGAGCTGGGAAAACACCCGGGGCACTGGGCACGACTTCGTCCGCTCGGTGGTCGAGGCGCTCCCCGGTCGGCGGGTCGACAGCGCGTCGAACGAGGCGGTCACCGACGGCACGGTGGCGCTCACAGCCTACGACGCCGTGATCTGGCTGTCTGGCGAGGAGTCCACCGACGACGCCACGTTCGACGACGCTGAGCAGGCACTCGTCACCGCCGCGCTCGACGCCGGCGTCGACCTCCTGGTGAGCGGGGCCGAGCTCGGGTGGGACCTCGACTACCTGGGCACCCCCGACATGCAGGCCTTCTATCACGAAAGGCTACATGCAAGCTACGTCGACGACGACAGCGGAACGTTTACCACCCTGCCCACCGCCGGGGGGATCTTCGACGGGATGGAGGAGGTCGCGTTCTACACCCCAGGGCGGATGGTCGTGGACTACCCGGACCGGATCTCAGCCAGCAACGGGGGCGATCCCGCGCTGTTGTATGTCGGGGGAGACGGGGGCACGGCGGCGGTGTCTTTCGACGGGTCCTACCAGCTCGTGAACCTCGGCTTCCCCGTCGAGTCGATCGACGGCCGCGCGCAGCGGACCGAGTTCCTCGAGCGGGTCCTCGCCTTTTTCGGCGAGTGAGGCCGCCGCTTCGCGGCTGGGTTGTGCATCCCCCAAGGGCGAATAAGCCCCTCCGCATGTCACTGAAGCACCTGACGGCAAACGGACTCCAGTTCGCCTACCACGAAGCGGGGAGCGGCCCCGTGGTGCTGCTCGTGCACGGGTTCCCCGACACGGCCCGAACCTGGGATGCGTTCCTCCAACCCATCGCCGATGCTGGTTTTCACGCGGTGGCGCCCTACCTCCGGGGCTACCCCCCGACGGGGCTCCCCCCGCGCGACACGACCGCCCGCGACCTCGGGGAAGACGTCCTCGGCTGGATGGACGCGCTCGAAGCTGAGACGGCGATCCTCGTCGGGCACGACTGGGGTGCGGCAGCCGTCTATGCGGCGGCGTCGCTGGCCCCCTCCCGGGTGACCAAGCTCGTCGCCCTCGCGATCCCCCACCCGCTGTCGCTGCGACCGACGCCGTCGCTCGCCTGGGGTGCACGCCACTTCCTCACCCTGCGCCTGCCGGGGGCCGCCCACCGGTTCGCGCGGAACGATTGGTTCGGGGTGGACGAGTTGGTGCGGCGCTGGTCGCCCTCCTGGCAGTTTACACCCGCGGATCTCGCAGACGTGAAGCGGTGCTTCGGGGAGCCGGGCGCCCTCGACGCCGCCCTCGGATACTACCGGACGGTGGGCCGATCGCCGGACTTTCTGCGCACCAAGCTCCCGATGCCCGCGCTGGCGTTCTGCGGCCGGGAGGACATCGCGCCGGTCGCTGCGTTCCACAGCGCAAAACGGGCGTTCACCGGATCCTACGACGTGGTGGAGCTCCCGTGCGGACACTTCCCACAGCGCGAGCAAACCGCGGAGGTCCTCTCCCGGTTACTGGCGTTTCTCACCAGCTAGAGGACCTCGGCGGCCCCCCGGAGGCCCACTGGATAGAGCGGGAGCACCGCGTCGCGGGTGAGCGGCACCAAAGCCTCGGCGTCGTCGATCGCCTGCGGGAGGCGCAGCAGCCGCACCGGGTCGGGCGACGCCCGCAGCGTGTCCACCGCGTGGCGCTCGGAGGGATCGACCCGACTCGCGGAGAGGTACATCCGGTGGCAGACGTGGAACAACCGGGGAAACGCCTCGGCCACCTCTGCGGAAACGCGGTCGGGTCCGAGCCCGAGCAGCCGAACCACGCCGAGCATCGGGATCGCGGTGTGCCCAGCGTCCGAGGGAGCGCGAAAATCCGGTTGTGAGTAGCGAAATCGCTGCGGATCGAACACGCCGAAGCCGGACCGGCCATACGCCACCAGGCGCACGATCGTCTCCGGGCGAGCCAGATCGACCGGCTCCATCTCCGCGGCGAGCAAGGTCGGCCGCGGACCCGCCTCGCGGGCCAAGGCCACCGGGACCGCCCGGAACAGCGCCCCGAGGCCCGAACGGCGCCAGGCCGGCAGCACGAAGGAGTGCGAGAGCCCGACCAGGCACACCCCGACCCGGTCGTCGAGGTCGACGTAGCAGTCACGGACCCCGACGAGCACGTCACCGTCCCACGCCCCGATCAGGTGATAGGTCCCGCGCAATCCCGGGCCATAGTCGAGGTGGCGCTCGCGGGTGAATCGCGCGAGCACGGCCCGGTCCTCCAGTTCGCCGAGCGGACCGAAAAAGCCGTCGAGCAGGTCGTAGGCGGCGTCGAACGCTGGGTCACTCGGATCGCGGATCTCCCGCAGGGTCAGGGTTCGCGCCGCCTCGGCCGCTTTGGCCCGGTCTGCCGGGGCGACATCGGCTGGGTCGAAGTTCACCGGACACGCAGGGATTCGCCGATCGGCTGAGGGATCACGGGGAGTCTCCAACGCAGGGCAACCCCTCACGCCCTAACGCGACCCGCCTGCGACGGGTCACCGGCGTCGAGGACGCCCTCCAGCGTCCGCAAGGCGAGCGCGCGCGAGACCTCGAACGCCGCCTGCAGATCGCCGAGCGACCACAGCGAGGCACCCGAGCGCGGCGAGCGCACCACCCAGGCGTCCCCCAGCGGAATGGGCGCTGCGGCCCCGGCCGAGCGATCCACCAGGTGAACGAGCGGTCGACAGGCGGGCCGAAACTGGCGCCATGGCTCGAGCCCCAGCCGGTCTACCGCCCCGCCATCCGAGAGCCGCTCCCCGGCCACTTCCACCGGCGCGAACAGCCCCGGCACCGCGCACGACGCCGCGACCGCCTCGGGCAGCGGCCCCGCGTGAAGCAGCCGATGCCGCCCACTCGCCACCACGCCGACACCGAAGGGACGTTTCAACCCCTCGAAGGTGGCCGGAAGCCACTCGCGAAGCCTGGACACCACCGCGTCGAGCCGAAACGCCCCGCGCCACACCGCAGCGTGCGGGGTTGCCCAGGAGATCGGGCGTCGCGAGCCGAGCTCCGTGAGAACCTCGCGGGCGGGCATCCCGGCCGCCCACAGCGCGCCGACCAGCGCTCCCGAGGACGTCCCGCACACCCCGTCCACCGAAAGGCCGACCTCCTCGACCGCCGTCAGAAACCCGGCGTGGCGAGCAAAGGCCAGAAAGCCGCTGGAGAGGAGCAGATCGACCGCCGTCAACTTTGACCTCGCCCTTGTGAACGCGCGCCGGTTCCCGTACCTTTCCGCGAGCCTTGCGAAGGGTAGTATGAAGCGACTGTTGCAGTCTGGATTCGGGGTCGCCCTGTTGGCCCTTCTCGTGGTTGTCGGCCTGATCAACACCGCACAGCTCCACAACTTGGAGTCCCACGTGGCGGCGCTCGAGGCCGGCGGGCTGCGGGTCGCGGGAACCCCCGCTGCACCCCCGGCTGCGGCAACCGGGTCCGTCGGGGAAAAGGCCGGGGAGATCTGCACCCTCTCCGCGGCCGACGAGGAGGCGCTGAACGACCCGGCCAACCTCCTGGTTCCCTTCCGCTATCCCGAAAACTGGCCCGCCTCGATCGCCCGGGGCGGCACCCTCAAGCGCCAGATCGCGTCGGAGCCTCCGGGCCTGAACCTGATCGCCTCGAACAACAGCGCCGATATCTCCGAGCTGTACAAGTACATCACCTCGAGAATCGGCTACCAGGACCCGACGAATCCCGACGCGATCAGCCCTGACCTGGCGTTGAAGGTCACGAAGTCCGAGGATGGCCTGACCTACGACGTGTGGCTCCGAAAGGGTGTGGTCTGGCAGACCCCGGCGGTCGACCTGAACGACCCGCGCCACGCGTGGCTACAGGCCCCGCATCCCCTGGTCGCGAGCGATTTCGCGTTCGCGCTCGAGCTGATCCAGAACCCGCAGGTGGTGGGGCGCGCCGCCTCCCTTCGCACCTACTTCGAGGCCTGGAAGCCGATCGAGGTGGTCGACGACCACCACTTCCGAATCCGCGTCGCGGAGGATCTCTACACCAACCTGCCGCAGGTCTTCGACCTGGAGCCCATGCCCCGCTGGCTCTACCGATTCGACGAAGACGGCCACCCGTTCGACGACGCCACGTGGGGGGACAAACAAAACACCCACTGGTACAACCAGAAGGGCATCGGGCTCGGCGCCTACCGCTTCGTCGAGTGGCAGGAAGGCGTTCGCCTCACGTTCGAGCGAAACCCAACCTACCACGCCACGAAGTGCATGCCGGCCAATTTCGACAGGGTCGAAATCAACGTGATGAAGGACCAGCAGGCCTGGCTGCGAAACCTCAAGACCCACCAGCTCGACTACACCCAGATCATGCCGCAGCAATTCAATGCCGAGATCCGCGGCAAGTTGCCCTATCTCGGCGAAGAAGGCCTGAAGCTCGCGATTCACGACGAGGCCTCGTACTACTACATCGGTTGGAATGCCACGCGCCCGCTGTTCGCCGACAAGCGCGTGCGCAAGGCGCTGACCCTGGCGTTCGATCGCGCCGGGCTGGTGGAGAGCGTCTTCGCCGGCCTCGGCGAGGTGACCTCAGGCCCGTTCGATCAGCGAAACCCTTGCTACGACGCGTCCATCGCGCCCCTCCCCTATGATCTCGAGGCGGCGAAGGCGCTCTTGCTGGAGGCCGGCTGGAAGGACACCGACGGCGACGGCGTGCTCGACCAGGTCATCAACGGAAAAAGGACCCCCTTCGAGTTCACCCTGGTGATCTATGGGGGCTCGACAGAATACGAGACGTTGGCCCGCGTCTATCGCGAGGCCTTGTTGGAGATTGGGGTCAAGATGACCGCGCAGCCGCTGGAGTGGGCCGCGCAGCTCAAGAAGACCGCCGAGCGCGACTTCGACGCCTACACCGGCGCCTGGGTTCCGGGCTGGGAGATCGACCTGCACCAGCTCTGGCACAGCTCGCAGGCCGACAAGCCCGAGTCGAGCAACTACGTGAGCTTCCGAAGCCCGGAAGGCGACCGGATCGCCGAGGCGCTCCGGCGCGAGTTCGACCCCGAGAAACGAACCGCGCTCTGCCACGCCTTCCACAAGCTGATCGCCGACGAGCAGCCCTACACGTTCTTCTACCAGCGCAAGCGCCCGATGTTGTACTGGGACCACATGAACGACCCGGTGTTCGCCAAGCTCAACCCCCACCGCGACGCGCGCCTGCTCTCGTTCGCCACGCGCCCGGAGTAGGCGGGGATGCTACAGTATGCCGTCAAGCGCACGCTGTGGATGGTCCCCACCTTTTTCCTGATCTCGCTCGTGGTGTTCGCGCTCATCAACCTCGCGCCGGGCAACCCCGGCCAGGCGGGCGGCCTCGAGAACGTGGGCTCCGGCGCGGCGGTTCAGTCCAAGAGCGTCATCATCTTCAAGCGACAGTTCAACCTGGATAAACCGGTCCTGGTGAACACCCGGTTCGCGATGACCCGCGGCGACGTGCGCGGACTCGTGGCCACCGCCAACGCGCTGGGCAGCACGCCGACCCCCGCGCAGCGGATCGCGGCGAAGAACGACCTCGAAGACGGGGGCCAGTACCTGGTGCGGCACCTCGTCGCCCTGCTCGACGACGCCGATCCCGCGATGGCCCAGCTCGCGGCCCAGTACCTCACCAGCGCGGCGAGCCTCGCGCTGGTCAGCGAGACCGCTGGCGACCCGGACGCAGCCCGCCTCGAGAACCGACGACGCGAGGCGTTCAACCAGTCGTTCACCGGCTGGGCTTGCCCCGGGGAGCTGGCGGCGACCCCGTGCCTCACCGACGCGCGAAGGCACTGGCAAGGCTGGTGGACCGAGCACCACGCCGCCTACGAGTACACCCCAGCGGAGTCGGCCTGGGTGTTCCTGACCGACACGCGCTTCGCCAAGTACTGGTACAACCTCGTTCACCTCGACTTCGGGATCTCGGCCATCGACCGCGAGCCGGTGCTCGCCAAGGTGCTCCGCAAGCTCAAGTATTCGATCAGCCTGTCGCTCACCGCGATCCTGCTCGCCTACCTCGTCGCGGTGCCGGTGGGGGTGTACTCCGCGGTCAAGTCCGGCTCACGCAGTGACACGGTCCTCACGGTGGTCCTGTTCCTCCTGTACAGCCTCCCGACGTTTTTCACCGGCACCGTGCTGCTCCGCCTGTTCTCCCAGGGCACGCCGTTCGCCTGGTTCCCGGTGGGTCGCTTCGAGACCTTGCCGCAAGACCCCACGACGCTCGGGTGGCTCGTCGACGTGGCGTGGCACCTCGTCCTGCCGGTTTGCACCAGCGCATCGGTGGCCCTCGCCGCCCTGTCCCGCTACGCGCGAACCGGGGTGATCGACGTCATCCGGGCCGACTACATCCGGACGGCCCGGGCGAAAGGCCTGGAGGAGCCGGTGGTCATCCTCAAGCACGCCGTGCGGAACGGCATGATCCCCATCCTCACCTTGCTCGGGGGGATCCTGCCGGTGCTGGTCTCCGGCAGCGTCGTCATCGAGGTCGTGTTCACCATCCCGGGAATGGGCTCCTTTCTCGTCGAGTCGATCACGTCGCGCGACTACAACTCGGTCATGGCCGTGCTGCTCGCCTCGGCTGTGTTGACCCTCGTCGGGATCCTCATCTCCGATCTGTCGTATGCGCTGGTCGACCCCCGGATCAACCTTGACTGACGCCGTGGCCGACGATCCGACCTGGGGCCAGATCATCTGGGGCCAGTTCCGCCGCCGGAAGCTGGCGTATGCCTCGATGTGGGGCGTGTTCGGCCTGTTCCTGATCGCGGTCTACTCGCCGATCTTCATCTCGAACAAGCCCTTCGTCTGGAACGCCGGCGAGGGGATCGAGTCCCCCTGGTTGATGACGCTCTTCAACCGCAGCACCTACGAGAACGCGATCGACATCTTCTTCAACAGCCTGCTGTTTCCCGGGACCGCGCTCGTGCTCCCGGCCGCGTGGCTCTGGCGGGCGAGTGCGGTGCTCCCCGGTCGCAGCCGCGTCGCCCGCCGCCGCCGCATCGCCGGCGCGGTCGTCGGGATCTGGCTGGCGTGCCTGCTTGGGATCCTCGCTTTCCCCGTGCAAACTTCCCCCGTGAACCACCCGCGCGTCGAAGACCGGCTGACCGCCGCCGGCACGCCGCCGCTGGCGATCTACCCGCCGATTCCCTACTCCTATGCCGACACCGACGTGAAACTGTCGTCCCAAGGCCCGTCGCTCGGCCACTGGCTCGGCACCGACGCCGCGGGCTCGGACGTGTTCGCGCGGATGGTCTTCGGAACCCGTGTTTCGCTCACCGTCGGCCTGTTCGCGGTGGCGATCTACATCACGATCGGCACGCTCGTCGGCGCGGTCGCCGGGTACTTCGGGGGACGCACCGATGCGGTGCTGATGCGGATCGTCGAGGTGGTGATCTGCATCCCGTCCCTGTTCCTCATCCTCTCGGTAGCCGCCTTCATCACCGAACGCAGCATCTTCCACATCATGTTCATCATCGCGGCGGTCGCCTGGACCGGACCCGCCCGCCTCGTCCGCGCCGAGTTCATGCGGATGCGCGACCTCGACTTCGTGTCCGCGGCCAAGGCCTCGGGCTTCTCGAGGACGAGCATCATCTTCGAGGAGATCCTCCCGAACGCGCTCGGTCCGGTGCTCGTCTCTGCCACTTTCGGCGTCGCGTCGGCCATCCTCGTGGAGAGCACGATGAGCTTCCTCGGTCTTGGCGACATCACGGTCCCGAGCTGGGGCCAGATCCTGGCCGCTGGCCGCAACGACAACTCGTGGGTGCTCATCCTCGCCCCGGGTCTGGCGATCTTCCTCACGGTTTCGCTGCTCAACCTGCTCGGGGAGGGCCTGCGCGACGCCCTCGACCCGAAGCTGAGGGGCTGATGGCCGACTCGAACCGCGAACCGCTGCTCGAGGTCAAGGGCCTCCAAACCCACTTCTTTACCGACGCTGGGGTTCTGCCGTCGGTCGATGGCGTCACCTTCACCGTGCACCGCGGGGAGGCGCTCGGCATCGTCGGCGAGTCGGGGTGCGGCAAGTCGGTGATGTCGATGAGCATCCTGCGGCTCATCCCCCAGCCGCCCGGCCGCATCGTCGGCGGGGAGATCCTGTTTCACCCGCCGGAGGGGGTTCCGATCGATCTCGTGACGCTGCCGCTCTCCGCGCTCAGAAAGGTGCGCGGGAACCGGATCGCGATGATCTTCCAGGAGCCGATGACGTCGCTGAACCCGGTCTACACGGTCGGCGACCAGATCGCCGAGTCGGTGATCCTCCACCAGGGCCTCGAGCCGGAGGAGGCTCGCGACGTCGCGATCCGGATGCTGGAGGAGGTGGGGATCCCCGCGGCGGCAACGCGGGTAGACGAGTACCCCCATCAGATGTCGGGCGGGATGAAGCAGCGAGTGATGATCGCGAT
>CANLGQ010000056.1 GCA_947490265.1 Pseudomonadota bacterium | reverse complement strand
CGGATCCGCCGAACCAGATCCGGAATCCGCCCTCGGCCAGCGGCTCCACCGCATGGGGGAGCTGGGCCAGGCTGTCCCAGTCGTCGACCGAGGGCGCGAGCGGTCCGCCCACGGGCGTCCAGACCCGCCCGTTGTTGCTGGTCGCCCGCCGCATCGCCGCGGCACCGTCGATGTCGTAGGCGGCATAGATCATGTGCCAGGTGCCGCCCGACTGGTAGACCGCCGGACTGCCGGCCCCGGTGACGTTGCCCCCGGTGTCGACTGGGATCAGGTCTTGGGCGACCGGGAGCCAGGTGCCGGCGACGGTCTCTTCCAACACCGCGAGGTTGCTGCGCTCGTTCGGCAGGATCCCGGTGACGAACATCCAGCCGTCGACCCAGGAGCCCGGGATCAGCCCGCGCGCCGCGTCGCGCCGGCCGAGGACCTCGTTCGAGAACTGGTGGCCGGCGGGTACCTCGAACCCGAGTCCGTCGAGCCCGATGTGCGCCCCAGAGTAGACCACGATCGGCTGGATCCCGTGATCGGCCCCCTCGATCGACCAGGCGGCGGTGAGGTCGCCCTCGACGGCGGGCCGCGGCGGATCGGCGGCATCGTAAGGGAGGTTCGGCGAGAACAGGACGGTCGGATCCGACCAGACGAGACCGTCATACGACCAGGCCGAGCCGATGGACCAGGCGGTCCCGTCGCCCGTGGCCATCCACATCGCATAGCGCCCGTTCACGTATTGTACGGTGGGGGCCGCGAGATCCGTGCCACCGACGTCGAGCACCACGGTCGGCGTGCCCCAGCTCTCGCCGTCGACGCTCTCTGCGAGCAGGATCGACCACGCGCCGTTGGTTCGCCGACCGGAGAACCACACGCGGTACCGGTTCGACACCGGATCCACCATGGCGAACGGGTGCTCGAACGACGCGAATCCGGTCACCAGCGCGGGATCGAAGACGGGAGCCGGATCGTCCAGCGCGAACGTGAAGCCATCTTCGCTGGTCGTTCGGCCGATCACCGCGTCGCCACCGGCGACCGGTCGCTGGTCGTAGAAGAGCGTCAGTCCGCCGCCGGTGAGGATGACGCTCGGTGCCCCGAGCGACAGTCCGAGCGCCGAGCCATCGAGCGCGATGTCCCCTTCGACGACCGACCAATCCGACGCGGCTCCGACGTTCGTGGTCTTCCGGATCCGCCCGGCATCGGAGAACCACAGCGTCGGGATCCCGGCGTCGAGGACGAAGTAGGGATCCTCGACGGTCGCGATGTCGAGGAACGGACCCAGCTCGATGCCGAGGGCCGACGCCCGGAAGCCAAGGTCGATCGCCCCGCTCGTCCACCGGCTGAGCCCGTGTGCGCCTGCGAGATCGGGCACCTCCTCCTCGGCCCACACCCGAAAGGTGCCTTCGACCCAGGAAAGGGTCCAGGTGTCGTCGACCAACAGGTCGATGTCCTCGATGATCAGGTTGGCGATCTCGGCGTAGGCATCGCTCGTTGGATCGCGGAGTTCGCCCCCTTCGAGGGCGGCGACCGGCGCCACATCGACGAGCGCCAGAGCGCATCGACCGTCGCACGGTTCCCCCACCGGAACCACGTCGCCCACGACCGCGAGGCGATCGGCCGCCCAGTCGACGACGCTCACCGAGTGATCGGTGAGGTTCCCAACAAAAGCGAGGTTCGCCAGCGTGTCGACCACCACGGGTTGCGGGTCGTCGCGGAGCTGAACGGCGTCGTCCACCGACCACAGCGCAGGCGCCGCCGGGTTGGCAAGGTCGACCACCTGGGCCCGGTCGAGGTGAACGCGGGTGTCGGAATTCTCGGACAGTCGGCTGGGAACCAGCGCGAGTTCGCGATCCGGCAGGTAGCCCACGTCTCCCACGAACGCATCGAGTGGCACCGCATGGGCCTCCACCGGCGTGCTCGTCGAACCCAGCGGATCCGGAAGCAGGTTCTTCCCGACCGTCAGATCGATCGATTCCCAGTCGATGAGCAGGAGGCTGCCCGTGCCGAAGCTGCGGTACGGGTTGGCGTTGGTGACCGCGAGCCAGGTACGACCGGCTTGTTCGACAAATTGCACATCGGCGGGGCCGGCGAGACAGTTGCCGATGCCGATCTCGCCCCAGGTGTAGGAGCCCGAGACGGGTACGACCGCGCACTCTCCCGGATCGGGGCCGAGCGGAACCGTGCGAATGCAGGCAGGGAGCAGGGCGAGCAGGAGCGGGAGGCGCGGCACCGGGTTCCTCGATCCGGGCTGCTATCCGGTGCGGCGGGGGGCGGCGAGCAGGCCGCGGCGTTAGAGGGCGGGGCTGCGGAGGAAGCGATGGACATTCGACGGATCGGCGTCGTCGGCGCCGGGCAAATGGGGAACGGGATCGCGCACGTCGCAGCGCTCGCCGGCTGGCCGGTGCAGGTACAAGATGTCTCGGCGTCGGCCCTGGAGAAGGCGCGATCCACGATCGAGGGAAACCTCGCGCGGCAGGTGAAGAAGGCGACGATCACCGCCGAAGTGGCGGCGGCCACCGTGGAACGGATCGGGTTCTCGACCGAACTCGCCGCGTTCGACGGCTGTGATCTGATCATCGAGGCGGCGACCGAGAACGTCACCTTGAAGCACAAGATCTTCGAGGGCTTGTCTCGTTCCTTCGGCGAGCACGCCATCCTGGCGACCAACACCTCGTCGATCTCGATTACCGCCATCGCCGCAAAAACCGCCCGTCCCGACCGGGTGATCGGCATGCACTTCATGAACCCGGTCCCCTTGATGGCGCTCGTGGAGATCATCCGTGGGCTCCAGACCTCGGACGAGACGTGGGCGACCGTGGACGCGGCGGCGAAAAAGATGGGAAAGACGACGGTGCTGGCTTCGAAAGACATGCCCGGCTTCATCGTCAACCGGGTCCTCATGCCCTACATCAACGAGGCCGTGTGGGCGCTCTATGAGGGGATCGGAACCGCGGAGGCGATCGACACGGGGATGAAGCTCGGGACGAACGTCCCGATGGGCCCGCTCACCCTGGCCGATTTCATTGGTCTCGACACGTGTCTCGCCATCCTCGAGGTCCTCCGCGACGGCATGGGGGGAGACAGCAAGTATCGGCCGTGCCCCCTGCTCACGAAGTACGTGGAGGCGGGCTGGCTCGGGAAAAAGGCCGGACGCGGCTTCTACAACTACCAGGGCTAACCGAAATGAGCGTGAACCTCG
Organism: Pseudomonadota bacterium; assembly: GCA_947490265.1. GTDB lineage: Bacteria > Myxococcota_A > UBA796 > UBA796 > CANLGQ01. The sequence continues at coordinate 15,511 of CANLGQ010000056.1, read as the reverse complement.
AAGTCAGCGGCGCCATCGCCCGGATCACCCTCGCGCGGCCGGCTGCGCTCAACGCAATCGACGCCTCGGTGCTCGACGGCTTGATGGTTGCGATGGACGCCCTCGGCGACGGCGTTGCGGCCGTGGTCGTGACCGGGGAAGGGGAGAAGGCGTTCGCCGCAGGCGCAGACATCGCCGCGATGGCCGAGCTCAAGCCGATCGAAGCCGAGCGTTTCGCCGCGCGTGGGCAGGCGGTGCTCCACCGCCTCGCGACCCTTCCCATGCCGGTGATCGCCGCCGTGAATGGCTTCGCCCTGGGCGGCGGATGCGAGCTGGCGATGGCGTGCGATCTGATCTTCGCAGGTCCCAAGGCGAAGTTTGGGCAGCCGGAGGTCAAGCTTGGCGTGATCCCGGGTTTTGGTGGGACGCAGCGACTCGTTCGGCGGGTCGGCTGGTCGAACGCGCTCGACCTGTGCTTGACCGGCCGGGTGATCGACGCCGCTGAGGCGAAGGCGATGGGGCTGGTGTCGCGGGTCGTCGACGACGTCGTCCTGGAAGCCACGAAGACCGCGGAGGGGATGGCCGGCTTGGGTCCGGTTGCCCTGCGGCTTTGCAAGCGCGCGATCCACGAAGGGGCCGACGCGGCGCTGCCAGTCGCTCTGGCCGGGGAGCGGAGCCTGTTCGGCCTCTGTTTCGCGACGCAGGATCAGCGAGAGGGAATGGCTGCCTTCCTGGAGAAGCGACCCGCGCGATTCGGCGGGGCATAAGTCCGCGTTCGAGGAGCCTCCCGGGCTCCGACCTCGTCTCACACTTCGGAGACCCACCATGTTCGATTTGTCGGATGATCTCGTCGCGGTCCGCGACATGGCGCGCGACTTTGCCCGCAGCGAAGTCCTCCCTGGCGCGAGCGCCCGGGATCGAAGCCATGCGTTCCCGGCCGAGCTCGTGGCCCGCCTCGCCGAGCTCGGCCTGCTCGGTGTGTTCATCCCGACCGAGTACGGCGGCTCCGGCCTGGACATCCTGGCCTACGTGCTGGCCCTCGAGGAGATCTGCTACGCCGATGCGGGCGTGGGCGTGATCATGAGCGTCCAGAACTCGCTGGCTTCCTGGCCCATCCTGGCGTTCGGGACCGAGGCCCAGAAGCGCGCGTACCTGCCGCGGATGGCCAGCGGTGCCGCGATCGGGTGCTACGCGCTCACCGAGCCGGCCGCCGGCTCCGACGCGGGGGCTCAGCGCACGCGGGCCACGAAGACGGCGACCGGCTGGCGGCTCGACGGGACCAAGATGTGGATCACCAACGGTCCGCAGGCCGCCATCGCGGTGACCTACGGCAACCTCGACGTGGAGGCCCGCCACCGGGGGGTGTGCGCGTTCATCGTCGAGTCGTCGTTTCCCGGCTTTCAAGTAGGAAAGGTCGAGGAGAAGATGGGCATCCGGTGTAGCTCGACCTCGGAGCTGATCTACGACGGGATGGAGGTCCCCGCGGAGAACCTGCTCGGGGAGGAGCGAGGGGGGTTCAAGATCGCCATGGCGACGCTCGACGGAGGCCGAATCGGCATCGCGGCCCAGGCCCTCGGCATCGCCCAGCGCGCGCTCGACCTCGCGGTGGCCCACGCGCGGGGCCGGACGACGTTTGGCAAGTCCATCGCCGACCATCAGGCGATCCAGTGGAAGATCGCGGACATGAAGACCCGGATCGAGTCGGCGCGACTGTTGACGTGGCGCGCGGCGTGGATGAAGGGGGCGGGCCAACGGGCGAGCCTCGAATGCTCCATGGCGAAACTCGCGGCGTCAGAAACGGCCAATTTTTGCGCCTACGAGGCCGTTCAGATTTTCGGTGGGTACGGCTATTCGGTGGAATACGAGGTGGAGCGCTTGTACCGCGACGCGCGGATCACGACGCTGTACGAGGGCACTTCGGAGATCCAGCGCCTCGTGATCTCGAAGTCGGTGCTCGGATGAGCGACGGCGCCGCCCCGATCCGGGTGCTCGTGGCGAAACCCGGCCTCGATGGCCACGATCGCGGCGCAAAGGTGGTAGCGCGCGGGCTTCGGGATGCCGGAATGGAGGTGATCTATTCGGGCCTGCACCGCACGCCGGCCCAGATCGTGGCGACCGCCATCGACGAAGACGTGCAGGTCATCGGGCTCTCCATCCTGTCCGGCGCGCACAACCGGTTGCTGCCGGAGGTGGCCCGGCTGCTGCGCGAGGCAGGGGCCACCGACGTGCTCCTGGTCGCTGGAGGGATTATTCCAGAGGAAGATGCGTCACTTCTACTCGAGCAAGGCATTGCGGCCGTGTTTCCGCCCGGGACCCCCATTTCCCATATCGCTGCCTTTATCCGCGATCGGGTCCAGATTGCCGCTGAGCGCTGACGTTCGAACGCCGATTCTGTGAGGTGCTGGATCCGGCGCTCGCGTCCAGGGGGGGGCGCGAGCGAACGACCGGTCGTGTGACCTGCCTCACCGAACTCGTCGCCGCGTTCTTCCGTGTCCTCCAACCGTCGCAAAAAGCCGAGCCAAAAAGGGGATCTCTGACCGAAACCGTCGAGCAGGGGCGCCGTTGACGCCGAACCGGGCACCTCGTACGACAGGGATTCGGACACCATTGCCTTCTATGCAGCTTCAGGTCATCCCCAATGCGCACCTACCCGATCTCGCCGCCTACGCGGTCGCAGCGGCGTGCAGCTTCGAGGAAGCGCCGGCACCGGTCTTCTTTACAGCGACGAGCACCGAGTACCTCGGGCGCCGACCGCTGCCGCGCGCGGTTCGGGACGGCCACGCCGTGCTGGTGCTCGGGCCGCGGGGAGTGGGGAAGAGCCGGGTCTCGGAGCGCCTGGCGGGCGAGGGGGCGGTGTTTCTCGACAGCGTTTCGCTGCACGACGCGATCATCGAGCGCGTTCGGACCGGGCATTGGTGTGCCCGCACGCTCGATCCGCCGGCCCTCCTTCTCGAGGGTCCGTCGTGGCTCGGGCAGCGACGCGGCGTCCTCCGCGTGCTGAGTGAGCTGGTGACCCTGCGCAGCGAAGCCGGGCGGAAGACCATCGTGATGCAGTGCGACGCCGACGGATCGGCGCTCCTGCTGGTGCCGCGGCTCCCCCCAGGCCACGTCGTGGTGGTGGGGCTGCGCTTTCCGGTGGGCGCTCGTGGAAAACTGCGATTTGCTCGGCGTTTGTGCGACGAGCTGAATGTTCCGCGCTGCCGGGCACGGGGGACGGAGATCCTCGCCCCCTGGGGCTACAAGGCTGTGGCCGCCGCGCTGAGAACGCCGGCGCCAACTTGGAGAAAACGAGGATCTGATTGCCTTGACCGATGAGGAGGACGAGGAGCGCGACGCGCTGTCCCTGCGCTTGACCGAGGAGCCGGGGTGGCAGTGGCACCCCGGCATGTTGACCCTCGACGGCGTGCGCCTCCAGGTCGGTTCAGAAGCCCCGGTGGATTCCCTTCCCGACCTTACCGACTGGCCCACCGTCGGGGCGATCCTCGGCATCCTCTCCAGCTATGGAGCCTTTTCCGACCTCATCCACTCGGCCGACGGGTGGATCGCGGCGGTCGAGATCGACGGCGACGTCACCGGCTACGCGGCCGATACTCCCGGCGAGGCCGCCGCGTGGGCGCTTTTGGCGGTGTGGGAGAACCTCCCCGACGAAGCGGGCACGGCCTGAGCGGTTCCCATCACCAGACCTGCGTGTCGTTGCCTGTCACAAAGAAGTCACCGGACCCACGACGGACCGTTTCAGTGCGTAGCTAGGCTACAGGTGGAGGGCAACATGGGATCCCTGACACCGACCGTCGTGGTGTACGATCGAGGGAACAGTTGGCAGTTGGCGTCGCTCGGCGGTCCGTCGCCGCGGCGGGTGGTGGTATGCGGACGCGATGGGTTGCTGGCCCTGGTCTGTAAGGCGTTCCCCGAAGCCGAAGTGCGCGTGCAAGGAGACGACTTGGAGGGGGACTGGGCCGATCTCATCGTCGCGGAGCCGATGCCGGCGAACGCCCCACGGGGTTGGGTCGAGCGTCTCTTGACGCCTACCCGGTAGCGATCCGTGCCTACTTGCCGACGAAGGCAGGTTCGCGGCGCATGAAGAACGCCTGTACTCCTTCGGTGAAGTCCTGGCTTTGCAAGAGCGTGAGCTGGCCTTCCCGCTCGGCGGACAGCGCGTCTTCGAAGGCGGCTTGGCTTGACTGAAGGAGGGCGGCCTTCGTACGGGCGAAGGCGAGGGGCGGTCCGGCGGCGAGGCGCGCGGCATACTCGTTCACGGCGGCGTCGAACCCGTCGGTGGGCAGCACCCGGTTGACGAGCCCCAGCGCGAGGGCCTCGTCGGCCTCGACCATCCGTCCCTCATAGAGCAACTCGAATGCCCGGGCCGTGCCGATCAGTCGGGGCAAGTGAAAAGTACCGCCGCCATCGGTCATCAGGCCGATGCGCACGAAGCGCTCGCCGAGTCGGCCGCGGGCGCTGGCGAACCGGAGGTCGCACCCGAGCGCGAGGTCGCAGCCGAACCCAGCGGCCGGACCATCGATGGCCCCGATCGTCGGCTTGAGGACCCGGCGGAGCGCGCGGACGAGGCCGTGGAACCGCGCCAAGCCCGCGCCGAGATCGAGCCCGCTGGGGCTCGACAAGGCGGCTTTGAGATCGAGTCCCGAGCAAAACGAGCCACCGGCGCCCCCGAGCACGACGACCCGCACCGCGGGGTCGAGCGCCGCGGCGTCGAGCGCCGCGGTGAGCGCATCGACCAAGTCGAGGGTGAGCCCGTTTTTCGAGGCCGGACGGTCGAGGATCAACCAACGGACTCCGCCCTGATCCGCGATGCGCAGCTCGCTCTCCATCGACGCTCCGACTTGTGGCGCTGTGTTATCCCGTCCCGATGCAGGGTGCGCTGCTCGCGGACGGTGATCCAGCCATTCGGGTCCTGGCGGAATTTGCCGCAAGTGAGCCTATTCCTGGCCGGACTGCGCTGGTAGTCGACGAGGGGGGGCGGGCCATCGCCGACGCGCTGACCGCGCGCGGCACCGACGTGGTGTCGTGGCGGCGGTGCGCGGTGGGTGCGCAGCCGGGTCGGGCTTTTCCACCAGACGGACCGTTCGATCTGGCCGTGCTCCGCCTGCCGCGGGGCCGGGAGACCCAGGCGATGCTGGGGCACTGGCTCGCCGGCCGCCTCAGTCCCACCGGCGAGCTGTGGGTCGCCGGGAAGAACGACGAGGGGATCCGAAGTGCCGGGCCGACCCTCGAGGCGGCGTTCGGCGCGGTGTCCTCGCGGGAAGCACGCCGCCATTGTCGGATTCTCGCGGCCCGCTCCCCCCGGCCAGAGGCGCGCGCCGATCCAGCGCCCTGGATGCAGATCGACCGGATCGGAGGGATCTCCTGGGCCTCGTGGCCTGGAAGCTTCGCCCACCGCCGACTGGACGAAGGGACCGCCCTGTTGATCGACGTGCTTCCGAGCTTGGCAGCGAGCGGTGATCCGTTTTCTCGCACGCTCGACCTCGGCTGCGGGATCGGGTTCCTCGGTGCGGCGGTCGCCGCCCTCCGCCCAGGCGCCGCGATCACCGGGATCGACGCCGATGCACTCGCCCTCGAAGCCGCGAGGGTGAACGTTCCGGGCATGTCGCTTCGCTGTCTCGATGCCTCGATTGCGCTGGGCCCCGGCACCTGGACGGCAATCGTGACGAACCCGCCGGTGCATCAGGGCTCGGCATTCGATCGCGCGCTCACCGAGCGGGTCTTGACCCGGGCGGTGGAGGCGCTGGAGCGCCCGGGTCTGATCGCCGTGGTCGCGCTGCGGAGCGTCCCTGTGGCGACAATGCTCGGTCCGAAGCTCGCCTCCCTCGAGATCGCCGCTGAGAATCCCCGGTTTCGGGTGTGGGTCGGTCGCCGATGATCGAGCGGATCACCGAGATCGTCGATCGGGGTCGGGCGGTGCCGTTGATCCGCGAGGCGCGGATCGTGGCGGGGACTGGCCCTCCGCTCGCGGTGGAGCGCACGATCCGGCCCGGCGGGCCCACGCGCCCGCCGGTGATCCTGATCCACGGGCTCGCTCAGAATCGCTATACTTGGCGGGTTACCGGGAGAAGCCTGGTCGCGCGGCTGGCCGAGGAGGGGTTCGACGTCTTGAACCTGGAGCTCCGGGGGCACGGCAACAGCCGCGCCCTCGGTTCCGGCAATGCCCGCTCGTTCGCGGAGTATGTGGAGGATCTCCTGCGGGTGATCGGGGAATGCGAGGTTCCCCCCTTCGTGGTTGGACACTCGCTCGGGGCGGGCGTCGCCATCGGGGCGGCGACCGAACGACCCTTGGCCGGGCTCGTCCACTTGGCGGGCGTCTTTGGGTTCGCGCGGCGCAACGCCACGCTCCGGGCGCTCGCCCACCTGACGCTCGCCGCCGAGCCCCTCCTGCGCCTGGCCCCGGTTCGCCTATCGACCGGCTGGGCCGGCGAGGTCATCGGGCGACTCTATGCGGTGACCGACATCGCCGGGTTCGGCTTCCCGATTTCGGGATGGACGCCGGGCTCGATCGAGCGCGATCTTCTCGAGGAGCGGTTGGCCCTCGGCTTCGACTGGACCAGCACCGAAGTCTGGATCGAGATGTGCCGGTGGGCGACCGGGACCCCTTTCACCTACCGCGCCGCGTTCTCGCGCCTCGACGTGCCGCTGCTGGTCCTGGCCGGCGATGCGGATCCCCTGGTCCCTCCGGGCGACGCAGAGGAGTGCTTCGCGGCCAGCGGCAGCAGCGACAAGCGCCTCGTGGTGTTCGACGCGTTCGAGCATGGCGCCCACTGGGGTCACGTCGACCTGATCCTCGGCCATCGGGCGCCGACGGTGGTCTGGCCCGTGCTCCTCGATTGGCTGACCGAGCGCGCCGGATGATCCGCGAGCGCCGCGGGGGCTGGATGGTCGCCCTCGGCGTGCTCGGCGTCGCGCTGGTGGCCGGGGGGCGGGGATACGTCAACGGCGACGCCGCCGCCTATGCGGCCCAAGGCTGGGCCGGGGATTTGGCCCAGCGACCGGTTCATTTTGCCTGGATTGCCCTCGCGAATGGGCTGGCCCCGATCGCCGGTGCAGCGCTCCCGCGGGGGCTCGACGCGGTCCACGCCCTGTTCGCCGCGCTCGCGGTCGCGTTCACCGCGCATTGGGCGGCCAGGGCCGGGGGAAATGCGGTCGTCGGGGCCATCGGCGCCGCCGCCTCGATCTTGCCCTGGGCGCCCTTCGCCGAGGTCGACGTTCCGTGGGTCGCGCTCGCGACCGCGGCCGTGGTCGCCCCAGCGCGAGCGGCGGCCCTGTGCACGGGCCTGGCTGTGGCGACTTCGCCCGCCGCCACTCTCGCGATTCCGTGGATCGCGCTGGCGCGGGCGCGGCTCCTTCCCGAAATCCCGCGAGACCGGGCGATGGCCCCGATCGCCGTCGGGCTGGTGGTGGCCGTGGTCGCGCTCACCGTCGGCTCCGGTGGGGACTGGTGGTTCGGGGATCGCGGGGTTCTGGGCTCGATGTCACCGACGCCGCTGCGCGCCCTGCGCGCGTGGGGAGGGGAGGTTCCGGTCGGGTTGCTTCCCCTCGTCCTCCTCGGATCCGGAGGGGCGAGCCTCGCCTTTGCGACCCTGCCGCTCCTTCTGGCTCCGGCCGACACCGCCTCGGTGCTGCCGCTCGGCCTCACGCTCGCGGTGGCCGCTTCGCGAGGCTGGCAGCGGGTGCCCACGGGCCGTCCTGCCCAGCTCGCCGGGCTGGTGCTCGCGGTGCAGCTCGCTCAGCGGGGGCTGACGCTCGGGCTGGGGGCGCTGTCCGTGGCGGAGCAAGACGCGGTACTCCGCCGGGTGGCCGCGGACCTGGGTCCCGACGATGCCGTGGTGGCCCCGTTCACCTGGGGGGCCCGGCTCGGGGTGATCGCGACCGGCGACCCGTATGGGATCCGCTGGCGACCGCCGGACCGGCCGCTGCGCGACCAGGGCGCGAGGTGGTGTGCGGAGCCGGTGGACCGAGTTGCTGTGTTGCCTCCGGGAACCCAGCTCGGAGCCGGAACCGCCGGCGCCTTGGGGGTGTGGTGGACCCGCGGGGACGATCCGGCCTTGGCGGGATGGTGCGCCGATCCGCCGGTTCGCTGAACGCCCGCCGCGTCGGACGCGCGTTACTGCGCGGGGGATGAAGCGCGCCACCCGGATCGCCCTGTTCGCCCTCTCGTTTGCCGGTGCGGCAGCCGTGCTGTGGTTTCGACCGTGGCGCTCCGATCCGCTCCTGGATGTGCCTTCCGGCCTCGGGCCCCCCGCGGGTCGGGCAACCGGTCCGAGCGTGGTCCTCGTGATTGGCTGCTCCATCCGAGCGGATCAGGTCCCACCCGCTGGCGGCCACCCCTTGGTCACGCCGTTTCTGGCGACGTTCGCCGAGGAGGCCGCCTGGTTCGGCGACGTGATCGGCGTTTCCCCGTGGACCCGGCCGTCGATCGCCGCCCTGGTCAGCGGGCGGACCCCCCGAAGCCTCGGCTTGGAGCAGGAAGGGCCCGGTCCGAACCATCGGCGCATTCCCGAAGACGCCACCTTGCTGGCGGAGCGCTTCCGCGACCTCGGCTACCGCACCGCCGGGGTGAGCACCAACCCCAACGCGACGGCGAGCTTTGGGTTCGCCCAGGGCTTCGAGCGCTGGTCGGAAGGGGCGATCGAGGCCAAGGTGGCTGGCACCGACGCGGTCAGCCGCTTGTTCGACCTCGCGGACGCCCTGCCCGGACCGCGTTTCCTTCAGATCATCCTCGCCGACGCGCACGAGCCCTTCGCCGAGGAGCCCGAGGAGGTTCGCCTCTTCCGGAAGTTGCCTGCCGCGAGCAGCGACATGGCTCGGTATCGGGTTGGGCTTCGCCACTTCGACCAAGCCCTCGCGCTGCTCGACCGCGGCCTCGCGGACCGCGGCACCGCGGGCGACACGTGGCTCGTCGTCGTGAGCGATCACGGCGAGGGCCTCGCGTTTCCGCCTGGCATCGGCCGCGGTCACGGGCGGTCGCTGGCCCCGCCGATCCTGGAGACCCTGGTCGCGGTGTGGGGGCCAGCGGTGGAACCGCGGCGGATCGGCGGGCTGGCCTCGTCCCTCGACGTCGCTCCAACCGTCCTCGGGCTCGCCGGTCTCTCGGACGATGCCGGTCCTGGCTTCGACCTCTCCCCCCTCGTGCGCACCGGCCTCGGCGATGCGCCTCGGTCCACCGTCTTCGCGGAGACCACGTGGGCGCGCGTCGACCGGGCCGCCCTGTACACCCCGACGAGGTACTGCCAGCGCGACTTCGGGGAGGAGGTCGGGAGCGAGCCAGCCAGCCGCTTTGCTCCAGGCTGCTGTGAGCGCCGGGCCGATCCGGCGTGCAAGCGACCTCAGCGGGATCTGGAACTCGAGGCCCTGCTGTCGGCCCAGCGGGAAGCGGGGCGAGCGGCCGCGGGATCGCCGGTCGAGGCCGCCGTGTCGGCTGAACTCGCCGCACGGGTGGAGGCCTACGGTTACCAGGAGCGCGACCGGGCAGGTGAGGGCAAATGAGGCGGCTGTTTCCGTGGGCGCTGGCCGTCGTACTCGGGTGTGCGATCGGGATCACCGCCTCGACCTTGGCCTGGCAGGAGCGGCAACGGCTCGCGGCGTTCGGACCGAGCGGGCCCCCCCCGCGGGAGGGGGGCCGGCTCCCTTGGGTCGGGGAGCAGCCGAACGTGGTCCTGGTCATCGGCACCTCCGTTCGCCGCGACCAGGTGACGCCCTACGGCGGCCACCCTGCCGCGACCCCGTTTCTGACCGAGTTGGCCGAGTCGGGCTCGCGCTTTTCCGGCGCGATCGCCGCCGCTCCATCAACTCGCGCAGCGAACACGGTGATTGCGACGGGGCAACCCTTCCGCGCGATCGGTATGGCCCGGTCGCCGGGAACTGCGAATCAGCGTCGCCTCGCGCCGGAGGCGACCACGATTGCGGAACGGTTCCGCGAGGCCGGGTATTGGGCGATCGGAGGGGCCTCCGACCCCAGTTTGGCGGGTGTCTTCGGGTTCGACCAGGGATTTTTTCGGTACCACGACGTCTCCGACCTCGGGAGACGCGATCCGGGTCGGGTCGCGGGGAGCCAGGTGGTCGACCGGCTGCTTCGGGAGATCGATCGACCGCAGCGGCGCAACGCCCCCTTGTTCCTCCAGATCGAGCTCTCCGACGCGGATCCGCCAGGATCGTTCGACGAGCGGGAGCTGGCCCAGTTCGCCGATGATCGCTCGCCGGTCCGCCTCCAGAAGTATCGCGTGTACTTGAACCGATTCGACACGGCGCTGCGCCGACTGTCGAACGGCCTGCTGATCCGTGGATTTGATGATAGCAACACGATCTTCGTGGTGGTCAGTGACCACGGCGCCGGGCTCGCCTGGCCGCCAGATCCCGGGGCGGACCGCAGCAGTCTCCTCACTCCGCCGGTGGTCGAGATGGTGTGGATGGCTCGCGGACGCGGCGTCCGGGCGGGCGGCGTGGTGCCGGGGCTCGCCTCGCAGGTCGACGTCCTGCCCACCCTCGCTGGACTCGCCGGCGTGCAAGGGTACGCCGGCCCGGGCCGCGACTGGTCCCTCCCCCTCAGGGACGGGGGAACGACGGATCGGGATTTGGTTTTTGTCGACAGCGACTCGGCCCGCTCCGACCAGGCCGCCGCCTTTGGGGAACAGGTGGCCTGCGAATGGAGTCGCCGGACCGAGACTCCGATCGTGCGCTGCTTCGATCGCCGCGCCGATCCGTACCACCGCACGGCGCTCGCGGTCCCCGATCCCGTGGTGTCCGCGGCGCTTCAGCGCTGGCGCGCGGGGCAGGACGAAGCGTCGGCTGCCTGGACCTGGACCGGCGATGCGACGCTCACGCCCGAGCAGCGAGCCTGGTTCGATTCGCCCGAACCCGGCCCCGAGAGTCCGGATCCGGGGGAGGGTGGAGCCGGGGAGTGAGGCACGGGACCGTCTGGTGCATCAACGGACGGGCGGGGACCACTTCGCGATCCACCCCGGCACTGAGTTGGCCGGCATCGCCCGCGCGATGAACCAGCCCTGGGCCAGATCGCACCCGCTGGCGACCACGAAGTCCCAGTCTTCGGTGTCCTCCACCCCTTCCGCGACGGTGCGCATTTCCAACCCACGAGCCATACCGATGCTGGCCTCGCCGATCGCCTTTCGGGAGGCATCCCGGCTGGCACCGTGCACGAAGCTCCGGTCGACCTTCAGCTCTTCGAAGGGGAGTTCGCGCAGCTGGGCGAGCGAGGAGTGACCGGTGCCGAAGTCGTCGATGGACAGGCCGACCCGCCTCATACTGAGGCGCGTCAGGATGTCGAGGGCGACGATTCGGTCGCGCATGACACGGCTTTCCGTGACCTCGAGGATCAAGTTGTCACCTGGGATCCCGTACTTCTCCAACGCAGCGAACACGAACTCCGGAAAGCTCAGGTCGGTCAGATTCTCCATCGATACGTTGACCGCGACGTGCGGCGAAAGGCCGCCTTCGCGCCAGCGTTTCAGGTCGGCGAGGGCGTGCAGCAAGACTTGGCGCGTCAGCTCGTCGATGAGGCCGTGTTCCTCGGCGGTGGGAATGAACTGGTCGGGGAAGACGAGTTCCGCGCCGCGGCGCCAGCGAACCAGGGCCTCGAAGCCTGCCACCCTGCCGGTGGCAAGTTCGATTTTTGGTTGGTAGTGGTTCACGAGGTGGCCCTCGGCCAGTGCCGTCCGCAGTTCGTCGGGCCCATAGCTGACGCGCGCGGCGACGGCCTTGCGCGGCCTGTCGGAAGCCGCCAACTCGAGGAAATGTCCAATGCGCTCCAACGCGATGGGCTTTCCTTCGGCACCCAGCACCCAGAGGCCGAGCGAGGTGGCGAGCCGTTCGGCGGACTTCAAGACGCGGGGGTTCTCGCTGCTCACGAACACCAAGGCCCCTTGGTAGTCGAGCTGCGCGAGGCGTCGAACCAGCTCGATGCCGTCCATGTTGGGCATGTTTAGATCGCAAAACACCAGGTCCGTCGCCCTGGGATCGTCCGCGATTCGCTCCAGCGCAGCATCGCCCCGGTCGCAGGGCGTGACCACCCCAGCGCCCAAGCTGACGAGTTGTCGGGAGAGCAGCCGGAGCACGGTCCGCGAGTCGTCCACGACGAGGACCTTCAGCCCGGGCGTGCTCAAGGAAAGCCCGTCAGAACTCGGTAGTTCGCCTGACCCGGGTGGTTGGGCAGCTTCGGTTCCGAGGGGCCTTTGTCTTGGGGATGCGGGGGCATGGGTGTCGCGACGGTATCACGTCGGACCGAGCGGCGCGGCGGCGATCGCGCATCCCCGGGCTGGGGATGCGCCCCTCGTCAGGGGTACACGACCCGGATGACGTTGTTGTAGGTGTCGCAGAGGTACACGTTCCCGGAGGCGTCGAGCGAGACGCCATAGGGGGCATACAGCGTCGCCTCGGTTGCGGGCATGTTGTCGGCGAGGCTCGGCGCGACCTCGGGGAAGGTCGCAGGGACGTAGATGCCGGGCACGCCACAGGTGCCGGCGAACGTGTCGATGGTGCCGAGGGGATCGACCACCCGGATACAGTGGTTGTCGGAATCGGCGATGTAGATCGTCCCGTCTGGGGCGATCGCCAGATCGCGCGGCCGGTTCAGCCGCGCGCCGATGGCCGGGCCGCCGTCGCCGGCGTAGGCGCCGATCCCGACTTGGGTGTCGGCGATGCCGTCGCCGTTGGGGTCGGCCAGGACCGGATCTGGCTCATAGAACCCGGCGACCGTGGTGATGAGGCTCGTCTCCAGGTCGAGCCGTCGCACCAGGTGCACCTCGGTATCGACGTAAAACAGCGCGCCGTCGTGGAAGACCATCTTGTTGGAGGGAGCGGCGGTCTGGCCCGCGCTGGCGTCGAGCTTGGTCGCGAGCCGATCGAGCCCGTCGCCGCTGTAGCCGGGGCTCCGCACGACGCCTGCAAAGGTGGTGACCATGTCAGCCGGGTCGATCATCCGGATCAACTGGTTCGCCTGGTCCATCACGTACTTGTTGCCCGCGTCGTCGAACGCGATCGCGGTCGGGAGGTCGAAGGCCGCCGCTCGCGCGGTCACGCCGTCGATGTACGTTCGACCGCCGGTCCCGGCGTAGTACTCCACCTCGCCTGTAGCGAAGTTAACTCGGTTAATCCGCGAGTTATGCCACGCGGCGATGTACATGTAGTTCGGGTCGGCGGGGTCGAACACCATCTGCGTGAGGTGGTTGAACGCGAACGCGAGCGCGGGTCCGTCCTCGTTGACCGCCAGCTTCTGATTGTAGATGCCGTCGCCGATGAGGCCGGTGCCGGCGATCGTTCGGACGGTGTCGTCGTCCTCCACGACCCGGATCCGGTGGTTGTTCCAGTCGTCGATGTAGGCCTTCCCGTCAGGCCCCCAGGTGACCGTGAGCGGGGAATAGAGCAGCGTATCGAGCCGATCTTCGCCCTCGACGCCCAGGCCTGCGAGCCCTTCGATCCCCATCCATCGGCAGATGGTCCCGGGGGTCTTCAGCTCGCATGCGGTCGGCGGAGGCCCGGTGTCGGTGTCGGTGTCGGTGTCGGTGTCCGAGTCGGTGTCCGAGTCCGTGTCGGTGTCACTGTCGGTCGGCTGGTCGTTTCCGTCGTCGCTACAGCCGAGTGCGGCGACCAGCGCCAGCAAGAAGGGAGTCTTCGTGCACATGGGGTTTCCAAGAAGTGAAGTGGTGATTCGGATGAAAGAGTCGGTGGAACGGTAATTCAACGGTACACCACGCGGAAACGGTTGTTGTTCGTGTCGGCGATCACCAGGTTGTTGTCGAGGTCGAGCTCGACCCCGAACGGGCGGTAGAGGGTCGCGCTCGCGGCGGGACCGCCGTCTCCGCCGGTGTGCTGCTCGTCGCAGGTGGTGGGAACGGCGACCCCATACCCGGAGTCGCAGGTAGGAACCCCCGTACCGGCAAACCGAGAGACCATGCCGGTCGTGAGATCGATGACCTTGACCGCGCTGTTGTTGGCGTCGGCGACGAACAGCTGGCTCGTGGCTTCGTCGAGCGCGAGGTCGACCGGGTAATTGTACCGCGCGTCGGTCGCAGCGCCGAGGGCGTCGTCGCCGACTACGTCGCACAAGCCGGACAGGTGGTCGATGGTCCGGTTGATCAGGTCGACCACCCGAATGCAGTTGTTCAAGCTGTCGGCGAAGTACATCGTCGACTCGTCGGCCGTGAACACGAACGCCCCGCCGGGCTCGGGGTTCGTGCTGTTCGGAAGGTTGATGGAGGCGAGCAGCGCAGGCCCGCCGTCGCCGGAGTAGCCCTTGGAGCCGTTGCCGACGATCGTCTCGATGGTGCCGTCGGCGCGATGCCACAACCGGAGCCGCTCGTTTCGCATGTCATTGATGAAGATGTCGCCGTTGTTCATCAGGTGCAGCGACTTCGGCTGATTCAGCTTGGTCCCGGCGGTGGCGACCGGACCCGCGGAATCGACCGGGAAGTAGCCCGGCAGCAGCCCAAGCTCGACCCGGACGAGGTCGGTCGCCGGGTCCCAGCTCCGCAGCTTGTGGGTGTGCCAGGAGGCCGACCACAGGGTGCCGTCGGGCGCGTATTGGTGCTGGGTAGGGTGGTTCAGCAGCACGTCGGTCCCGATCGCGCCCACGTCGGTCAGGTCGGCGTGGGTCGGGTCGCCGTCGCCGGGGAGGGCGCCGCCCATGATGGTGCGGATCGCGCCGGTCCCAGGCGTGGTGTAGCCCTCGAGGACGCGGATCCGGTGGTTGTTCCAGTCGGCGATCGCCGGGTCACCATACGGGCTGATCTCGACGTCCATCGGGAAGGAGAACCACAGCTCGAGCGGGTCGGACTGATCTCCGTTGAACCCGCTGTATCCCGCCCCTGCCCACGGACAGATGGTGCCGAGGTCGGTCGGACAGTCGCGGAGCACATTCGCGAAACCGTCGGTGGGCGGTTCGGTGTCGGTGTCGGTGTCGGTGTCGGTGTCGGTGTCCGAATCGGTGTCGGTATCGGTGTCGGTGTCCGAATCCGTCCCGTCGGTCTCGGAGCCGCCATCACAGGCCACGGCGAGGAGGAAGAGGGGGAGCAGGTTCCCGTTCGACATGAAGTAGTCCTTTGCAGCAGTGCTGCTTCCTAGGGGATCGAAGGTGGCACGGAGGCGGGTCACGACACCAGTGTTCGTACCCAGGTGAAAGGATCCGCTCCGGGGGGAAACATCCGTAGCGATCACTTCACGGGGGCGCCGGCGTCGATCCACAACGCGACATGGTCGATCTCGGAGCCAGGGAGCGGTTGCTCGCGGTTGAAGGGCATATACCAGAACGGCCAGTTCCCGCTCACCACCTTCCACAGATACGAGGTCTCGTGATTGCCGGGGGTGACGTAATAGGCATTCCCGGCCGCGATGTCCGCCGGGATCGCGGTATGGAGGTCTACCCCTTGGGTGCTGGGGTGACACGCGTCGCAATGGCAGCCGAACATCGCCTCCATTCCGGCCCAGGTCGGGTCGAACGGGCCGCAGCTCGGCGCGGCGGTGTCGAGCGGGTCGGTATCGGTATCGGTGTCGGTGTCGGTGTCGGTGTCGGTGTCGG
>CANLGQ010000055.1 GCA_947490265.1 Pseudomonadota bacterium | reverse complement strand
GCTCGCCGCCGTGCTGGGAAACTTTGGGTTCCACCTCCATGATCGCGACCTGTTCGTCAACGCCGCGGGTGGGGTGCGGATCGAGGAGACCGCGAGCGATTTGACGGTCGTCGCGGCCGTGGCAAGCTCGTTCATGGGGCGCGCGATCCCACGGGATACCCTAATCTTTGGCGAGGTCGGCCTCGTCGGGGAGGTGCGCAGCGTCGCCCAAGCGGCTCGGCGGTTGCGCGAGGCCGCGCGTCACGGTTTCCGCCGCGTGCTCGCGCCGCCCGGGGCGGCGCCCGACCCGATTCCCGGGGTGACGGTCGTCACCACCGCGACGGTTTCCGCCCTGTTGACGGCGCTCTCGCTGACCAGTCGGTAGGCGCACGGTCCCTGACGAATCGGAGTTCGGATGCTACTTCCTTTCCTCGTCGCCCTCGCCGTCGCCGCCCCCGACGACCCGCTCGCCACCGAGGGGTCCCCCGGCAGGCAAGCGGCTGCGGGCATCGAACGCAGGGAGACCCTTGTCTTCGAGCTCGCAGCCGGGGTGCTCGCCACACGGAATGACGCCTACACCCAACGCATCGACGACTTCGGCTTCGACACCGGCGACGTCGCGCCCCTCGTCGGGGTGTGGACGGCGGCGGCGGCCTGGTCGCCGACGCGTCACCTGGCCCTGCTCGCCACGACCGGAGGGCTCGACCATCGAACGACCTCGAGAGACTTGGCGATCGGATCCGAACCGGCCAGGGTCGACGAGTTCCGGTGGGGATCGCACCTCGTGGCGCTCGGCCCCCGCGGCCAACTCCCGATGCTGGACGCGCACGTGATCGCGGCGGCCGAGGTCGGGGTGGGCCTCGCCTGGAGCGCAAGCCGCTACGCCAGCGTCGCGGGCACCACCCGGCAGACGCAGGGCGGCCCCGCGCTCACGGCCGCGGTCTCTGTGGCGGAAATGCCAGTTCGACCCTTCGGCTTCTTCCAGCAGGTCCGGTGGACCACCGCGCCGGCGCTCCGCGACCTGATCGGCGACGTTCACGACAACGGTGGTTTTTCCATATCTATTGGCCTGCGGGCCGGGTACTGAGAGGCGACATGCGACGGACCCCGGCTCCCCTCCTCGCCGCCGCGCTCGCGCTGCTCGCCCCCGCGCTCTTCGGGGTCGACTCCTGCGGAACCGACCTCCTCGACGACGCCGGCTTCGACCTTTGGTGCGGGAAGGCGCTGTGCAACTGGGAGATCGAGTCCGGTGCCGTCCGAAAAGTGGCGACCTGGCATCCAGACGACCACGGCGCCGCGCTCGTAGGCTCCGAGGTCGCGATCTCCCAACTCTCCGCCGAGGCCGGCTCCGGGACGACCGGATGCATCACCTTCTCCCTTCTCGCCGATGCTTCGGAAAAGGCGGATCTGACCCTCGAACTCGACTTCCTCGACGACGGTCGCGTGGACTGGTCGACCCCCATTCCGGCATCCGATTGGGAGCAAGTGAGCTTTCACGTCACCCCACCGGTCTGGTGGGATGCCGTGCGCTTCCGCATCCGCAAGTCGGGCGATGCCCGCGCGGTTATCGCGATGATCCGCGCGCAATCCGACGGGGCGGACGCCTGCGCCGGGGCGCCGGTGGTGCTGACCGAGCTGCCCGCCGGTTCGCCGTGTACCACCGACGCAGCGTGCGCCGGGGCCTGTGCCGACAACCCGGTCCTGTGGCTTGATCCCAAGACCGGCGATTCCTATACCTACGCGGCCGCGACCTGCGGAGAATGCGACGAGTCCGCCGATTGCGGAGCCGGCGAGGCGTGCGCCCTGGCCTGGGGGGAGGTCGCGGAGCGGCAGTGCGCGCCGGCCGGTGCCAAGGCAGTCGGGGAGACCTGCGCGATCGCGGACGAGTGCGCCTCCGCCCTCTGCTGCGACAACCAGTGCGCGGAGTGCTGCGGCGAGGCGCCCTGCAGCGGAGGCGCAACGTGCCTTCGCGCGAGGGCGCTCGACCCCTGGACGTGTGACGACCGTCCGCGCGCCCCCGGTTCGGGTTGCCTCCATGACGGGGACTGTGCGAGCGGCCACTGCGCGGGGAAGGACCTCGTTCAGATCTGCAATCCCGACGGGCGCCCCTGCGAGACCGACGCGGACTGCCCCGATTGGGCAGTCTACCTCGGCGCCGTGTGCCGCCCGATTGGGGTGGCCGACGGCGTTTGCGATTAGCTTGGCAACAAGTTGCCCATCGAGATCGAGAGATCCCACCGGTAACTGGTTAGTCAACCCCGTTACTTTTCACCCGACGCGGTAGAATTGGGAAAGGGAACGGTCCAGAAGTCGGCAAGCGTCTTCCCAAATCAAGGCTTCGCGATGCATCAGAAGATAGTCAGCCTATGTCCATCATTTCAAGCGTCCGATCGAGGCGGCGCGAGAGTTGGCACGCGCCTTGCAAAGGCTGTCAGAGTCATCCGAACGAAGCCGGTGCGACCGAGAGGGCGCTCCGACGGAGGCTCCGAAAGGAGCGGACAGACGAGCGATCTTTGACGTTGAAAACCCCATGGAGGTCGCTGCTCGGTAACGGGCAGCAGACGCCTCGACCGGACAGACGCCGCGCAAGCGGCGGGATCATCCGCGAACGCATGCTGGCTGTGAAGTCGGCACCGGGTTCGCGGAGGCGGCAGAGACGGACGACCTCGAAGGGGAACAAAGCCCATGGAAGGACAACGCGCGTCAGGTAGGTCGGAAACGGCACACCGCGACGCGCTGGCCTCAAGGGCCCGAGTAAAGCCTCGAAGTCGTGAAAACGGCAAGGGGGCAACGGCCGCGGTGACGCGGTGCGGCGGGTCCAAGGTTCGCGTCCCGGGTGCGCAAGCAATCGGGAGGCGGGTTCTTCGAGGGGTGTGAGGCAACGCTGCGAGAAAGCGTCGCGTCGCCCTCACCGAGCGCAACTGGGAAACCAGTGGCGGTCGGCGGGAGCGCGGAGTGGAAAGCAGCGAAGTCAGGACCGGTACCAGGTGCAACAGCCTGGAAACCAGCGCGCAGCGCAAACCGCCGAGGTGGGGATCGAACCACGGGGGCGGAACGAGCGGATCGGGTGGCACCGATTCGCCGAAGGGAGGGCAACCTCCTGGGAGTGGATGCGCGCAGGAGACGTCGGTCCAGGCACCCAGCGAACGGACGAAGGAGGAGGCTCGGCAGCAGCAGGGGTTCCGGCAGGAACCAGGGACAAACCGGTGAAGCCCACCGGTGGCGGCGCAGCGATGCGCAGCGGCCCACCCGCTGATTCACCCGGCGTAGGGGAAACCCGACGACCGGCCCGGCAGCGATGCCCGATTCTCCGCGAGGGGAATCGCGACTCAGGATTCGCCACCTGAGCGGGGGAAAGTCCAGCGACCGAGGAACGTGCGCGAGCACGGTCGGTGGCGGGAGAGGTGAAAGTGCTCGGGGTGGTCCCCCGACGCAAACCGGTGGAGGAGCGCCCGCGGGAGACCGCGAGGGGCGAGCCCACCGTGTGACCGAGCCCGGATGGAAGGGGGCCAGAGCAGGCAGAGAAGCTCACGAGGGCCGTCGCGCGAGAGAAGCGGATTCAAACACCGCATCCACGCGCACAGGATGGTCCGGTACGGGAAAGCCCCGAAGACCCCTCCCGAAAGGGAGAAGGCCAAGGGGGAAGGCGGTGAAAGCCAGACAGCCGCCACTGTACCGGGGAAGCGACGTCAAGGGGGATCCATCCCCTTGCTCCGTCGGCGGACCCTGAAGGGCATCGAGCCGCTCCTGGTTAGCCGATCGAGAGATCGCGCTGAACCCCCCAGACGAGAAAAGACTCCCTCCGCGGCACGTTCCCATCGGCTCAACGGATGACAGCTCCCCGGCTCGGGCGCCCTCGCGGCGTTCGGGCCGGGTTGTTTTTTGGGATGGGCCTCAGCCCGCGTACATCACGAGGTCGGTCGCCACCGTATTGGCCATCCGGATCGCCGTGTCCCAATCGGGGTGCTTCAACATGAGAAACCCGTCGGACACCAGGGTCTGCTTCCAGTCCCGGCGGTGCGCACCGAGCGGGAGCAGGTTGTCCCAGACCACATGCTTGCCAAAACTCCGCAGGATCTCGTCTCTCCCTTCGATTCGGGTGATCCGGCCCTGCCCCTTGGCCCGCTTGAAGATGATCGCGGTGTTGTACTTGCGGGTCGTGTCGGCCTCGAAGGTCTTCCAACACACCGCGCGGGCCCATTCGCGGAACAGGCTGATGTCGCAGGTGTGGTTCATCTGGTCGACCAGGTGGGCGCCGCCCGGGCGGCAGCCGATCTCGCCGAAGACCACCTCCCCATCGGACTTCAGGAACCACTCCATGTGGGTGAAGCCGGTGCCCATCTTCAGCGCCCGAAGCACCCCGTGCCCCAGCCGAATGCCATCGCGCAGCTTCGGCTGAAGCATGTCCCTCACCGTGCAGATGACCGGGCTGACCCACTCGTGCGAGCGGGCCTCGAGCGGCCGGGGCAGGTATTGGGCCACGTTCTCAAAGGCCGGTTTCCCGTCGATGCACACCGTGTCGAAGGTAAACTCCTCGCCATCGACGAACTCCTCGACACTCACCTCCGGCACATGGACGGTGAGCTTGATGACCCGCGTCATCTCCGGCTTGTCGTTCACCCGGTAGGTGTCCGCGGAGCCGGCGCCGGCGATCGGCTTGACGATGAGCGGGTAGCCGATCTGCTCGGCGGCGGCCCAGACTTCCGCGACCGTGCGGCAGCGCGCTGACTTCGGCACGCGCAACCCAGCGGCGGCCACGCGCTGCTTCATCAGCTCCTTGTCTCGGAAGCCGAGCACCGTGTCGTAGCTCATCCCCGGGATCCCAAACCGCTCGCGGAGGCGCGCGGCGAGGAGCACGAGCGGCTCCCAGTTCGCCTCGATCCGATCGACCGACCGGCCGCGCAGCCAGGCCGCGACGCGTTCGGTCACGTCGCGCTCGTCCATGATCCGCGGCACCTGTAGGTAGTCGGCGAGAGCGCCCTTGACCTCCGGGGAGAGGCCGCCCGGGTGGCTATCGCCGACGCCGAACACGTTTGCACCGACCTCGGCGAGACCCCGCGTATAATGGTTCATTTCCGGGGGGTATCCGGGCGAAAGGAACACGACGTTCATGGCGACCTCAAAGGGAGCCGCAGGCTATCACACCGCCTCCGCGTGCCGGACGCTCCCAACCACGGCCGCCAAGAACACCTGCCGATAGCCCCTTTCCGGTCGGGCGAACGCCCGACCGGATCACCGGCGCCGGCGCGAGCTCAACAGAGCGATCAACCCGGCGAGGAACCCGACCGAGCTTGGCGCGGCGGCCGGCGTCGCACACGAGGCCCCACCCCGGAAGTACCCACCCGTTTCCGCGGAAACGAGGGGGTCATCGGCCGGATCGAGCGGGTCGGTTCCGTCGAGCACTTCCTGCCCGTCGTCGACCCCGCCGTCGTCGGTGTCGGGATCGAGGGGATTGGTGCCCAGATCCACTTCCTCGGCGTCCGTGAGGCCGTCGTCGTCGGAGTCCGGGTCGGCCGGATCGGTGCCCGCCGCGGCCTCGGCGGCGTTGTCGAGGCCGTCGCCGTCGGGGTCGTTGCTAGCGTCGTCGATCGGATTCAGCGGATCGGTGAGATCGATCAGCACTTCGGTCCCGTCGAGGGTGCCGCCATCATCGGTGTCGGGGTCGAGCGGATCGGTGTTCGCGAGGATCTCTGCGCCGTCGGACAGCGCGTCGTCGTCGCTGTCCGGATCGACCGGATCGGTGCTATCGAGGAGCTCCTGGCCGTCGTTCACGCCATCGCCATCGGTGTCGGCGTCGGTCGGGTCGGTGCCGAGCCCGGGCTCCACCTCGTCGCCGATCCCGTCGCCGTCGGTGTCGGGGTTCAGCGGATCGGTTCCGAGGGCCCCTTCGCCATCGCCGTCGGAGAGACTGTCCCCGTCGGAATCCGGGTTCAAGGGGTCGGTTCCGGCCACCACCTCGTCCCCGTCGTCGAGCCCGTCGGCGTCGGTATCGGGATTGAGCGGATCAGTCAGCACCGCGCCCTCGCCGTCGCCGTCGGTCAGGCCGTCGGCGTCGGTGTCGGGATCGAGCGGATCGGTCCCGGCAGCGCCCTCGCCGTCGCCGTCGGTCAGGCCGTCGCCGTCGGTGTCGGGATCGAGCGGATCGGTCCCGATCACCCCCTCCTGGGCGTTGCTGAGCCCGTCGCCGTCGGAGTCGACGTCGTTGTCGGCGAGCACGCTGAGGAGGCTGGTGCAATTCTCGGTGTCGCCGTCGCAACCCGCGGTGTCTTTCCAAGTTCCGTTGGTGCTGTCGAAGAAGACGACCCCGACCTGGGTCAGGTCGGTGATCCCCGTAAGACTCTCGAACTCGGCGCCCGGAACCCAGAGAGAAACAAAGTAATCGTCGCCGAGGCACAACGAGCTCGGGGTGTCCAGTTCACCGACGTGAAGGAGCCCCGGGTCGACGCCCGGCGTGGCGACGGACGGGCTGCCGTCGTAGGTGGCGAGGATGACCTCGGCGTCATCCTGCACGAAGTTATCGGATCCAGCCGTGTTCTCGTTGAGGGTGAGCGTGTCGGCGCCGCCGTCGAGCAAGAGGCTGTAGTCGTACTTGACGTTCACCACGTCGAAGTCGACCTCGAAGCCGATGGACCACTCGAAGTTCGTCCACGACGAGGGGCTCTGGGTCGGATCTCCGCCCACCCGCATGCGGAAGAAGTAGTCAACGCCGTCGTAGTACCAAAACCCAGCGGCGTCGGTGGTGGTTCCGGCGATGTCCCAGTTCGCGTTTCCGGCAAAGTCGGCACAGACGTCGATGAGCGGCTGGCCGCCTTCGGTGAAGGGGATCCAATCGGACTCTTGCGGCCAGGTTGCGGCAACAGCGCTCGGGACGAACAGGGCCAGGATGAACATCGACGCTCCAGTGGGGGCTGTGTAGCACGCTCCAAGGCGGATGGCTGCGCTGGGTTGGTTTACAGGGAAACCTGGCCTTCTTCCTATACCTTCGAGCGTTACATGCCGAGAGTTCGTCGAACGAGGTAGAAGGCCCAGAACGTCCGCTGGAGCCCTTGATGCGCAACGTCGTCTTCATCGCCCCGTTCCCCATGATCAGCACCACCTTCCGGTTCGCGAAGGCGCTGGCCACTCTCCAAGGGATCCGGTTGCTCGGGGTCTTTCAGGAGCCGCCGCACGGAGAGGGGACCCGGGTGTTCGACGATCATGTCGTCGTCCCCGATGCCCTCGACGCGCGCCACTTGATCGGCGGGGTGGAGGCGCTCCGCAAGAAGTACGGGCACCCCAGCCGGATCGTCGGGATCCTCGAGAACCTGCAGGTGCAGGTGGCCCAGGTGCGGGAGCACTTCGACATCCCCGGAGCGCCTGCCGCGGTGGCGGAGCGCTTCCGCGACAAGAACCTGATGAAAGACGAGCTTCGTCGCCACGGAATCCCCTGTGCACGGCACAAGTTGCTGCGCTGTGACGAGGACGCCTGGCAATTCGCCCGCGAGGTCGGCTTTCCGCAGGTGCTGAAGCCGCCTTCGGGCGCTGGCTGTCTCGCGACCTACCGGGTCGATAACGCCGAAGGACTGACCGCGGTGCTCCGCGAGGTCCGACCCAGTCCCCATCGCGAGGTGTTGGCCGAGGAGTTCCTCACCGGCGAGGAGCACAGCTTCGAGACGATCACGATCGGCGGCGTGCCCCGCTTCCACTCGATCACCCGCTACCTTCCCTCGCCGCTCGAGGTGATGCGGAACAGCTGGATCCAGTGGGTGTGCCTGGCCCCGCGAGACATCTCCGGAAAGGAGTACGACGAAGCGCGTCGGGTTGGGGTCGACGTCGTGCAGAAGCTCGGACTCGACGCCGGGTTTACCCACATGGAATGGTTCCGGAGGCCGAACGGAAGCGTGGCGGTCGGCGAGATCGCGATGCGCCCGCCCGGCGCTCAGATCGTGCGGATCACGAGCCTCGCCTACGACGCCGACCTGTACCGCGCCTGGGCGCGCGCCGTCGTCGACAACGCCTACGACGGTCCGTGGGAGCGGAAATACAGCGTCGGCGTAGCCTTTCTGCGGGGGACCGGGGCAGGGCGGGTGGCGGCGGTCGAGGGGGTGGAGGCAGCCCAGCGCGCGGTGGGGCAGCTCGTCGTCGAGGCGAAGCTCCCCATCATCGGGGCTCCAAAATCAAGTTCCTACGAGGGGGACGGTTTCGCGATCGTGCGGAGTCCGACGACCGAGACGACCCTGGCCGCCCTGAAGACGATCATCGAGACGGTGCGGGTACGCTACCAGTAGGCCCGATCTGGACCGCGATCTCCCCGATCCCGGTCACCCCACCGGCGAGCCGCGCCCCCGGCAGGAGGGGCCCGACTCCGGCCGGCGTACCGGTAAACACCAGATCACCAGCCTGCAGCGTCACGTACCGGGCGAGCTGAGCGAGCAGCTCCTCGACCGACCAGGTCATCTGCGCGAGGTCGCCGTCCTGCCGAACGACGCCGTCCACCGCGAGCCAGATCCGTCCGGCCCGGGGGTGCCCCACGTCGCTGACGCGAGCGATCGGCGAGATCGGCGCGGCAAAATCGAAACCTTTGCCGAGGGTCCAAGGTCGTCCCTTCGCTTTCGCAGCCGCCTGGAGGTCGCGCCGGGTGAGGTCGAGGCCCACCGCGTAGCCGAAAATCTCCGCGCCGGGCCCCAGCGCGACGACCAGCTCCACCTCGTGGTGGAGATCCGCGGTCGCCGGCGGGTACGGGACGAACCCACCCGAGGTCAGCGCGTCGGGCGGCTTTGCGAAGAAGAAGGGGGGGTCTCGGGTGGGATCGTTGCCCATCTCCAGGACGTGCGACGCGTAGTTCTGCCCGACGCACCAGATGCGACGGGCCGGGAACACTTGATCCGAGCCAGCGATCGCTACCCGCGGTGGAACCCAAGGGGGAAAGGCGTTGTTCAAAGCGGCTCCGGGCACACGGTTGCGAGTTCCTCGCCGAACACCGAGGGATCTCCCCAGTGGCGGCAGTCGCTTTGCGTGCCGTCCAGGGCGAGGACCTGAAACTGGCCCGACGGCGCGGCAGCACACGCGAACGCGGTGCCCTCGTCGTCGCGCCAATCCACTGCAAACGGCACTTGGAGCTGGAGCTGGTCGGCGGAGCCGTCGCGGGCCGCGCCGACGGAATCGACCCGAAACTTCTCCAGGTAGATCCCATCGACCGTGAGCAAGACCCAGCCGCCATCGGTCCAGGCGTCGGTCACCGCGCTGAAGGTCCAGACCGACTCGTCGACGTCGCACGCCTTCCCGACCTCGAGAAAGGCCGGCGGGCGCGTCGCCTGGACCTCGGTAAAGGTCACCGGCTCCAGTTCGGCGGGCACGCAACCGGAAAGCGCCCAGAAACTGGCCCCTTTCAAGCCAACCCCGCGTGGCGCTGGTGCGCTTCTTGGCGGCGGGCGCGGAAAATCTCCCGCTCGATCCGATCGAGCAGGCTCCGGCACCCCTCGCCGGTAGCGGCCGAAAGGAGGATCCCTCCGTGCTCGGCTGCCAGCGCACGAGCCGCATCGGGATCGGCCGCGTCGGCCTTGTTCCAGACGAGCAGGGTGGGTGTGTCCGCGAGGGTCAGCGAGGTCAGCACCGCGTCCACGGCCTGGCGATGAAAGGTCACGTCGGGGTCACTCGCATCGAGCACATGCAGCAGGAGGTCTGCTTCGTCGAGCTCTTCCAGCGTGGCGGTGAACGCGGCGACGAGCGTTGCCGGCAGGTCGTCGATGAAACCCACGGTGTCGGTGATCACGATCTCGCGTTCCTCTGGGAAGCGAAGGCGTCGGGAGGTAGGGTCCAGCGTGGCAAACAACCGATCGCCGGCGGTGACGTCGGATTCGGTGAGGCGGTTCAGGAGCGTGGACTTGCCGGCGTTGGTGTACCCGACGATCGAGACGATCGGCAGGCCGGCGCGGGTGCGGCGCGCCCGCTTCACCGCGCGGCGGGAGGCCAGCTCCTTCAGCTCGCGCTCCAATCGAGTGAGCCGCTCCTCGGCGCGCCGCTTGTTGATCTCGAGCTTGGTCTCGCCGGGCCCCCGGCCGCCGATCCCGCCGGTCAGCCGCGACATCGACGTCGGCATGATGGCGAGCCGCGGCATGCGGTAGCGGAGCTGGGCGAGCTCGACCTGGAGCTTTCCCTCGCGAGAGGTGGCGTGCTGGGCAAAAATGTCGAGGATGAGCTGGGTGCGATCCAGCACCTTGAGGTCGGTGGTTTGGGCGATGTTGCGGAGCTGACTGGGCGACAGCTCGCGATCGAAGATCAGCACGTCGGCCGACAGGTGCATCGAACGGAGGATCAGCTCGTCGAGCTTGCCCTTGCCGACACAGGTGCGCCCATCGAGCGCCTTGCGGTGCTGGACGCTCGACTCCAGGACCTGGAGTCCGGCGGTGTCCGCGAGGCGCTTGAGCTCGGCCATGCTCCGACGCGAGCGGGCCGGCTCGCCTAGCGAAATGCCAACGAGGATCGCCCGATCCCCGCCGCCCACCCGGCGCAGGTGGGGGCTCGCGGCGAACTGGGCCTCCAGCTCGGTCACGAACTGGAAAAAGTCGTCCTCGACTCCGTGAACCGAGGGTCGGTGCTGGACCTGCCAAGCCGGGCCGCCGTCGGGGGGCCGCAGGTGTGCCCAGCTCAGCTCGCCGGGAAGGCCGTCGGGGCCGACCTGGATCGAGACCACCGCGTCGAGTTGGAGGCGCACGAGGTCGGTGAGGTCGTCTTCGGTCAGCCGCTCGGGGCGCAGCGACGAGAGGAGGAGCCGGAGCCCGCGAAAGCGGGCGGCACCCGCGCGCCTCGGTCCGAGGTCTGGAAGAAAGACCCGGTGGGCGTCGCCCACTACGACCTTGTCGACGCTCCCCGCGCGATCGACGAGCACCCCGATGCGGCGCCCGCACCGGTCGGAGGCCTCGGTGAGCGCGCGAGCCAACGCGGGGGAAACCAGCTCGGATCGCGCGCTCCGCCGCCGATACAGCGCCCGAAGGTCCTTCGCTTCCTCGGTCCTGAGACCGGCTGTGTTTCCGAGCAGGGTATCCAGTCGCTATTCCTTTGGGCGAACGCCCGCGAAGGTCTCGACGATGCGGGGAAGATCCATCCCGATCGCCCCCTTCAGCTCCTCGACGAGGCGCACCGCCTGTCGTGAACTGCCCGAATCTGGCCCCCGTGGCAACATGGTCAACCGGTCGACCTTCACGCTGCCGATGGTGCTCGCCATCGACGCGATGACTTTGTGGAGCTTCTGCATCAAGAAGATGTCGCGGGCGTTCGGCCCGGCAGCCTGCCAGACCCCGATCATCTCGTCGAGCACCTTCACCGTGGCTCGACCGTCTTCCAGCACCCGGGACGCTTTGCCCCGCGCTTCGGCCACCCCGGCTTCGAGATTCGCCTTCGCGGGCTCGATCACATCGGCCTCCAGCCGACGGCGCGTCTGCTCGACCCGGGCTTCCTCGGCCTCGAGGCCGGCCTCGGCCTTGGCGACCTCCGCCATGACCTGACCGGTCTGCTCGGCCACCATGGCCACGGTTCGCGTGCGGGCATCGCCGATCCGGCGTTCGGCCTGCGCTGAGGCGATCTGCTCCTCGGCCGCGATCTGCTCGAGACGGGCACGCTTCCGGTTCTCGGCGTCGCGGGTGATCGCGGTCGCCTTCGCCTTCGCCTCGGCGATTCGCGACTTCTTCACGATCTCCGCGGAAGAACGCCGCCCGATGCTGTCGAGATAGCCCCGGTCGTCGTGCACGTTCTGGATCTTCATCGTGTCGAGGACGAGCCCCAGCCGGGCGAGGTCATGGGCCGCCTCCTCCTCGAGCTTCTCGGCGAAGGCCAGCTTGTCTTCGTTCACCTCCTCCGGGGTAAGCTGGGACAACACGCCGCGAAGGTTCCCCTCCAACACATCCTTCGCGATGCGCGCGATCTCCTCCCGCTGCTTCATCAACATCCGCTCGATCGCAGCGCCGAGCACCGGCTCGTGGCCCGCGACCTTGATGTTCGCCACACCCTGCACGTTGAGCGGGATCCCGCCCTTCGAGTAAGCGCCTTGCGCCGAGACCTCGATGATCATGTTGGTGAGGTCGAGCCGATCCACCCGCTCGAGGAGCGGCACGCGCCACGCCCGGCCGCCCCGGATCACCCGATAGCCGCGCGTGTCACCGGCGTCGGACTTCTTGCGCAGACCGGAGAAGATCAACACCTCGTTCGGCTCGCAGATGTAGAGCAGGTTCTTTGCCACCGCTCCAGCGAGGATGAGACCGGAGACCCCCACGAACAGGGCGACCCCGACGGAGAAGATCAGGAGGAGGGGCTCCATCAGCGCACCTCCGCGGGAACCGGGCTGGGTCGTGCGCCGAGCGCCCCGATCACATCCACCCCGGTCGTTTCTCGGAACTCCTTCAGGATCGCCGACACCGCGGCCGGCAAGGAGGCGATGTGCTGCGGCAGGGCGGCGCCGTCCCCGCCGTCGATGAGCGTGACCTGCCCCACCTGGAGGGCCTTCACCCGCTCAGTCACCGTGGATAGAACGGCCTCGAGCTGCTGAATCAGGAAGATGTCCTTCGCATCGGGACCGGCCTTCAGCCATACCTCAGTCATCATCTTCAGCACCTCCGCCAGGGCCTGCCCGTCGGCAGCGATGCTGGCTGCGGCGGAGCGCGAGCGCATCTCCGCGGCCTTCCGCTCGGATTCGGCAGGCAACACCACGTCGGCCATGAGGCGCAGATGCGCGAGCTTTGCGCGGAGCTCCTGCAGTTTGAACTCCGCTCGACTGCGAGCGGCCAGGGAGGCCTGATCGGCTCGCTCCTCCTCGGCCTTGGCCCTCCCCTCGAGCTCCGCCACCACCCGACGCAGTTCGTTCTCGCGCTGGCGGATCAGGTTCTCGGCATTCTCGGTGGCGACCTGCCCGTCGCGGCTGTACTGGGCCTGGGCCTCCTCGGCGTCGGCCTTGGCGTTCGACTCGGCGATCTCAGCCTGCGCCAGCACGTTCGCCAGCCGCTCCCGGCCGATGCTGTCGAGGTAGGCCACGTCGTCGGACACCGACTGCACCTTGAGGGTGTCGAGCGCGAGACCCAGCTTGTCGAAATCGTCGCCCGCCTCGCGAACCAGCTCATCGGCGAACTTGAGGCGATCTTCGTTCACTTCCTCGGGAGTCAGCCGGGCGATGATCCCGCGAAGGTGACCCTCCAGGCTCTCCTTGGCCACGCGCTTGATCTCGCTCGGATCGCGGCCCAGAAACCGCTCGATCGCGTTGTTGTGGATGCCCTCCTTGCTCGCGACCTTCACGTTGGCGATGGCGTGCAGCGCGAGCGGGATCCCCCCTTTCGAATAGGCATTGGCCACCGTAAGTTCGATTGGGATCGTGCCGAGGTCCATTCGATCGACCTTCTCGAGCAGCGGCACTCGCCAGACCACCCCCCCGTGGATGACGCGGTACCCGACCACCTGCCCGTCGGGCAGGGTGTAGCGACGCCCGGAGAAGATCAGCAGCTCATCCGGCCGACCGACGATGAGCATGCTCTTGAGGAACACGAGGAGCACCAGCAGGGTGACCCCGAAACCGAGGCCGAGCATCCCGACGACGAGTTCCACTCCCCCTCCAGCGCAGCAGCCTAGTCGCTCCGCGTGGGGATGACCACGATCACCCCTCGCGAACGTCGTCCTTCTCGCGATGCGCGGGCCCGAGCCGGGACACGTCGGCGACCCCGGCGGTCACGGACGCCACCAGCACCTGGTCCCCGACCGCGAGGACGTCGCCATCTTGGGTGATCGCCGGGATCTCCACCCGCCCTGCTGCGCTCTCGAGCGCGATCCGCCCGGTGGACCCCGGACGGACCGTGACCACCACCCGCCCCTGTTCCCCGGCATACCGAGACAGCGAGATCGACCCTGTCACCTCATCCCGATGGATAGCCCGGAAAAGCCAGGCGGACCCCGACCCGACCGCGAGCCCGACGGACACCGCGAGGGCGACGACCACCCAGGACGCCACCGGAAGCAGCGTGAGCAACAATCCGGTGAGGCCGAACGAAGCGGTTCCGAACGTCCAGAAACGCATGGAGAGGAACGGCAACCACGGCAGCGCGCTGGCCGCGTCGCCGACCGGGGAATGGTCCCCGACTGGATGGAGGTCTTTGTCGAGCGAAACGTCCTTGTCGACGTGGTGTTCACCGTCGCCCCCGAGGAGCGACGCGCCGATCAGGACTGAGCCGAACAGGAAACACGCGAGGTAGAGGCCGAGCATGAGACAGTCTACCTGCCGAGCCCGACCGCCACCCACCCGGCGATGAGCAGGACGCCCCCAAGCGGCGTAACGGCGCCGAGCCACCGGATGTCGGTGAGCGCCAGGAGGTACAGGGACCCCGAGAAAATCGCAATCCCGAAAGCGAAGAGGCGCGGCCCCCACACCGACCGGGTGGGATGGCTCGCGAGCGCGAGCAGGGCGACCGCGTGCAGCAGGTGGTAGCGCGCGGCGGTTTCCCACACTTCGAGGAGGTGAGGATCCGACACGACGTCCTGAAGACCATGCGCCCCAAAGGCCCCGAGCCCCACCCCGGTTGCCCCGGCCCCCGCTGCCAGCTTCCACCTCACGACCACCTCCCATGTGCGGTTGACTCGGGCTATGTATCCTAGAGTGGAGCGGACGAAATGGGCGTGAAGGGGGTGATCGTCGCAGCGGGCTATGGCACGCGCTTCTTTCCGGTGACCCGCGTCGTACCGAAAGAGCTGCTTCCCATTGGCGATCGGCCGGCTATCGACTGGATCGTGGGCGAAATGGCCGACGCAGGCATCGAGGAGATCCTGGTGATCACCTCGCGGCGGAAAAAGACCCTGGAAGACTGGTTCGACCGCGATCCCGAGCTGGAGGCCGAGTGGGCGAAGGGGTCGCCCGGACGCCTCGCAGCGTTGCGCCCCCGACCGGTGCGCGTCGCGTTCGTCCGGCAAGCCGAGATGCGGGGAACCGGGCACGCGTTGCTGCTCGCTCGCCCCTTCCTCGGGGCCGACCCGTTCGTCGTCGCCTACCCCGACGACCTCTTCGGGGCGCCGAACTGCACGGCCGAGCTCCTCGAGGCCCACCGGATGACCGGGCACTCCGTCTTGTCGACCATGGCGCTTCCGGCCGCCGAAGATGCCTCGCGCTACGGGATCCTCGACCTCGGCGTTCAGGAGCGGGCCGTGTCGTGGCGCCCGGTCAACGCGCTGGTCGAGAAGCCGCCGCCTGGGCAGGAACCCTCGCGGGAGGTGTCGCTCGGCCGGTACCTGTTCACCCAGGACATTTTTCCCGAGCTGGAAGCCGGGTTTCGGCAGCACGAGGGCGGCGAATACTACCACGTCCCCGCGGTGAATGTCCTCGCCGCCGCCGGAAAGGTGGTGGCGGTTCGGGTCCAGGCCACCCGGTACGACACGGGCACCCCGGAGGCCTACCTGCGCACGGTGATCGATCTGGCCCTCGACGATCCGACGATGGGCGCCGACCTGCGCGCTTGGCTGCGGACTCGGCTTACTTGACGACTCGGTAGAGCATCGTCTGCGTCTTGCCGTCCCGCTTGATGATCACCCGGTAGGAATCTTTGTTCTTGAGATGCTCGCTCGCCCACCAGGTCGCGGGCAAGCTGCCGAGTCCGTAGCCGTTGACCGTGGTGATCACGTCGCCGCTCTCCAGGCCGAGCTGGGAGACCTTGGACCCCGACTTCACGGACGTGAGCTTCCACCCGTTCTTTACCTGGGTCACCGCGGCCTGGTTGGCGAGCACGCTCGGGTTGGAGACGTAGCGGTCGACGAGCGCTTCCGGGACATCGTAGGCGTTGCCCCCGGTGTGCACGATCCCCGACTTCGGCGCGGGGGCCGGGGGCTGCGGGGCGGGCGCCTTGGGCTTCTTCGAGAGGTTCCGTGTCGCCCGGGACCCTCCGCCCGAGGCGTGGGCAGCGACAGTCGCCCCGGCGCAGGGGGCCGGACCGGCAAAAGCGCCCGCGGTCGCACCGAGAAAACCGCCCAGGAGCAGACCGAGGATCAGGTTGCGCATCGCTCCCCCCAAGCCAAGGACGATCACCGACGCCCGCCATTCGACAACATCATCGAAAGGGGACCGAGTTCCGCCCCGGCGGGCGGGGAAATCCCGAGCAAACTGGCCACAGTGGCCGCGACCGCGCGGGTATCGACGAGGTCGTCCGCCGCACCCGGCGCGACCCCTCGGCCCAAGGCCAACAGCGGCACCTGCTGATCCGCGGGCCACCCCGAGCCATGGTCGGCACCGGTGGTCTCTCCCCAGCTCCATTGGTGGCCTTCGGCCAACTGAACGTAGACATCTCCCGAGCGCTCGAGGTCGAGGCTGCCAACGAGCATCGGTGGCGGCGGATCGACCTTCCAAGCCCAGGCTCCCGCGACGTCGGGCAGCGCAGCCACGGCCTTGGCGACCGCCCGGGCAGCAGCGGGGCGGACGTCGGGCGCGGTCGAGGCCGGCAGCCAAAGATTCGGCTCGTCGAGAACGAGATCTTCGTCGGGCGCGCCGGCGGCGTGAGCGGCGGCTCGGCCAGCGGCAAGGAGGGGCTCGGCCAGGACCCGCGGTGCCGACGCCGGCGTCGCCCCGTGGTCGGAGGTGAGGATCACCGTCCACGCTCCCGGAAGGCGAGCGTCGAGGACGGCGAACAGCCGCGCGAGGTCGGCGTCGAGCCGAAGAAGACCATCGACGGACTCCCAGCTGTCGGGCCCCCAGGTATGACCGATGTAGTCGGTCTGCGAGTAGCCGATCGCGAGGTAGTCGACGCCGCGGTGATGCCCAAGATCCTCGGCGGAGATCCCCTGGATGGCCACGGTGGTGAGGGCCTCTCCCGCGAATGGGGAGCGCAACCAGCCCTCGGCGTCTGCGGGCGGCGGGTGCGGGAAAACCCGGCCTCCGAAAGTGTCGCCTTCGAACGGCTGATCATCAACGATCTCCGGTCCGTATCCGCCGGCGACGCGCAACGACCAGGCCGCATCGAGGGAGACCGCGAACCGCGCCCACGGCGGCCCGTGAAACGCCAGCGCCTTTCGGTCGAAATAGACCACGGCGGTCGGATCGCGCCCCCCCATCAGCAACGGCGCACGGTCTTTCAGGCCCAACGACACCGCGCGGCCGCCCGCCGCCACGACGGGGTCGGCGAGGGTCTCGACCCGAAGCGCCGCCAGGTCCACGGTGCCGTCGCCGTCCGGATCGACGCAATAGACCACTTTCCCCGCCGCGTCCAACCACCGATTGCCAACGATACCGTGCACCGAGGGCGACGCGCCGGTCACGAGCGTGGCGTGCCCTGGGCAGGTGTGGGTGACGGCGTGGGTGTGGGCCGCGGTCGCGTGAAACGCGTCTGGGCCGAGAAGCCGGTTGAACCCACCGTCTGGCGCGAGCCAAGGCCGCGCCCGCTCGAGGAGCCGGATCGGGAGCGGATCGACCGAGATCAGCACGACGAGCCCCGCGGTCGCCGCCGGGAACGAGGCTGGTGGGGGCGGGGCCAAGGGAGCGCAGGCCACCGCGAACCAGCTCAGCATCGCCCCTCCCGGCCGCAGCAAGTACTCCGCGCCCCACCCGACGGCGAACCGATCATGCTAAGCCCGAGCCGGGGGTTGGGCCGATGGACGCAAAAGCGGTGTACGCCGGGCTGGTCGACGGATCCGTCACCGAGATCCCGCCCGCCTTCACCAGCCAACTCTCGGACATGGCACGGCGCAACACCATTTCGCCGGACGTCGACGTTCGCCTGGGGTCCGCCCGGGTAGCGCTGGCCCTGCCCGCTGCCCACGGCATCTCGATCGCCATGGCGCTGGTGCGCGACCCCGACGTCCGGGTGCGGCGCCGTGCGGTCAACGTCGCCCTCAAAGCGCAGGCCGACGGACTCCCCGTGCTCCGCAGGTTGACCGCGGATCCCGACGAGGCGCTGGCCACCGCCGTGCTCGACCTCCTGGTGGCGGCCGTGGATGCGCCGGCGGCGGGGATGGCCCGCGAGCTGCTTCGCGATCCGCGCGGGGGGATCCGAGCGCGCGCGGCCGCGCTCGCGGGCGCTGCGGGCGGGCCCGGCCTGCTCATCGACCTCCGCAAAGTGGCTGGCGACCCGGATCCCGCGGTCCGCTCCACCGTAGACGTGGCGATCGCCCGGTTGACCGGCACGGCGGAGCGCCCCCTTCCGGGGCGATGGTGGGAACGCGACCCGATCCCCGACGCTGGCCCGCCGGTTGCCCCGCCCCCGGCGTTCGTCCCGCCCGCCCCGCCCGCGGCGGCCCCGGCGGAGGTCGCGGCGCCACCCAGCGCCCCGGTCGCCGCCCCGGCCGCCCCACGTGAGCCACCGCCCGACGGGCTCACCACCTTCGCGGCGGTGCCGGCGAACCTCGGGAGTGACGTCACCGGGCTGATCGCGCTGCTCGGCCAGGTGGCCCCCGCCGATCGACAGCCGGTGCTCGCCGCGATCTCCCCGCTTCCCCCGGCAGACCTCCAGAACCTGGTCCAGCGCTGGCGATCGGGCGGAGACCCGAGCGTGGGGCGCGGCCTCGCCATCGCGATCGCCGGACTCGATCGCCAGATTTGGGTCACCCGGATCCAGCCGATGCTCTCCGATCCGCAGGCGCCGGTGCGGGTCGCGGCCGCGGAGGCAATCGGCAAAATGGGCGGCCTTTCCACAATTCCGTGGGTCACGGCGTTGCTCCGCGACCCGGAGCCGGCGGTGGTCATCGGAGCGGCCGGAGCGGTGGGCGCCCTGTGCGGTCGATTCCAGCGTGGGCCGATGGCGAAGCAGTGGCTAGGATCCCTCACCGGAGACCCCCGCCCCGGGGTCGCCGACGCCGCGAAGGCCGCGCTGGCGGCGGCGGGCGTATGAGGGGGCCGATCCTCGGGATCGACGAGGCGGGGCGAGGCTGCGTGCTCGGGGCGCTGTTCATCGG
>CANLGQ010000054.1 GCA_947490265.1 Pseudomonadota bacterium | reverse complement strand
GCCAGCCGATGATGGGCGGAATGCAGCCTTTTGGCTCCGCGCTCTCAGTCCCGCCGAGCGACCTCATGGGCCCCGCCCGCCCGCCGGTTGCCGATCTCGGCGGCTACGCGGCGGCTCCCCCCGGCGGAGGACTCCGGGGCGGCGCTCCCGACTTTCCGAACTCCAATCCTCCCCGGGGGGCGCGTGCCGCGGGCGGCGGGATCGGTGGGATGGCCCTGCCCCCGTCGAGCCTCGCCCGGCCCAACCCGGTTTCGCAGCCCGCCACGCGTCCTCCGCCCGGAGGCGGACAACCGAACCCCGCGGCGAAGCCTCCCTTGCTTGGGAAGGGTCTCGGGGGCCCAACCCAGCGCGCCTCCTATCCACCGTCGTTGGCTCCGTCGCTTTCCCCGGCGCCGGCCCCGACCGCGCCCTTCACGCCCCCTCCCGCGGGCACGTCCGGTCCCCCGGCGGCCGCCACCGGACTTCTCGGCCGCGCGCGGTCGGTAGGGGGCACTCCCCGGCCGGCCCCCAATCGACCCTCTTTCCCGCCGATGAGCCCTTCTACGCCCCCCGGTCCGTCCCCCTTCGCCGGGCTGGGGCGACCCGGCGCACCGAGCGGCGACCCCTTGAAGCCGCGAATCGGCGACGCGCAGGGTCAGGTGCCACGCCCTGCACCCCGACTTCCCGTCGCCGTGGACGACCTGTCCGAGGCGCTGGGGGCGCACGCCGACCGGGACACCACGGTAGACGACGAACGTCCGGTGTCGACCCGAGCGAGGAGCCTCCCGATTCGGCCCGTTGCGTCGGAGGGCTGGCTGATCGACGTCGTCGAGCGCTCCCGGGCGCTTGCTTCGCTCCTTCCTCCTCAGATTCGACTCGAGTACAACCAGGAGGAGGGCGTCCCGTTCACGCTGGTCATGTCCCGCGCGACGCCAGCGATGGCGGTCCGAGCGATGATGCAGTTTGCGGACTTCCTGGCTGGGATCCCGACTCCACCGGGCACCTGCGTGGAATTGTCGGGGGTCGGCAACCTGGATCGGACGTTCGCGAGCGCGGTCTCGACAGCCCTGGACCGACACTTCCCGTCCGGCTACCTCGTGGAGAGCGAGCCAGGGCGGATCAGCGTCCTCTTCGATACCCCCGATCCGGCCTGGGAAGGCGTCGCCGAAGTCCCGCCACCGACCGAGGACTGACCGGTGGCTGTTTCGCGAGCGGCGACCGTGGAGGGCGCGTTTCGGACCTTCATCCAGGAGCGCGCTGCGGCAACCCCGCGGCGCGATTTGGACGCCCCGGTGCGCGCGGGTACCGGTCTGTCGGCGCGCGAGGCGAGGCGCCTCTTCGAGGCCCAGCTCGAGTCGCGGGTGCTCGACTTGCTCGCCCGCGAGCTGAAAAACGACGGTCAAAGCTACTACACGATCGGGTCAGCGGGTCACGAGGGGAACGCGGCCGTTGCAGCAGCGCTCGGGCCAGACGATTGGGCGTTCCTCCATTATCGCTCTGGCGCCTTCTGGTGTGCGCGGTCCGGGGCCGAGCCCGGAACGGGGCGCGCGAGGCAGTATGCCGGGGATGGGGCGTTCGACGTGCTGCTGGGCCTGTGCGCGGCGGCTGACGAGCCGATCGCTGGCGGGCGGCACAAGGTGTTCGGCAGTCATGCCCTCCATATCCCCCCCCAAACCTCGACGATCGCGAGCCAGCTCCCAAAGGCCGTCGGTTTCGCGGTCGCCCTCGATCGTCGCGCCAGGCTCCTCGGCGTCCGAGAGCATCGCATCTCGATGGTGAGCTTCGGCGACGCGAGCGCCAACCACTCGGTCGCAGTGGGCGCCCTCAACACCGCCCGCTGGGCGGCCTACCAGAATGTGCCGGCGCCGGTGCTCTTCGTTTGTGAAGACAACGGCATCGGGATCTCCACCCACACCCCGTCCGGCTGGATCGCGCACACCTGGAGCCAGCAGCCGGACCTGGCGTACTTCGCAGGAGACGGTCTCGACCTCCCGAGCGCGTGGGACGCCGCACAGGCGGCCGTCGCCTTCGTCCGGGAACGGCGCCGACCGGCGTTCCTCCATCTGCGCACGGTGCGCCTGCTCGGTCACGCCGGCAGCGACGTGGAGCAACTGTACCACTCGGACGGCGAAATCGCCGCCACCGAAGCCCAGGACCCCCTGCTCGCGAGCGCCGCGCTGCTCCTCGACGGCGGCTGGGCCACCGCCGAGGAGATCCTGACGCTGTACGCCTCGATCCGCGCAAGGCTGGGTGCCCAGGCCCGCGAGGCGATCCGGCGGCCGAAGATCACGACGCGCGAGCAGGTCGTGGCCCCCCTGTTTCAGCACGATCCGGCGACCATCGCTTCCGCCGTACCGGTGGCCGCCCCCGAGGCCCGCCTGGCGGCGTTCGGCAAGCTCCCCGAACGCGACGAGCGACCGAGGCACCTCGCGCATCACATCAACCGAGCCCTCCTCGACCTGCTGCTCGCCCGACCCGAAATGATCCTGTTCGGGGAGGACGTCGCGAAAAAGGGCGGCGTGTACCATGTCACGACCGACCTGACCGCGAAAGCGGGTGTAGGTCGCGTGTTTAACACCCTTCTCGACGAGACGAGCATCCTCGGTCTGGCGATCGGCGCAGGGCATGCGGGCCTGCTCCCGTTCCCGGAGATCCAGTACCTCGCCTACCTCGCGAACGCGGTCGACCAGCTCCGCGGAGAAGCTGCCTCAATGCAGTTCTTTTCCCAAGGTCAGTTCCGAAACCCGATGGTCGTGCGGGTGGCTGGGCTGGCCTACCAGAGAGGGTTCGGCGGCCACTTCCACAACGACAACGGCATCGGTCAACTGCGCGAGATCCCAGGCCTGCTCGTCGGGTGCCCCGCACGCGGGGACGACGCCGCCCGCATGCTGCGCACCCTCGCGACGGCCGCGCTCGTTCATGGCCGCACCACCGTGTTCCTCGAGCCGATCGCGCTGTACATGACGAAGGACCTGCATGCCGACGGCGACGGCGGCTGGCTCGCGCGGTACCCGGAGCCGCACACATCGATCGCGGTGGGCGAGGTCGGCGTCACCGACGAGGGGACCGGCGGCACGCTCGATCTCGTGATCGCCACCTATGCGAACGGCCTCTGGATGGCCCTGCGCGCCGCGCGACGGGCGACCCAACAGGGCGGACGCGTGCGGGTGATCGACCTGCGCTGGCTGCTCCCCCTTCCGCATGATGCGCTCGAAGTCCACACGCGCGAAGCCGGCCGCCTGCTCGTGGTGGATGAATGTCGCCGCCACAGCGGGGTGGCCGACGAGATCTGCGCCGAGATGGCCGCGCGGGTGCCGGGCGCACAAATCCAGGCGATCACCGCACCGGACACCTTCATTCCACTCGCCGCGGCAGCGAACCTGGTGCTGGTCCAAGAGGCCGAGATCGAGAGCGCGATCCGCGCGCTCTTGCCCCAGGGACGTTCGGGTCGGGTACCGGAGATGCATCCGTGAAGCGGGCCCTCGTCGTGTGTCCGGGGCGCGGCTCGTACGAGCGCGGCTCGCTGGGGTCGCTGCGGGGGCGCAGCCCCGACGCGCAGGCGGTGATCGCCGCCGCGGACCGCCAGCGGCTGACCGAGGGACGAATCCCGGTTGCCGAGCTCGACGCGCGCCCGTGGCGCACGGCGGATCACCTCGCCGGGGAGAACGCCAGCCTGCTCACGGCGGCCGCCAGCCTCGCGGATCTCGCTGACCTCGACCTGGGTCGCTACGACGTGGTCGGGTTCTGCGGCAACTCGATGGGTTGGTACACCGCACTCGCCGCCGCCGGGGCGCTCCCCCTCGCCGACGCCCTGCAGCTCATCGACACGCTGGGTGCCTGGCAGGCCGACAACGTCCTCGGCGGGCAGGTTCTCTACCCGGTGAGCGGCGACGACTGGAGACCCGACGCTCGGCTTGAAGCGCACGTCGAGGCTGCGATTGCCGGGGCGCGCGCCGCGGGCCACCAGGCTTGGTGGTCCATCCGGCTCGGCGGCCACGCGGTCCTCGGCGCCGACGACGGTGGGGTAAAGCACCTGTTGGCGAACCTCCCGAAGATCGACACCGGAAGCCGGATCTTCCCGCTCCAGCTTCCGCTTCACTCCGCGTTCCACACGCCGCTCCTCGCCGCCACGCGCGATCGGGCGCGCGCCGCCCTGTCCGACCTGGGTTGGCGTCCACCGCGGGTGCCGCTCACCGACGGACGTGGCTACACGTTTCGCCCCTTCTCGGCGGATCCTGTTTCGCTACGCGACTACACGCTCGACCACCAGGTCGTCGAGACCTTCGATCTCGGCGCCGCGGTCCAGTCGGCGCTCGCCCACACCGCGCCCGATGTCGTGATCGCCCTCGGGCCAGGCAATCCGCTCGGGGGTCCGCTCGCGCGGATCCTGGTCGGCGCGGGACAGTTCGGCATCCGGACCCGGGCGGCGTTCGAGGCCCGCCAGGCCGTGGATCCGGTGCTGCTGTCGTTCGGCCTCGCCCCCCAACGCGACCGCCTCGTCCGGTGATCCCGCTCGACACGCTACTCGAAGTCGCGGCGTTGAAAGGCCTCGACCGGGCTGGGTGGGTGCGGCGCGGTGTCCCCTGCCCCGAGAGCGTGGCGGCGCACAGCTGGGGAGTCGGCTGGCTTGCGCTGGTGTTCGCCCCCCCAGAGCTCGATCGCGGGCGGTGCCTCGCGTATGCCGCGCTGCACGATCTCGCGGAGGTCCGAGTGGGCGACCTCACCCCTGCCGATCGCGTGCCGCAGGCCGAAAAGCACCGGCGAGAAGCCGCCGCAATTCACAGCCTGCTCGCCAGCCGCCCCGATCTGGCCGCGCTGGTGGCAGCCTACGAGGCCAAGGCCGATGCCGAAGCCCAATTCGTCCGGCAGCTCGACCGGCTGGACATGGCGGTGCAAGCGCTGGTCTACCACCGAGCCGGGCACGCCGGGATGCACGAGTTCGTCGCCTCCGCCGCCCGGGCGATCGACCATCCGGCGCTCCGCCCGATCCTCGACCAGATCGGGGTGCTCACAGCACCCGCTGAATGCCCACCAATGCCAGGAACGCCGCGTAGAGCAGAGTGAGCCAGCCGATGGCGCCAAAGCCCCACCCAGTCGCCCGGGCTTCGGCCGCCGCGCCGAGCACCCCGGTGGCCGCCGCCGCGCCCAGTCCGATCGCGATCACCTGAGCCGGATCCGCCGCGAAACCGGCTGCGAGCACGGTGCCGAGCGCGAGGCCCCATGGGATCCCGCGCGCCGGAGCCCTCCAGGCAGCGTAGCCGGCGTCGAGATCCGGCTCGCCCACCTGGAGCGCAAGGCCCCCCAGGCGCTGAACGCGCGCCCGCACCGCCGGGACCAGGCCAATGGGTACCGCCGCCGCCAGCAGGCCATCCTGGGTGCGCGCCCAGATCAGGGCGACGCGCCCCCGCGGCGCCGCCGTGACGCTCACTACCCGGTCCCACCGAACGCCCGGCGCCCAGGGCGGCCCTGCCGAGAAGCCACGCGCCCCGACGACGACCGCGTCGCGCATCCGGGCCACTGGCCAGCCGGCCACGACCCCCACCAAGGCCGCGGCAAGGGGTCCGGCCATCGCGGCGGCCGTCGCAACGCCAGCCCCCGTAGCGACCAAAGCCAGGGCGAATGCCGCGTCACCGGGGAGGCCCAGCGGACAAGGGGGGAATCGCCCGGACTCCCATGCGCTAGAGAACGGCCGATCCGGCAGGGCGGCCCGCAGCTCCGCGCGCAGCGCTCCCCAACCGGGCTCGATCGGGACCCGCCAGCCGGGCCCGAGCACCTCCACCCACAGCGCCCCCGTCCAGCGGTCATAGCGCTCGACAAAACCCCGGATCTCCGAGAACGGAACCACCTGCCCGCGCGAGCTGAGCCCGTCTGTGGCGAGCGCTAGATCCACCCATCACCCCGGCGGCCACTTCAGCGGGCGCCCGCCGAGGACGTGGACATGGAGGTGATCGACGGATTGGCCGCCGTGAATCCCATCGTTGACGACGAGTCGATAGCCGCTCCCGGCGATCCCTTCCTGGCGCGCGACCTCGGCGGCGACCCACAACAGGTGCCCCAGCAGCCCCGCATCCCCGGCATCGGCCGCGCTGACGCCGGAAAGGACGCGCCTCGGCACGACCAGCACGTGCACCGGAGCCTGAGGGTGGATGTCGCGAAACGCCACCGCCTCCGACGTCTCGTAGACGATCTCGGCCGGGATCTCGCGGCGAGCGATCTTCTCGAACAGGGTCACGGGCCCTCCGCGGCTCATCCTCCCACGAGCGGAGCCGCCGCGCGCACCCAGGCGACGTAGCGCGCGTCGCTGCCCGCAATATCGACAGGAAGAACCAGGATTTCTGGCACCTGATACGGGTGGAGTTCGCGCAGCGCGTCGGTCAGCGGACCCACGCCCGCGGCGGCGACCTTGATGAGCAACGTCACCTCGCTTTCGCGACAAAGCTGACCTTGCCACACGTAGGTCGACACCACGCCGGGGATCGCGTTGACGCAGGCGGCGAGGCCGCGCCGCACCAACGCCTCGGAGATCCGCGACTCGGCATCGACCGGGACCGTAGAGAGGACGACGAACATGGCCGCGGTCAGTTCACCGTGACGAGGAGGAGCAAGACCCCACCGTCGAACTTGGGACCGCCGATGAGGATCGTCTTGCCACGCGGCACCACCTGAGTCGAGTCCGCGAGGGGCTCCCCCGCTTCGAAGAGCCGAACCCGGGCCCGGGCCTGGGTCGGGGTCCGCGACAACAGCTCCACCCGCAGGCGCCGCCCGCCCGGCACGGGGACGGCGGTCTCAGCGCCGGTCGCCACCTGCGCCGTGTTGGACGAAAGCTGGGCAAACCCGGTGAATCGCGTGAACTTGAGCTGCGCCTCCACCGCCTTGAGTGCCGGATCGACGCGCCCGCTCTGAGTGGCGTGAACCACCCGAATGGTGATGTTCGACTTGCCGGCCGGCGCTTCCTGGGCCTGGGGCTGTTGCGCAAGCACCGGTTCGACCCACGCGGCCGAAGCGGCCAGGATGCCGAGGCCCAGAACCAGCCGTTTCATCCAGGGGGTCATCACAGCACCTCCGTCGGCGCGTTGTCTTCGATCCAGAGAATGAGCGCTCCCTCATCCCCTTCCAGCTGCATTACCGTGACCTTGTCGCTCACGACGAGCTCCTCGATCCGCGTCTCGCCGGCGCCGGCGAACACCAGGGGCGCCTCCGGTGCATCGCCGGGCCAGCCCACGACGAGCAGCGCCGCCGCCGC
This sequence comes from Pseudomonadota bacterium, assembly GCA_947490265.1. GTDB lineage: Bacteria > Myxococcota_A > UBA796 > UBA796 > CANLGQ01. Next base: position 11,831 of record CANLGQ010000054.1, on the reverse strand, counting down.
CGCCGCCACGAGCCCGGAGAGCCACCACCGGTTGTTGTTCGCGGCGACCGGCCGGGGCGCCACCGCCCGAGCCACTGCCGGCCAGAGGTCCACCGCGCCCGCGTGCGCGCGGATCGCATCCGCCACCGGAACGACACCGATCCCGATTTGACCTGCGACCCCCGCCCACAATTCGACAATCCCCGCCTCGGCGGCGAGCGCCGCACCGAGGGGAACCACCGGCAGTTCCAGCGCGGCTGCCAGGTCGATCTCCCCCCCCAGGGCGCGAACGGCCTCCGCGACCGGGATCCCGTCGAGCTCGAGCTCGGCGAGTTCCAGCCCACGTTCTGTTCCGTCGAGCTCGGTCTGGAGGGCCGCAGCGAGTCCAAGATCGTCGGCGCCCAGGATCGCGAGCAGGCCCGCAGCGTCGCCGGCCGTGTCGTCGTCGAACAGCGCGACGCGGAGCTCGTCGGGGATCCTCGGATCCGTGGCCACGAGCGACCGGCAGGCCGCCAGCTCGTCGGCCGACGCCACGCCGTCCCGCACGCATCGCAGCAAATTCTCGAGGTTCATCGGCCACCTCTTCCGCAGGAGGGCGCACTGCCGGCGCCTTCGCGGGTCCTGTTCGATCTCGTGGACGCCAGCGGGGCCCCCTTCATTCGAACCATCTCGCAGCGATCACGGTTGGTGACTCGCGAGGAGCTTCTGCATCTTCTTCCGCGCATAGAACAACCGACTCATGACAGTGCCCTCCGGGATCTCCATCAGGTCGGCGATCTCCTTGTACGAGAGGCCCTCGAGCTCGCGAAGCAGGATCACCTGCTTCTGATCGGCCGGGAGGTGCTCCAAGGCGTCCATGATGTGGGTGTACAGCTCCTTGCGTTCGAGCGCGCGCGACGGGGAGTCGATGTGGTGGGGCTCGGCGACGGATCCGGCATCGTCGCGCTGGGCGACCTCCTCGTCGAATTCGCCGGTCGGCCGCCGCTTGACGCGGCGCGAATGGTCGATCGTGAGGTTCATCGCGATCCGGTACAGCCAGGTGTAGAAACTGGATTCGAGGCGAAACGATTGGAGGTTCCGGTAGGCCTTGACGAACGTGTCCTGGGCGATGTCCCGCGCATCCTCCCGGTTGCGGGTCATCCCGTACACCATGGAGAAGATCCGGTTCTGGTACTTCTCCACCAGACCCTGAAACGCCACCAGGTCGCCGGCCTGCACGGCCGTGACCAGCTCGATGTCCGCCTCGTGGCTCCGCGAGCGCTCGTCCAACCTACCCTCCGCTGACGGCAGACTATCGCCTCGCGGCCTCAGCCGTGGGCCTCGTTCCAATTCCGCCCGATCGCCGCGTTCACATGCAACGGCACGACGAGGTCGGCGACCCCCATCATCTCGGCGACGACGATCGCCTTCACCGCGTCGGCGTCCCCCTCCGGGCACTCGAGCAACAGCTCGTCGTGCACCTGGAGGAGGAGGCGCGACCGTCCCCCCGCGAGCACGCGATCGACGCGGATCATCGCCATCTTGATGAGATCGGCGGCGGTACCCTGAACCCGCGTGTTGACGGCTTCCCGCTCGGCCCCCGACCGGGTCTGGAAGTCCTTGTCGTAGATCTCCGGGATCAACCTACGCCTTCCGAACAGCGTCTCGACGTGCCCGTGCTTGCGACAGAAGGCCTTCGAATCCTCGACGAACACCGACACCGAGGGCATCCGGGCAAAGTAATCATCCATGTACTTCTTGGCTGCTTCCTGGCCAATCGCCAGATCGCGGCCGAGCCGGAACGCGCTCATCCCGTAGAGGATCCCGAAATTGATGGCCTTCGCCGCGCTGCGCTGCTCCGAAGTCACCTGATCGAGGGACAGGCCCCAGACCTCGGCGGCGGTGCGTCGATGGATGTCCTCGCCGTCGCGAAAGCTCTGGACCAAGGCCTCGGCCTGACAAAAGTGTGCCAGGATCCGAAGCTCGACCTGAGAGTAGTCCGCGGACACGAACACATGCCCCGGCGCCGGCACGAAGCACTCGCGGATCCGGCGCCCCTCGAAGGTGCGAACCGGGATGTTCTGGAGGTTGGGGTCGGACGAGGCGAGCCGCCCGGTGGCCGCGACCGCCTGCTGCAACGTGGTGTGGATCCGCCCGTCCCCGGCGACGAAGGCCGGCAGCTTGCGGAGGTAGGTGCTCTCGAGCTTCTGCAGGGCGCGCCATTCGAGGATCGCTGCAGGAAGGGGGTGGGCGTCGGCCAGACCCTCGAGCACCGAGGAATCCGTGGACCAGCCCGTCTTGGTCTTCTTGCCGGTCGGGAGCGCCAGCTCCTCGAACAGGAGGCGGCCCACCTCGGCGGGGCTTCCCACCTTGAACGGTCGCCCGAGGATCGCGTGGCACTCCGCTTCCTTCTCGGTCACGCGCCCGGCGACATCGACGAGTACGGCTTCCAACGCGGCCTTGTCCAGAAAAATACCGGCTTCTTCCATTCGGACGAGAACCGGAAGCAGCGGCATCTCGATCTCGGCGTAGACGTGCGCGGGCCCGGGATCGAGGCGGGAGCGAAGGCGGCCGTGCAACAGGAGCGGCAGGTGTGCGGCCTCCCCCGCCGCGACGGGCGGAGTTCCCCCGAGCAGCGACTCCTGCGCGTCGGCGACGGCCAAGTTGTGGCCGAGGTGGCGCTGGGCGAGGTCGTCGAGGCCGTGGGTGCGCCGATGGGCGGTCAGGACGTAGTCCAGCAGCCGGGTGTCGTCGCCCAGCCCGCCCAGCGCGCGACCGTGCCGGCGGAGAACGCGGACGCTCGCCTTGAGGTCGTGGCCGTGCTTGAGAACCGCTGGGTCGGCCAACAAGGCGTAGAAGGCCTCGGTGGCGAGTCCGACCGGAATCACGAGGACGTTCGAAGGTCCCCAGGCCACGGCGAAGTCGAGGATCTGTGCCCGCTCGGGGTCAACCGTGGTGGCGCGAACCGAGATCCCGCACTCCCCAGCGACCCGAATGGCCGCGACCGCCGTCTCGACCTCTTCGCCAGAGGAGGCCCCCCGATACTCACTTTGGTCTACGGTCACCTTGTGCGGCAGAAGCTGCCGCGCAACCGGGCCAAATTCCCAGCGATCGAACATCTCGCGCAGGGGAGCCTCGTCGATCCCGCGCGGGCGAAGCTCCTCGAGCGTGAGGTCGATCGGCACCTGGGTCTCGATCGTCGCGAGGCGCCGGGACAAGCGGGCGTCTTCCGCCGAGGCGACGAGGACCTCCCCTCGCTTCCCAGCGATCCGACCGTCCGCCGCCGCAGCGAGCACCCCGTCGAGATCGCCGAACTCTTGAAGCAGGCGGGTCGCCGTCTTGTCCCCGACCCCGGCAACGCCGGGGATGTTGTCCGACGCATCGCCCACCAACGCCAGCAGATCGATCACCTGGTGCGGCGGAACCCCGAGCCAGGCCTCGGCCTCGGCTGGACCGAGCGTCTCTCCCTTGCGATCGTCGTGAACTCGGATGTGCTCGTTGACGAGCTGGCAGAAGTCCTTGTCGCCGGTGACGAGGTAGACCTCGAGTTCGGGACCGGCGAAGCGGGTGGCGAGCGTGCCGAGCACGTCGTCGGCTTCGAACCCGTCGACCCCCACCACCTTGTACCCGAAGGCTTCCACCATCTTCGGAAGGTGCGGCCACTGCCGGCGAAGGTCCTCCGGCATTTCCGGACGATGCCCCTTGTAGTCGGCGTAGATCGCGTTTCGAAACGACTTCCCCGAGTCGAAGGCAACCGCACAGTAGTCCGGCTTGAACGTGCGCATCATCTTCTGAAAAAGCAACGTGAACCCATACAGCGCACGGGTCGGGAAGCCGTCGCTGGCGTGCTGGGGCGGCAGGGCAAAAAGTACGCGAAAAGCGTGGTTCGATCCGTCTACCAAGAACAACCGCTTGGGCACCGGCACCTCGGGCTGCGACTAACCCGGCTGTGCTATCCTCGCGGGCCCATCGGGAGGCCGAGATGTCCGACGTGTTCGCCCCACCTGCCCGCGTCATGGCAGGTTCCAGTTCGCCCATCCGCTCGATGGACGACTGGCGCACCGCCTCGATGGACGCCGCAAACGACCCGAATGCGTTCTGGCTGGCCGAGACGCGCCGCTCCATCGCCTGGCGCCGGCCGCCGACGCTCGGGCTGGAAGGCAGCTACCACGCGATCGCCGAGGGCCCGTTCAGCTGGTTCGCCGACGGTCAGCTCAACCTCACCGAGAGCTGCCTCGATCGCCACCTCGCCCTTCGCGGGGACAAGACGGCCATCCTGTGGGAAGGCGACGAGCCGGGGCAGGTCCGCCGCCTCAGCTACCGCGAGCTGCACCGCGAGGTGTGCCGCACCGCGAACGCGCTCCGGAAGCTCGGCGTCAGTCGGGGGGAGCGGGTCATCCTCTACATGGGGATGGTGCCGGAGGCCGCGATCGCCATGCTGGCCGTGGCGCGGCTCGGAGCCGTTCACTCGGTGGTCTTCGGCGGGTTCTCCGCCGAGTCGCTCCGAGACCGGATCCGCGACTCGGGTGCGCGGGTCGTGATCACCCAGGACGAGGGACGGAGGGGCGGGCGGTCCGTGCCGCTCAAGGCGACGGCCGACCAGGCCATGGCCGGCGAGCACATCGACGCCTGCCTCGTGTACTGCCACACCGGAGGGACGGTCGCTTGGCAACCGGGCCGGGATCACCGGTGGGACGAGGTCGTCCCGAGCGCCGGCGACACCCTCGACGCCGCGATCGTCGACGCCGAGGATCCGCTGTTCATCCTCTACACGTCCGGATCGACCGGAAAGCCCAAGGGTCTCGTCCACACAACCGGCGGGTACATCACCTGGGCCTCCTGGACTCACCGCGTCGTCTTCGACCTCCGGGAGGACGACATCTACGCCTGCGTCGCCGACGTCGGCTGGGTCACCGGCCACAGCTACATCGTGTATGGTCCGCTCGCGAACGGCGCGACGACCCTGATGTTCGAGTCGATCCCGACGTACCCGGATCCCGGCCGGTACTGGGACGTCGTGGCCCGCCATCGGATCACCGTTTTCTACACCGCGCCGACCGCGCTCAGAGCGCTCGCCGCCTTCGGGGACGCGCCAGTCAAACAGTACGACCGCAGCTCGCTCCGGGTGCTCGGCACCGTCGGCGAGCCGATCAACCCGAGCGCGTGGCGTTGGTACGCCAACGTGGTCGGAGAGGGCCGGTGCGCGGTGGTGGACACCTGGTGGCAGACCGAGACCGGTGGGATCCTGATCTCGCCCATCGCCAACGTCACGCCGACGAAACCGGGCTCGGCGACCCGACCCCTCCCCGGAGTGATGCCCGTGATCCTCGATTCCGACGCCCACCCGATCATCGGACCCGGGGAAGGCCGGTTGTGCCTCGCCCATTCCTGGCCCGGGCAGGCGCGCACCGTGTGGGGCGACCACGCGCGCTACGTCTCGACCTACTTTCAGACCTACCCTGGGTACTATTTCACCGGCGACGGGGCACGCCGGGACGCCGACGGCGATTGGTGGATCACCGGCCGGGTCGACGACGTGATCAACGTGGCGGGTCACCGCATGGGGACGGCGGAATTCGAGTCTGCGCTCGTGGCGGCGGACGACGTCGCGGAAGCCGCCGTCGTGGGGTACCCGCACGACATCAAGGGCCAAGGGGTCTACGCCTACGTGGTCCTGAACGCCGGGCTCACGGGAACCCGGGCGTTGGAAGACAGCCTGAACCACCTCGTGCGCACGACAATTGGGGCGCACGCCAAGGTCGACCTGTTCCAGTTCGTGGCGGGCCTCCCGAAGACCCGGTCGGGCAAGATCATGCGCCGGATCCTACGCAAGATCGCGGAAGGTGCCCCAGATCAACTCGGCGATACGTCCACGCTGGCCGACCCCGGCGTGGTGGCCGGGATCGTAGAAGGTGCCAGGGTCAAGCCCACCTAAGCGGGTGCGTGCTCACAGCGCGTCGTAGGCCACCACTTCGACCGGCCCAAACTCCTTCTCCAGCTTCTCCCGGAGGACCGACGCCGTTCCGACCACGACGACCGCGAGGTCCTCGGGTCGGATCCGTCGCACAAAGGCCTCGTTGACCGCGACATCGGCCATTGCCTCCATCGCTCGGGTCGCCGTGACTCGATCGTAGCCCGTCGTGTGCTGGCGAATCGCCAACTCCAGCCGCTTTCCGGCGGTGTCGACCTCGAAGGGGAGCCCGTTGGTCCGCGAGGCCCGGGCCTGGGCGATCTCGTCTCGGGTGAGCCCCTGGCGCGCCTCGCCCACGAGCTGTCGGGCGAGCGCAGCCGCCTCGATGGCGTACTCGTTGCTCGGAGCAAGCATGGCATGCCATTCGACGGTCGCCGGGCGCAGGATCGGGTGGCTGTAGGCGAAGTAGCTCCACCCTCGCTTCACCCTCACCTCCTTCATCAGACGCCCGCCGAACCCCACGCCGAAGGCCTCATTGAACAAGACAAAGGCAGGGAAATCGGGATCTCGCGCATCCAGCCCGGCGAGCCCGAGGCGCACCTGGGCCTGAGTGCGGTCCGGTTTATCGACCAGGATCACGCGCGGACCGGCTCGTGGCGCGGCCGCGAGCGGAAGGTTCCAGGCAACCCCGCCGCCCACACCCGCGAGGAGGCTGCGGAGGTCGTCGGGGGTGTTCGCGTCGAACGCGCCGCTGACCCCGGCGACGACCTGATCGGCCTGCAGCACGCGGCCATGAAACGCGACCAGGTCTTCGACGGTGACCCGCGGCACGCTCTCCACCGAACCCGCGGCGTTTCGACCGTAGGGGTGGCCGGGGCCGTAGAGGGCGCGGCCAAGTCCGAGATCCGCAAGGTGATCGTCGCTGTCGCGGCTCGCGATCAGCTCGGCCACCGTCTCCTCCGCCAGGTCAGCGAGTTGGCCTGCGTCGAACCGCGGCTCGAGGAGGGCCTCTCGCAACAGCGAGACCACGGCTGGCCAGGTTCGGGTCAGGCAACGGCCGCCGACGACCAACTCGTCGGGGCCAGCGGAGGCCGAGAGACTGGCTCCGAGTTGGTCGAGGGCCTCCTCGAAGGCCCGCCGATCCCTGTGTTTCGTACCCCGCAGGAGCATCTCCGCAGCGAGCACGGCCGTTCCTTCCTTCCGTGGCTCATCGGTCGCAGCGCCGACCGGGAAGCGGATCTGGAAGCCCACCACCGGGATCACCGGGTCGTAGGCGGTGAACAAGGTCGCGTGCCCGAGCGGCACCCGCTCCACCTGATCGACCGGACGATGCGCCAGGTTCGCCGGGGCGCGGCCCGAGACGATGGTTCGCGAGGCGGGCGCGATGAGCGCCGGCAGGCCTTCTGTCGGGGTGGGCACCCGGGCGGTCCCGGTGCGCCCGATGCCGGTCGTGCTGCGCGCGCGCTGCAGGTACGCCCGCGCGACGCGGTTCACGTCCTCGCGCGTGACGTTGGCGATCGCCGTGATCTGCGCGAGTCCATCCGCCAGGCGGCCGGTGGGCGACAGCGCCCACCCGACGAAGTCAGCCCGGCCCGAAGCGTCGTTCAGCCTGGACCAATTGGCGGTTTCCCACTGGGCCACGCCGAGCGTCAGCTCGCCCTCGCTGATCCCCTCGGCGGACACGCGATCCAGCTCCCGCCACAGCGCCTCCTCCGCGACGTCGATCGGAACGTCGGGCCGGCCGGTGAGGCTGATCTGCAGACCCGAGACATGCTTGAGAGGCGGGACCGAGGCGCTCACATCGGCGACGAGGCCGGCATCGCGCAGTGCGCGAATCAGCCGGCTCGAACGCCCGCTCACGAGGGCAGCGGTGAGCACGAGGAGCGCCGGCCGATCGGGATGGGTGGCGCCAGGGACCTTGATAACCACTTGAAGGCGCTCGGCGGCGAGCGGAAGCTCCATCTCGAAGCGCCTCGCGACGACCTGCTCCGCGTCGGCGTTCGGGCTCACCCGGACGGTGCCGGAACGCGCGATGCCGCCATACAGCCGGTCGATCAGCGCGGCGGCGGCCTCGGGTGCGGTGTCGCCCACCACCACGATCGTCGCTTGATCCGGCGCATACCACTTTCGATAGAACGAACGGGCATCTTCGTTGCTCAACGCGTCGAGATCGACCTGCCAGCCGATCGTGGGGCGCCCATAGGGGTGGTCGGGCCACGCCTCCGCCATGAGCCGCTCGTCGAGGAGCCCGTCGGGGTCGTTGTCGACCACCAGCTTGCGCTCGTTGATCACCACCTCGCGCTCGGCCTGGAACGCGGGCTCGTCGACCACGAGGCCGGTCATCCGGCTGGCCTCGAGCTCGGCGTAGCTGGCGAGCGCGTTGGCCGGGACGGCGCCCACGAACACCGTTTGATCGAGCCAGGTCCAGGCGTTGAGGTGGCGCGATCCCCCCATCGCGTCGACCCGCGCCTGGAATTCGCCCTCCGGGTACCGATCGGTGCCCTTGAACATCAGGTGCTCGAAAAGGTGGGCCAGACCGGTCTTCCCGGTGATCTCGTCGGAAGCCCCGACCCGGAACCAGGTCTGCATGGCGACCACCGGCACCGACTTGTCCGGCACGACCTCGAGCCGCAGGCCATTGTCGAAGTCAAAGTGATGGACGTGGAGTCCGCCGAGAAACGGCTCCACGGGTCCCGCGGTGAACGGCATCAGCCCTCCGGAATGGAGAACCTACTCACCTCGCGCGTTCGAACAACTCCTTGGCGATGATGAGGCGCTGGATCTGGCTGGTGCCCTCGTAGATCTGGAAGATCTTGGAGTCGCGCAGGAGCTTCTCGACCGGATACTCCGAGCTGTAGCCGTAGCCGCCGAACACCTGGACCGCGTCGGTCGCCACGCGGTGGGCGGTGTCGGCAGCAAAGCACTTGGCCATCGAGGCGTACATGGTGTTCCGCTGACCGCTGTCCTTCATCCAGGCGGCCTGCCGAACGAGCAGACGAGCGGCCTCGATGTCCTTGGCCATGTCCGCGATGAGGAAGGAGATCGCCTGGTGTCCCGCGATGGCCGTTCCCATGCTCTTGCGCTCGGTCGCGTACTGCCGGGCATGCTCGAACGCGGCCCGAGCCAAGCCGACGGCCGCCGACGACACGAGCGGACGGGTGTGGTCGAACGCTCCCATCGCCAGCAACCACCCGCCCCCGACCTTCCCGATGACGTTCTCCTCGGGGACTTCCACATCGGTGAACGTGATCCCGCGGGTGTCGCTCGCCCGCTGACCGAGGTTCCATTCCTTCTTGCCGACCTCGACGCCCTTCCACCCCTTCTCCACCACAAACGCCGTCATTCCTTTGTACTTGGCGTCGCGATCGGTGTAGGCGACCACGAAGTACCAATCGGCCACGCCAGCATTGGTGATCCACATCTTGGCGCCGTTCAACAGGTAGCGATCGCCCTTGCGGGTCGCGGTCGTGCGCATGCCGGCCACGTCGGAGCCCGCGCCCGGCTCGGTGACTGCGTAGGCGGCCATCCTCGGCTCGGCCGTCATGGGAGCCACGTAGCGCTCCAGGATGCTGTCGGACCCGCCGGCGATCACCGGCTCGAGCGCCAGCCCGTTGGCCTCGAGGGCCGTGCCGATCCCGGTACATCCCCAGGCGAGTTCCTCGGCGATCATCGAGGCTTCGAGGCACCCCAGGCCCAGCCCGCCCCACTTCTCCGGGATGTGGGTGTTCATGATCCCGACGGCATGGGCAGCCCGGATCACCGGCCAGGGAAACTCGCCGGTCTGGTCGTGATGGGCCGCGACCGGACGGATCTCCTTCTCGGCGAAGTCGTGGGCAAGGCTGCGAAGCGCATCTTGCTCTTCGGTCGGGGAAAAGCCGATCATGGCGACGGTCTCCTGGTGGGGGCCCAGAGACCTAACCGGGCTGGGAGGCGCCCGCGAACAAAGGAAGCTGTTCGCCTCGATCATCCGGGTTAAAGGGCGATTTTCCGCCCAAGCACGCTGCGCACCAGCCGGCTGGACCGCCGAGCACGGCGAGCACTGAGCCGAGGGCCAGCAGGCCGACCGAGTCGGACCCGAGCCAACCCGCCAGATCCGTGGTCGGACGGCCGGCGACCTCGTCCGAGCTCGGGCCGGGAACGCCAACCCGACACCCGGCGACGGTGGCCGGGGCGCCCACCCGGACGTCCACCCGCGCCGCACCCGCTTCGCGGAGCGCGAGGACCGCAGCGCGGACCTCCACGCCGGTCGCGAGCCCCGGCACGACGAGAGCCACCGCCCCGTCCTCCACCGCCGGCGCCACCGCCCGATCGGCCGACCAGACCGGGACGAGCGGAAGCCGAGCACGGGCGGCAAATCCATACGCCAGCGCCTCGGCTCCGGGAACCGACACGACCCGATCGGCTTCGTCTGCCGGACACTCCGAGGCGAGTCGCTCGCCGAGGGCCACCCTCACCCCCCACGCCGGGGTCCCGAACGGGCGACCTTCCGCCGGGGCGAGTTGCAGCACCTGCTGAGCGCAACTCGCCGCGACCGTCGGTCGGAGCGGCTGCACCGACTGAACGCCGCGGCCATCGAACACCACCATCTCCCCGGGTCGCAACTCGCGCCGCGACTCCGCATGGGTGGCGCGCAGCGCACAGTCGTCGGTCGAAGCGATCCAGCCGTCCTCGACACGGCCAATCCAGGTGGAGCGGAAGCCCTGGGGATCGCGGGCGATCACCACCCGTTCCTCAGCCAAGAGCGCCAGGGTCCACGCCCCCTCGAGCCGCCAGAGCGCGTCGACGAGGCGGTTGACTAGCGTCCGCTGTGCACTTTGAGCGATCAGGTGGAGAACGAGCTCGGAGTCGTTGGTGCCGAGCAACACCGCGCCCCGATCCGAGAGCTCCTCCCGCAACCGAAAGGCATTCGTCACCCTTCCGACCAGCGAAAGGGCAAGGCGCACGCCGCGAACGCGCCCCACCGCGAGCCGCTCGCCGACCGGCTGGCCGTCGTTCAAACCGGTGTCCGGCGCGGCCGGTGGGTTGAGCTGGCCGAGCGCCACCTGACCCGGCAGCGCCAGGATCTGCTCGGGACCGATCACGTCCTCCGGCGCGCCGCACGCCTGATGCACCCGCAACACGCCCCGCTCGACCGCGGCGAGGCTCGCCCCGCCCGCGAGGTGATGCCGCAAGGCGAGCAGCCCGGATGCCGCGATGCGGGCCGCTTTCGCGTGACCTGCCACCGCCACCCACCCTGGCCCGTCGCGCAGTTGATCCATTCCCGCCCTGGCGGGCTACCCTACCCCGAACCCCCTGGCGGTGCGAAGCCCTTGCCCGAGTTGTATGCCGGTCCGCTGATCCGATGGTATCGCCAAGACTTTTCGGGTGGCTCGCCGCCCTCCGACCTGCCGGACCCGGCCGACATCGCGGCCGTTGTCGCGCGCTGGCGCACCGCGTTCCAGCCGGCGATCGGCCCGGTGACCTGGACGGAGGACCCCGCCGCACCGGTCCACCAGGTCTCCATCCCCGCCTCCCACTGGGCCGACCTGCTCCTCGATGCAGCGCGACCGCTCACCCTCGAGGACGCCCTGTCCCGCCGTCCGCGCGACGTGCCGGCCTACCCGCTGCTGATGGCGACGGCCTGGATCCCGGCCTCGTTCGATGGGATCCTGCCCATTGGCCTCCCCGATCAGCCCGACTCGGGCGCGCTGGCCTCGCTCGACCGCCTGGACCGATGGATCGCCGTTCGGCGCCTGGCGCGATGGGGGGCCCACAGCCCACGGGACGCGGTGGACGACGCGCTCCAGGCCCTCGCCGACGCAGCCGCGTTCGCCAAGAAGGAGCGGACGCTCCTGCTTAGTACACCCTGGCCGAGTTGACGATCGCATCGCCAACAGCCGCGTCCCGGGTCGTGGTCGAGCTTGAAAAAGCGTAGCCTCTCTGACTCGACCTCCGCCTGACCGTAGCCGGTTCGAGTCGACTT